>NZ_JBVAYG010000009.1:0-139458 GCF_055413365.1 Pseudaeromonas sp. HNCC25DJ182 | reverse complement strand
GGATAATAGGATAATAGGATAATAGGATAATAGGATAATAGGATAATAGGATAATAGGATAATAATAGTTATTTTAATTAATATAAGAGTAAATATATATTAATGGCCTACTTCGGCTCCCCCGCGGATATTCACCACGGCAGAGGGCTGAGGTGCGATCTCGGATGTGGAAGAAAAGCTGGGCGCGGAGAGACAGCTTGATGCGCGCCTTCGCTGTGGCCAGCGTTCTGCTACGCGCAACCGCGAGTCACCACAGAATGAAGGCGAGGCTAAATCGCGGGCAGAAAAAAACCCGGTGATAGAATCAACCGGGTTTCTCAGATCTGGCGGAGGGGGTGGGATTTGAACCCACGGATGGTCGCCCATCGACGGTTTTCAAGACCGTTGCATTAAGCCGCTCTGCCACCCCTCCGAATTGGCGAGGATACTACTCACTGGCCCGGGCTTTGTAAACTCCCCCGCGAACTGATTGCTTGCTTTTGCGGCAAGCAGCGGTTTAATTGCGCCAATTTTCGCCGTTCTGCCGTCCCAGACTTGACTTGACGCCCCTGCCTCACGCTATATAAACGCCTCGCATCCTTCCCCCATGATCCAGAAGATGGCCCCGCTTATGAAATTGAAGAAGATTGTTCTGCCCGTTCTCGCCTGCCTGCTCCCCTTAAGCACAGTCCCCGCCTCGGCCGCCGAGTTGCAGCGCGCCGATGTGGAGCAGATAGTGCGCGAATATATGGTCAGCCACCCGGAGCTGCTGATCGAGATGTCCAACGCCCTGCGCGCCAAGCAAGAAGCCGAGCAGCAGAAGGCCGATGTCGAACTCATCCAGCAACACAGCAAGGCACTGTTCGAGCAAGCCAATGATCCGGTCGGCGGCAACGCCAAGGGCACCCAGACCATTGTCGAATTCATGGATTACAACTGTGGCTACTGCAAGCGCGCCACCCCGGCGATGCACGAGTTGCTGGCCAGCGACCCCAGCATCCGGGTGATCTATAAGGAGTTCCCGATCTTAAGCGAAACTTCCTACCTGGCCGCCAAGGCCGCGTTGGCGGTACAGAGCCTGCATCCGGAGCAATTCGTGGCCTTCCACAATGCGCTGATGGAGCGCCAAGGCAGCCTCAAGGATGAAAACGATGTGGCCGCCATTGCCAAGCAGGTAAAACTGAACTGGCCGGCGGTGCAGAAGAAGATGCAGGATCCGGCCATCGAGCAGCAACTCAAAGCCAATCACCAGCTGGCGCAGCAGCTCGGACTGACCGGCACGCCGGCCTTTGTCATCGGGGATACCATTTTGCGCGGCGCTCCCCGTACCGCTGATGATCTGCGTGCCCTGCTCAAGCCCAAATCCTGATCCCTCCTTAGCTCCTGCCCTATACTGGGCAGGAGCCCTCAGTGTGATGCCCTATTCCTTTTTGTTCTCTTGCGCGGAGCCACGCCCCTATGAGCCATGATTTCACCCTCGACTGGCCGGAATTTTTAGCCACTTTCTGGCAAAAGCGCCCTACCGTGATCCGGCAGGGATTTCGTAATTTTGTCGATCCGCTGACCCCGAATGAGCTGGCGGGTCTGGCCATGGAAGAGACGGTGGATAGCCGTCTGGTGGTCAAGGGTGCCGATCACTGGCAGGTGGAGCACGGTCCTTTCGAGGATTATGAGCGTTATGGCGAAGCCAACTGGTCGCTGCTGGTGCAGGCGGTGGATCACTGGTATCCGCCGGTGAGCGAGTTGATGACGCCGTTTCGCGGTCTGCCGAACTGGCGGATTGACGATCTGATGATCTCGTTTTCCCTGCCCGGTGGTGGCGTTGGCCCTCATCTGGACCAGTACGATGTCTTTATCATTCAGGGTCAGGGCCGCCGTCACTGGCGGGTGGGCGAGAAAGTCGCCATGAAGCAGTTCTGCCCCCATCCGGATCTGCTGCAGGTCGATCCGTTCGAGCCGATCATCGATGTCGAGCTGGAGCCTGGCGATATTCTCTATATTCCGCCTGGATTCCCCCACGATGGCTACGCCATCGAGCCCTCCCTCAACTACTCGGTGGGTTTTCGCGCCCCTAACCAGCGGGATCTGTTCAGCAGCTTCGCCGACCACCTGCTGGCCGACGAGCTGGGAAATCGCCGCTACAGCGACCCGCAGCTGCAACGTCGCACCCATCCGGGCGCGGTAACAACAACCGAGGTGCAAGCCCTGCGCGAGATGATGGAGCAGATGCTGCAAGGGGATGCGTTTGCCCCCTGGCTGGCCAGTTATCTCAGTCAAAGCCGCCATGAGCTGGATCTGCAGCCGGTGGAGCCGCCATTTGCCGAAGGGGAGATCTACGATCGGCTGCAAGCCGGGGAAGTGCTGAACAAGCTGGGAGGGCTACGCACCCTGTATCTGGAAACCGGGCCTGAGGTTTGTTTTATCAACGGTGAACGCCTGCCGATCCCGGAAGGTGCCGGCGCTCTGGCCCGTAAGCTGTGTGATGGCCCTGAGATCTCGTTCGCCGAGCAAGATCTGGCCTTGCAGGATCCGGTGCAACTGGCCTGGCTGACCACCCTCATCAATAACGGTTACTGGTACTTTGCCAGCGATTGGCAGCCCGACGAGGATGACGCGGAATAACCGCCGCGCCACACGCCCCCTCGGGTGCACTGCCGGCAAGATAAGTCAGGGTGTGATCCCTTGAGCCAACCGTTGGCGGCAGAGATGCCGCCATCGAGCCCCCAGGGAAGGGTTTACGGCGAGTTGGCGAAAGGGAATTTCCTGACTGTCACTTACCGTGAATTGTCGGTGTGCTTTTGGGCTGGGCTTATGCCTGCTGGGCTGCGCTTATGCCTGCGCCTTCTGCCAGCAGGTGGGTTGCCAGCTGGTAGAGAAGTCGCCGCTGCTCAGCCATAACACGCCATCACTCACCGTCATCTGCCAACTCATATTGCGCTCGGCGCGGGAAGAGAGTTCCTGGGCAAAGTCATCATCGACAAAATAGACGCTCAGGTTCTGTTGCTTGGCCAGCAGCGGCTGGTTCTGCTGCCACCAGATCTGCGCCGCACGCGCGCCATAGGCATACAGGGTCACGGCTGCCGAGCGGTTGCAGGCCCGTTTGAGGCGCCGCTCATCGGGCAGACCAACCTCAATCCAGTGGGCGATATCACCATGCAGCTCCTTGCGCCACAGATCCGGCTCGTCGTCCGCACACAGTCCCTTGGTAAATTCCAGATCCGGTGCGGCATTGAGTCCCCAGGCCAGCAGGCGCATCATCAAACGCTCGTCGGTTTCCGAAGGATGCCGCGCCAGAGTCAGAGTCTCCTCCAGATAGACGTTGCGGTCGGTGTCGGCCACATTGACAAGTGCCTTAAAAATAGTCGCTTTGAGTGCCATGTCTGTTCATCCATCGCCAAAATGGGCCCCAGTCTACTGATCCACCGCACAAGCAACAAATTTATCTGGCTCCCCCCCTTTTGGTCGGAGCCAAGCGCCATATACTGAAACTGTACCCGCAACGATAACCACGCTCGTTGCGTCAGTGTTCTCGCTCATCGAACCATCAATAACGCCAAGAAAGATAATGATGGCGAGCTTTTTACAGAGGGAATGGATATGGAAACACAAGACATGAATGTGCAGAGCGAAGAGCGCGTCAAGGTGGTCTGGCTCATCAAGGGCATTGCCAAGAGCAAGATCACCCTGCAACCGGCCCAGATCAGTGAAGGCAATATGCCGACGCGTTTTATCAGCTGGCGTGAAGGGGATCCTCGCCCGGTGCGCGTACCATGGATCGTGGCCAAGACCAAATCGGTCACCGTCGAGCTGGTAGAAAATATCCAGCCGAATATCATCGATGTTCGTCGCCATGTGCAGTGGCGTGACACCTCACCACGCATCAAGGTGTCGTGGATGAGCCGTGAGACGCCGGCCCCCAACTTTGACAGCTATCTCACCCTGATGATGCCCAAGCGTGTCAGTTGGGAATGTGGTGATGTGCAAGCCCCCAAAGTCAGCTGGGTCAAATCTTCGTAAGCCGATCACCGCCCGCACAACGCGGTTAACAATCAGCATCCCGGATAAAAAATGCCAACGCCCGCAGTGATGTGGGCGTTGTTGTTGCTGCGGAGCCGTGGGTCAAGGCGCTGGTAATCCGGCCACTCGCTGCCGTATCAGTTCAGCAAAAAGCGCACTGCGGTCCGCATGCTGTAAGCACGGCCTTTAACATCGCCCAGGCAGGAGCAGGCCAGAAACTCGCCCGCCTCCGGGCTGCCCTTGATCTCTCCGACCCGGCACGGCCAGCCTTTTTCGTTCTCTTTGCGGATCATCCAGCTCGGGCCTGCCAGCGCTTCGGCATAGACACCTGGATAAATTTCGTTGCCTACAAACAGTCCATTCACAAATACGCTCATCGTCTTCTCCTGAAAATTCATCGTCATCTTGAGGGGAACCGACTGGCATCCATCACTGCTTCGGCGCGCATTCGGTGTATGAATAAACAGTACTGTATGAATAACCAGTTTTCAAGTGATTATCTGGATCTTTTGTAGAAATAGTGATCAGCACACTAGGGGATACGAAAGGAACTGCGGATAATCCGCCTCCATGAAGCTATGGGTACAGGGAATGGCATGAGTCGGGATCGATTATTACGCCTGAGCGACTATCTGGAACGCTACCTCTTCGAACCGCTGGAGATCGGTGATCTGGCCGCACAGTCCGCACTGTCTACCCGCAGCTTGCAACGTTGCTTCAGCACCCAGGTGGGTGAAGGACTGGTAGGCTATCTGCGGGGCCGCCGTTTGAGCCGTGCGGCCGAGTTATTGTTGAACGGACATCCGGATATCCTGACCCTGGCGCTGGATTGCCAATTCGGTAGCCACGAAGCCTTTACCCGCGCCTTTAGTCGGCAGTTCTTCATGACCCCCAGCGAATTCCGTCACTCGGGCACAGCATTTCATTGTTACCGCCGTCCGGTGCTCGACGAAGGGGCGCTCACTGAGCTTGCCGCGCACGCACAAGCCGAACCCCAGCGGCATTGGCAACCGGCACAGACACTGTGGGGCCTGCAAAGTCCGATCGGCCATGGCGGCCCCGGCAGTCCGGAGTTTGCGGGGACGCTGACGCAACTGATGGATCAGCTGGCGTATCTGTTTCCGCGCCAGCCGCAACGTGTCCTGATGAGCAAGGAGCCTTCACTCGCGACTAAGCCACTGATGCTCACCGTCGCCACCACAGCAGGCGCAGGTGCGCCGCCTCAAGGCCTCACCGCCTTCTACTTGCCTGCGAACTGGCAAGCGACCTTCACCTTACTCGGCTCTGTGCAGCAGTTACCCGTGTTTTTGTATCACTGCTATGCCCAGTGGTTGTTTCATCGCGGCTGGCATCATGCGGATGCACCGATTGAGTTACATATCCCATCACCGCACTGCAACGATCCATTCCGTTTCACCCTGCCCGTTCGCCCGACCCCCAGCCCGGAATACCGCCTGTGGTGATCGAGAAGACAATCCAGATAGCCGCCGATATTGGCGCAGGAAATCAAGTACCAGGGGCCCGCCGCTTGTAGGCTGGTCACTCTCACTTCCCGCTATCAGGATCACGGATGAAACGAGGTACATCGATCGCAGCCCTGCTGCTGTGCTGTTCTTTCTTACCTTCGATTAGCCAGGCCGCTCCACTCCCCCAACGCTGGCAAGGTACCTGGGGCGATGGCATCCGCGACGGGCTGAGCCTGGATATGGCTGCGGCCGAGCAGGGCAAACCGCTGCGGGTGCACTACTGGCGCCAGCTGGATGCCGACTGGCAAAAGGCCGCCATCGAATTTGATATCCAGGCCGAGGTGCGATCGACCTCGCCTCTCACACTACACTGGTCGCTGGAGGGCGATCCGGATCAGGGCGTCATGGACTTGAGCTACCAGCCAGAGCGTGACGAAATGCAACTGCACTACCAAAGTAGCCGCCAGCAAGGAACCATGTTCATGACCCAGCACGCACAAACCCCAGCCGCCGAGCCTGCCCTGACACCCGCACCGGGACGCGAAGCGGTCCAGCTGCAGCTGGCAGCGCCGTCCGCATCCAAGGTCTACGTTGCCGGTGAGATGAATGATTGGCAAGCCGATACCCTGCCGATGACCCGGGATGCCGAGGGTAACTGGCAACTCACCCTGTATCTGGAGCCCGGCAAGTGGGCCTATAAATTTGTGCAGGATGGGCGCTGGCTGACGGATCCGGCCGCTCAGGCGCAAAGCCCGGATGGCTCTGGCGGGATGAACGCCCTGCTGCAGGTCGGCCCGCCCGATCAGCGCTATCTACCGCGCGCCAACGCGGATGAGCGGGGGACTCTGCAGATGCTGACAGTGACTAGCCGCCGACTGGGCGTGCAGCAGTTGCTGATCTATCGGCCCGCAGGCAGCGACAGTCGAAAACCTCTGCCCTGGGCGCTGATGCTGCACGGTTATGGTATGGATCGGCAACAATGGGTGCAGGATGGCCAGCTTCCTGCCCTGCTCGATACCCTGATCGCCGAGCACACCATGCCTGCCATGGCGCTGCTGATGGTCGATGGTGGCAAGAGTTTCTATCAAGGCGATGTCGCGGACTATTTAATACAGGAGTTGTTGCCGCAGACCCGGCAGTGGGGTTTGAGTGACGACCCGAAACAACGGGCGGTCGTCGGCATGTCGATGGGTGGATTCGGCGCGTTCGTGCTGGCCTATCAACATCCGCAGGCCTTTGCCGCTAGTCTGGCGCTCTCCGGCTATTTTGATCCGGCACGGATGCCGGTGCTCGATGCCCAACAGCTGGCTCGGATGCCCCTCACCCATTTCTACTGTGGCACGAACGATCACATCAGTACCGCCACCAACCAGCGTCTGGAGCAGCAACTGCAGGCCGCCGGTCACCCCCTGCCCTTTGACTACGCCCCGGGAGGCCACACCTGGCACTACTGGCAAGCGCTGATGCCACAGATCATGCCGCCCCTGGCCCGGCAACTGCAACCCGCGCCCTTGCCGTAGCCCTGAAAGTGATCCGGGGCGGCCACTCAGCCGCCCCGGTTTGCAATCCCTTATCCAATCAAACCACTGGTGCAATGAAAGTCATCAGCGACCATTAATCCCGCAGCAGGCTGGCATCCACTTTCAGGATCGCCTTGCGGATTGGCATCGGCGCAGCAACGGCACACAGCGGGCGGTGGGCATCACCGGGCCAGAACACCACAAAATCCCCGGGCCGCATATCGAGAAACTGCTCGCCCTCCAGCTGGTTGAAAAACGCCAGATCCTGCGTCGCCAACCGATCATCATCCGGTTGCTGGCTGGCACGCTGCGGGCGATAGCCCATCCGCTCCTCACCCTGCAACAGCAGTTGCACATCCAGATAACGGGCGTGGATCTCCGGCCGCCGCTCGGCAGCCGGGGCCGTATGATCATCGGCCAGGATCACAAACGCCCGCTCGCCATCCAGCACATGCTTGCCCGGTTGGGGCTCCCTGGCCAACAGCGCCAGCGCCTGCACCAGATAGTGGCGCAAGCGAGGGGGTAAACTATGGATATGGTCCAGATCAGCAATATGGGCAGCAAACATGGCGGAGCTCCTTGATGCAATGGCTAAGGGATGGCAATGGCGCAAAGCGTCATCTTACGCCCGGCCAGGGATGACGCCAACCGGGTACGCCATAGGTGCGAACAACTGGCACACCGATAGATCACACTATCTGTAAGCCTATCGGCAAACAGAATTGCCTGACGATTGCACTCGGATGCAGTTGATCTTAGGCTGTGTGCTCACAATCCAAGGAGTTTGCATGCACACGGATCCGTTACTCTCCTGGCGTCGGCTATTCGCCCTACCCGCCCTCATCCACATCATCTTGCTCGGTACCTTCCTCTCGCGGTTTGCCTTCTTTATGGTCTGGCCCTATCTGGGCTTGATGCTGTTCCAAAAATTCGCCCTCTCGGCAACTGATACAGGCCTCATACTGGCGATCTCCTCCGGTTTCAGCACCCTGTTCGGCATCTATGGTGGCAATCTGGCCGACCGCTATGGCCGGGGGCGCGTGATGCTCACCGGCAGTGGTCTGGGTATCCTGGGGATGAGCCTGTTTGCCTGCGCCGCGAGCCCGGCCTGGTTTGCACTGGGCGCCACCTGTAACGGCATGATGCGCTCCTTGTTGGAAAACCAGAGCCGCGCCATGATTTCCGACCACTGCCCCGATGGCCAGGATCGGGAGCTGGCCCTGCAACTGCGCTATTACCTGATCAATCTGGGTGGCGCTCTGGGCCCCTTGTGTGGCCTCTGGCTGGGACTCTCCGCCCAGCAGCACACCTTTTGGCTCGCCGCTGGCGGCTACCTGCTCTACGGCTTGTTACTGGCTGGCGCCCTGTGGCGGGTCACCGACAGCCGCCGCCAGGTGCTGAGCTCACTGGGCTTTGCCGCCACCTTGCAGGTGCTGGCGCGGGATCGGGCCTTCTTGCTGCTGACCCTGGGCAATGTGCTGACCATGTTCGTCTACGCCCATTTCCAGAGCACGCTGGATCTCTATCTGATGCGCTTATCGATCCCCGATATCGCCGCACTCATCACCCAGCTACTGCTCATCAATACCCTGACCATCGTCTTCTTGCAGTTGCCACTGGTTCATACCCTGGCGCGATTCAGTGCCGGGCAGCGCATCCGGATCGGCAGCGTCCTGTTCGCCCTGGCCCAGATCGGATTCTGGTTTACCCCTGTCTCCTGGCCCATGGGCTGGCTGCTGAGTGCCTTTGTGCTGAGTGTCGGCGAGGTGATCCTGTTTCCGGCCCTCAACCTGCGGGTGGATGAGCTGGCGCCGCCCCGTCTGCGCGGCAGTTATGTCGGTGCCGCCTCCCTATATTTGCTGGGCTCCGCCAGTGCACCGATTCTGGGGGGCCTCATCATTGATCATCTGGATGGGCAATGGCTGTTTATCCTCTGTTTTGTACTCTGCGCCATCGCCTATGGCTTCTATTTCCGCTCGGAAAACATACCCGCCTATATAAAAGCGCATCGGCCAGAACAACGCGCTGCCGAAGAGCAAGGCTAAGTGCCCAGTCCCCAGCCTGATGAGCCAGGCTGGGGAATTTGCACCACATGCGTGCAAGCCCCGTCAACTAAATCAACTCAACATATTGATTTATAAGGATTTGACCCGTCATCCGGTTTTGGTACGCCCTTTGCGATACATCCCTGTAGAAACTGTCAGGGTTGACAGTCGAATAGGGGATCCATCATGCAACAAAAGGACAGTAAACAACCGGCCCTCAAGCGTACCTTGGGAGCCTTTCATTTGTGGGGGATCGCCGTTGGTCTCGTCATCTCCGGTGAGTACTTCGGCTGGAGCTATGGCTGGGCCCAGGCGGGTACCCTTGGCTTTCTGGTCACCTCCGTGCTGGTCGCGGCCATGTACACCGCCTTTATTTTCAGCTTCACCGAGCTGACCACCTCCATCCCCCATGCGGGCGGCCCCTTTGCCTATGCCTATCGGGCCTTCGGTCCGGTCGGTGGCTATATCGCTGGCTTCGCGACCCTGGTGGAGTTTGTCTTTGCGCCACCGGCCATCGCCATGGCGATTGGTGCCTACCTGAACGTACAGTTCCCGGCGATTGATCCGAAGTGGGTTGCGGTGGGTGCCTATCTGGTATTTATGGGTCTCAACCTGGTGGGTGTGGGCATTGCCGCCACCTTCGAGTTGATGGTGACCCTGCTGGCCATCTTCGAGCTGCTGGTGTTTATGGGTGTGGTAAGCCCGGGCTTCAGCATGGCGAACTTTGCCGCCAACGGCTGGGCTGGCGAATCCGAATTCAGCATGGGGGCTATTTCCGGTATTTTTGCGGCGATCCCGTTTGCCATCTGGTTCTTCCTGGCCATTGAAGGCGCAGCCATGGCGGCCGAAGAAGCCAAAGAGCCGAAGAAAACCATTCCCAAGGCCTTTATCGGCGGCATCCTGACCCTGGTTGTTCTGGCCATGGGCGTGATGGTCTTTGCCGGTGGTGCCGGTGACTGGAGCAAGCTCTCCAACATCAACGACCCCTTGCCACAAGCGATGAAGATGATCGTTGGCGAAAGCAGTGGCTGGTTGCACATGCTGGTGTGGTTGGGACTGTTTGGCCTCATCGCCTCTTTCCACGGCATCATCATGGGCTACTCACGGCAGATCTTTGCCCTGGCCCGCGCCGGTTACCTGCCAAAATCACTCTCGGCGGTCAACGGTCGCTTCCAGACGCCACACTGGGCGATCCTGGCCGGTGGTGTCGTCGGCATCCTGGCCATCTTCTCCGACTCACTGATCGTCATCGGTGGTATGCCGCTGACCGCCAATATCGTCACCATGTCGGTATTCGGTGCCATCGTCATGTACATCATCTCCATGGCTGCCCTGTTCAAGCTGCGCAAGAGCGAACCCAAGCTGGAGCGTCCATTCAGCGCCCCGCTGTTCCCGTTCGCTCCAGCTCTGGCTCTGGGTCTGGCCGTGCTGTGCCTGGCGGCCATGGTCTACTACAACACCCTGCTGGCGTTGATCTTCGGTGGTCTGATGCTGGTCGGTTACGCCTACTTCCGCCTGACCCATGATACCGAGGTCTCCTCTGCCGATGGCGAGCTGGTGAAGGTCTATTAATCGGCTGCGTTGCAAGACGCCGCTGGAGCAGAAATCGTCTGCCGCCGTTACGGTGGCAGCCATGAGCAACAACCTGGTGATTTGCCACCGGCTCGTCCGGTGGCTTTTTTCCCGGCCTTATCCGTTAAAGCGAGAATTCCATGTACCGAAGGACGCTGGCACACCAGAATTACCACTTTCCCGACCTGTGCAGTCTAATGGCCAAAGCGACCCCCGCACGCTCCGGCGATTATCTGGCCGGTGTCGCGGCCGCCTCCGCTCAGGAGCGCATGGCCGCCAAGATGGCCCTGGCGGATCTGCCATTGCGCACCTTCCTGCAGCAACCGCTGATCCCCTATGAGCAGGATGAAGTGACCCGGCTGATCCTGGATGAGCACGATGCCGCGGCATTTGCGCCCATCAGTCATCTGACGGTGGGGGATTTTCGCAACTGGCTGCTCTCGGAAGCGGCAGATAGCGCCACCCTGGCCCGGGTAGCGCCCGGCATTACCCCGGAGATGGCAGCGGCGGTCAGCAAGTTGATGCGCAATCAGGATCTGATCCTGGTGGCCAAGAAGTGTCATGTCGTCACCGCCTTTCGCAACACCATAGGCCTGCCGGGCCATTTGAGCGTGCGCCTGCAGCCCAATCATCCGACCGATGATCCCCAAGGCATCGCCGCCGCCATGCTCGACGGCCTGCTCTACGGTGCCGGCGATGCCGTGGTGGGGATCAATCCGGCCAGTGACAACCTGCCGGTACTGGCCAGCCTGAACCAGATGCTGGATGAGGTGATCCAGCGGTTTGCCATTCCGACCCAATCCTGCATCCTCACCCATGTCACCAATACCCTGCAGCTCATCGAGCGCGGCGTGCCGGTGGATCTGGTGTTCCAGTCCATCGCCGGAACCGAGGCGGCCAACCGTGGTTTTGGCATCAATCTGGCGTTACTGGCCGAAGCCCATGAGGCAGCCTTGAGCCTCAAGCGCGGCACCGTCGGCCAGAATGTCATGTATTTCGAGACCGGCCAGGGCAGTTGCCTCTCCGCCAATGCTCATCATGGTGTCGATCAGCAGACCTGCGAGGCCCGCGCCTACGGCGTAGCGCGCCATTTCAAACCCCTGTTGTGCAATACCGTGGTCGGCTTTATCGGTCCCGAATACCTGTATGACGGCAAGCAGATCATTCGCGCCGGGCTCGAAGATCACTTCTGTGGCAAGTTACTGGGCGTCCCGCTGGGCTGTGATGTCTGCTACACCAACCACGCCGAGGCGGATCAGGATGATATGGATACCCTGCTGACCCTGCTGGCCAACGCCGGACTGACCTTCCTCATCGGGGTGCCCGGAGCCGATGACATCATGCTCAATTACCAGAGCACCTCCTTCCACGATGCGCTGTACATTCGCGAATTGCTCGGCCTCAAACACGCACCAGAATTTGCTGACTGGCTGGTGCGCATGCAGTTGACCAATACCGGAGGCCAGTTGCTGGATGCCAACCTGCGTCATCCACTCTTGAGCCAGTTTGGTCCCACCATCCCAAGCGGTCGCGTCGCCTGAAGCCTGCCCGGAGAACCACATATGTCTGAACTCATCCATCTCAATCCCTGGCAAGAACTCAAACGCTACACCTCGGCGCGCATTGCCCTGGGGCGCACCGGCGTCAGCCTGCCCACCGATGCCCTGCTGCAATTTGGTCTGGCCCATGCCCAGGCCCGGGATGCCGTGCATCAACCGCTGGATGTGGCCCAGTTACAGAGCGCGTTGCAGGTGCTTGGGCAACACGTTCTGACGGTGCACAGCGCCGCTCGTAATCGGGAAGAGTATTTACGGCGCCCGGATCTGGGCCGATGCCTGGATGAACCGAGTCGCCAGCAGCTGCAAGCCCTAGAGCTGGCAGATTACGATCTGGCCATAGTGCTGGGCGATGGTCTCTCCTCGACCGCCCTGCATCAGAATGCCCAACCGTTTATCGCCAGTCTGTTGCCCCATCTGCGGCGTCTGCGGCTGAACGTGGCTCCATTAATCGTGGCCGAACAGGCCCGGGTCGCCCTGGGCGACGAGATTGGCGAGCTGCTCACTGCCCGTGCCGTGCTGGTGCTGATCGGCGAACGTCCTGGCCTCTCCTCCCCCGACAGTCTGGGTCTCTATTTGACCTGGCAGCCGCATGTCGGGCGCATGGACTCCGAACGCAATTGCATCTCCAATGTGCGCCCGGCCGGACTCGACTTCCCGCAGGCCGCCCACAAGCTGGCCTGGCTGCTGGAACAAGCCTTTATCCGCCGCCTGACCGGCGTGGATCTCAAGGATGAGAGCGCACAACCCCAGCAACTGCTGGAACATGATGAGGAGCCGCAGCCCGCGCTTCCATCCTGATGGTTATCTGAAAACCCCAACCCAGGTGTTCAACCTGCATTTAGGGAGCTTCGGCTCCCTTTTTTTATCTCCGATTTGATTAAACCCAGCAGCCGCAACTCAACCGGCCGGCGAGTCATCCAGGCTATCGCGCCACGACACAGGGTAAAATCAGTATCAGGCGGAATTAGATTTCGGTGATAGACTCAAAGCATCCCACAGCATTATCTGTAATTTAATTACACAAATGCCGTTCCAAACTCCATCAATGCCTGATTCAAATCAATTTTAGTCAACAACCTTTGACAATCCCACCCATTGATGTAATTTAATTACATATTCATTTGGAGGTGTCCCATGAAAATCGCCCTGTTCAGTGCCAAAGCCTATGACCGTGACCACTTTGAACTGGCCAATCAGGCCTTTGGTTATAAACTCGACTATTTTGATGTGCGTCTCGACCCGAAAACCGCACGTCTGGCGCATGGCTACCCGGTGGTCTGCGCCTTCGTGAATGATGATCTCAGCCGCGCCGTGCTCACCGATCTGGCCGCCAACGGCACCCAGGTGCTGGCCATGCGCTGTGCCGGTTACAACAATGTGGACTTGCAAGCCGCCAAAGAGCTCGGCATCCGCGTGGTCCGGGTGCCGGCCTATTCCCCGGAAGCGGTGGCCGAACACGCGGTCGGTCTGATGATGACCCTGAACCGCCGCATTCATAAGGCCTACCAGCGCACCCGGGATGCCAATTTCTCCCTGGATGGTCTGGTGGGTTTCAACATGCATGGCCGCACCGCCGGGATCATCGGCACCGGCAAGATCGGCATCGCTACCCTGCGCATTCTCAAGGGTTTCGGTATGCGTCTGTTGGTGAGTGATCCGTTCCAGAACCAGGCGGCGCTGGATCTGGGGGCCGAATATGTCGATCTGGATACCCTGTTCCAGGAATCCGATGTCATCAGCCTGCACTGCCCGCTGTTCAAGGAGAACTATCACCTGCTCAACGCCGAAGCCTTCGCCAAGATGAAGAACGGCGTCATGATCATCAATACCAGCCGCGGCGGTCTGCTGGATGCAACCGCGGCGATTGAAGCCCTCAAGCAGAGCAAGATTGGCGCCTTGGGGCTGGATGTATATGAGGAAGAGCAGGAGCTGTTCTTTGAAGACAACTCCAACGAAGTGATCACCGATGATGTGTTCCGTCGCCTCTCTGCCTGCCATAACGTGCTGTTCACCGGTCACCAGGCGTTCCTGACCAAAGAAGCGCTGCTGGCGATCTCCAACACCACTCTGGAGAATGTGCGTAGCTTTGCCGCCGGACAGAAAAACGGCAACGAGGTGGAATAAACCTCCCCCTCCAGACCAGAAGAGGAGCCAGTGGCTCCTCTTTTTTTTCCTTTAAAATCAAGGTAACCGGTTACTTCTTACCACCTTTGGAGATGAAAGGCCTTTCATTTCCCATCATGATTCTTTGAGCTTGATCACACTCGGCAAAGCAGGAAAAATGTGTCTCCTTTGGTGCCTCATGGGTGAGTCACCCCAGTACAAGGACCTGATGAATGTACAGCTTGACCCGGATCTGGACGCCTATCCTGCTGACGTTACTACCGACCCTGGCGCTGGCCGCCACCAAACCGGCCGTGGTCTACAGTGTCGCCGACAAATATGACCATTCGGTGAATCAGCAAGTCTACGAAGAGGGCGTGGTGCGCTACCGCAAGGAGACCGGCATCCAGGTCACCGAGCGCGCACCGGCGGGTGCCGCAGAACGCCTGAACACCTTGCGCCAGCTGGCGGGCGACGGCTATAGCCCGATTGTTCTGGTCGGTGGCGAACAGGGGATTGCGCTGCAAACCATCGCCGATGAGTTCCCCAACACCCAGTTCACCCTGCTGGATGGTCAGTTGGATAAGCCCAATGTGCGCTCCATTCTCTTCAAGGTACAAGAAGGAGCCTTCCTGACCGGAGCGCTCGCCGCGGCCGAGTCGGAGACCGGTATCATCGGCTTTGTGGGCGGCCTGGATCTGCCCGGCATCCATCAATATGGCTGCGGCTTCGAGCAGGGCGCCAAATATGCCAATCCAGCCATCGAGGTAAAGCAGAGCTATGCCGCCTCGACGCCGGCATTAGCCTTTGCCGATCCGGTCAAGGGCAGCTTTCTGGCGAAAGAGCAATTTGCCGAAGGGGTGGATATCATCTTTGCCGCCGCCCGGGGCACCGGCCTTGGCGTGTATCAAACGGCCGCCGATGAAGGTCTCAGAGCCATAGGCTCCGACACCAACCAGAACGGACTCTACCCTGGCACCATGCTCACCTCTATGTTCAAGAGCATGGGACAGGCCGCCTACACCGCCTGGGAAGAGGCCGAAGTCGGTACCTGGACACCGGGAGTTCTGAAACTCGGCTTACTGGATAACCATGTGGGCTGGGCTCTGGATGCCAATAATCAGGGGCTCATCAGCCAGGGGCTGCGCGACAAACTCGAAGCGCTGCGCATCGAGATCGTCACCGGAAAACTCAAAATCCACGACTATACCCAGACCCAGCACTGCGACTACATAGCGCCCACCGTCGGCGCCATCTGCCCACCGGCGGGTAAAGCAGGTAGCGGTTCTCTGTGTAAAAGCTAAGAGGCTGACGTCAGGGATTGCCGTCAAGCACCACGACTATGGTAACCGGCCCCATCGCTCCAGGATGCCCGGGGCTGGCGCCCCGCCGGATCCTGGACAAACCAGCGAGTGAGCAAACGGTACAGCTCCGGCTCCTGCTCTTGTAGCCGCCGGGGCTGAGTGAAAAACTGCTCGCAGAGAATAGAAAAATACTCATCCGGCCCCTCGGCGGCCTGTTCATCCAGCCAGCACGGTTGGCCTGTGTCAAGCTGCTGGCACACCCGGCGGAACCCCGACTCCAGCGCCGGTTGCCACTGGGTAATCGCCACTCCGGGCCGCTCCGGCGGCATGCCGTTAGCCGTGCCACCGGCCAGCATATCCAGCTTGTGGGCCAGTTCATGGATCAGCAGATGGTAGCCATCCCACTGGCCATCGTGCAGCACTTCCGGCCACACCAGCACCACGGGACCCTGCTCCCAGGCTTCGCCCAGATGAGCGCTGGCCTCGACACCCATCAGTTCGTTATCCAGCCACACCGTCTCCTCCCGTTCGACCGCATCGGGCAACAGGATCACTTCATAGAAGTTTCGATACCAATCCAGCCCCAGATTCAATATCGGCAAGCACGCCTGCAGCACCATCCAGCCGAGTTGTCGCCGCGAGGGACGCACCCCCAGGCAGGTAATGCTTTTGGCCTGCAAAAAGCGCTCGGCCAGAGCGATCAGCCGCTCCAGCTCCGGCTCAGACAATCCCTGCAGCACCGGAATGGTTGCCGCCAGGCTACGCCACTCCGCCACGGGCAAATAGGGCTGCCGCTGCGCACCCCAACCCGACAGCCATTGCCACCACGCACGCCAGCTCATACCGACCATTCTCCGCCTGGATGGACTAAATAGGGCCATCCCGTTCTGCTATCACCTGACATCACCAACCGTTCGCCTCGTCATCCAATCCTGTGATTTCCAATAATTTAGCGCCTTGGCGGCAGCCGCAGCTTGTCAGCATCCCGGCTTGCCTCTAGAATCGCGCGCGCTCATCCACACTATTTTGGATGCTACTCACCCAGTGCATCCCCACCACCTTTGTTTTGGAGAACAAACCGTGAACGAAAAATTGGCCAACCCCGCCCCGCTCGGCCTGATGGGCTTTGGTATGACCACAGTGCTGCTGAATATCCACAACGCCGGCTTTATGCCCATCAGCGCCATGATCCTGGCCATGGGTCTGGCCTATGGCGGCCTGGCGCAAGTGATCGCCGGTATCCTGGAATTCAAAAAGGGTAACACCTTCGGCCTGACCGCCTTCACCTCTTACGGTTTCTTCTGGATCAGCCTGGTATTCCTGATCCTGCTGCCGAAGCTGGGTCTGGGCGATGCCGCCGATGAGTTCGCCATGGGCTGGTACCTGCTGATGTGGGGCATCTTCACCCTGTTCATGTTCTTCGGCACTCTCAAAGGCCCGAAAGCGCTGCAGTTCGTATTCGGCTCTCTGGTCGTGCTGTTCGGCCTGCTGGCGGCGCGTGATTTCCTGGGCAATGCGACCCTGGGTACTATCGCCGGTTTTGAAGGGATTGTTTGTGGCGGCTCCGCCATTTATCTGGCCATGGCTGAAGTGCTGAACGAAAAATTCGGTCGCACCGTACTGCCTATCGGTGAGCCCAAGTAACGGTAACCACCCGTAACCGTTAAGCTGCACCCATCAGAAGACCGCCTTGTGCGGTCTTTTTTTTATGGTCTCAGCCCGCTTTCCCAACCCGCAGTTCCCCCCAAAAAACTGACGCATACCATCTCGCGCTAGCCGCTTTGGCAGCGGCTTGACAAAGAGTGTATCGCTTCCGAGTAAAGAGTTGCCCCATGCTACACATCATTAGAGCAGAGCCAAAAGTAAGGGCGCCCATCAGGCGCCCTGTTGCATATCTTATTCCGCGTCTGGATCAGGCGTCGGCGGGCTCGATATCCACCTCGGCCGTGGCCTCGGGGACGGTGCTCTCTTCGGCCATACAGGCCGCGGCGGTAAACAGCACATCGGTCGAGCTGTTAAGAGCCGTTTCAGCCGAATCTTGCAGCACGCCGATGATAAAGCCGACCGCAACCACCTGCATGGCCACATCGTTGCTAATCCCGAACAGGCTGCACGCCAGCGGAATGAGCAGCAAGGAGCCTCCGGCCACACCCGATGCCCCGCAGGCGGCGATGGTCGAGACCACGCTCAGCAGCAGCGCGGTTGCCAGATCCACCTCGATACCCAGGGTATGCACGGCCGCCAGAGCCAGCACCGAGATGGTGATGGCGGCGCCTGCCATATTGATGGTGGCCCCCAGGGGAATGGAGACGGCATAGGTCTCTTCCGGCAGCTTCAGCTTTTCACACAACGCCATGTTGACCGGGATATTGGCCGCCGAACTGCGGGTAAAGAAGGCGGTGACGCCACTTTCACGCAGACAGGTCAGTACCAGCGGGTATGGGTTGCGCTTGAGCTTCCAGTAGACGATGAGCGGATTGACGACGAAGGCCACAAACAGCATACAACCCAGCAACACCGCCAGCAGATGGGCGTAGCCCAGCAGTGCCGAGAAGCCGCTTTCGGCCAGCGTCGAGGCCACCAGACCAAAAATCCCCAATGGTGCACAGCGGATCACCCATTTGACGATACTGGAGACCGCGTGAGAGAGATCCTGGATCAGCTCCTTGGTGCTGGCATTGGCATGGCGCAGCGCCAGCCCCAGGCCGATAGCCCACGCCAGAATACCGATGTAGTTGGCTTCTATCAGCGCCTTGATGGGGTTGCTGACCACGCTGAACAGCAAGGTGCCCAGTACTTCGCTGATGCCGCCCGGCGGTGTGATATCGGCGGTATTGGTGGCCAGCTGCAGCTCCGATGGAAAGGCGAAGCTGGCAACGACACCGACCACAGCCGCGCAGAAGGTACCGAACAGGTAGAGGATCAGCAGCGGACGGATACTGGTTTTCTGTCCCTGTTGATGGCTGGCAATGGAGGCAGCCACCAGAATAAACACCAGTACCGGCGCGACGGCTTTCAAGGCCCCGACAAACAGGCTACCGAGTAAGCCCGCCAGTTGTGCCTGTGCAGGTGCAATCCAGGCCAGCAGGCAGCCGAGTACCAGACCGACCACAATCTGGCTGACCAGCGAGGTGCGTTGGAGCAAACGAATAAGGGGATTGGTTGATGGTTTCATAGCATATCCATGGCTGTGAATGTGTCATTAATGGGTCCATTTCGCCGCATACCTTCCTGACATATGCGGCAAATCCGCCACAGAATACCTGAATACTCGGCCATTTCCCCGTATGAATGCGTGGTAAAAGGGTTCAGATGTCGAATTTATGACCAAACGCAGATTTGACAGGTTTCCGGGGGCTCGGGATGCGAGAGCCCCATGCTAATCTGATGCCCTTTTCACGCCTTGTGAGTCCAGTGCCATGGTTTTGTCCTCCTTACAGCAGTACTTCGGATTCTCGACCCTAAGACCCGGTCAGGACGAGGTGATCGCGCACATTCTGGCCGGACATTCGGTGGCCGCCATTTTCCCGACCGGCTCAGGCAAGTCACTGTGCTATCAATTCCCGGCCCTGCATCTACCCCACCTCACACTCGTCATCTCCCCCCTGCTGGCCCTGATGCATGATCAGCTGGAGTTTCTGCGCAGCAAGGGGATTGCCGCCGCGGCGCTGGACTCGACACTGGATGCCAACCAGAGCCGCGAGCTGATGACTCAGGTCGAGCGGGGTGAGCTCAAGATCCTGATGATTTCGGTAGAGCGCCTGAAAAACGAACGCTTCCGCCGCTTCATCGCCCGTATCCCGCTCTCCTTATTGGTGGTCGATGAGGCACACTGCATCTCGGAATGGGGCCACAACTTTCGCCCCGATTATCTGAAGCTGCCCAGCTATCGTCAGCAATTGCAGATCCCTCAAGTCTTGCTGCTCACCGCCACGGCAACCCCTGCCGTCATCGCCGATATGCAGCGCAAATTTGCCATAGCGCCGGAGCATGTGGTGGCGACCGGCTTTTATCGCGCCAATCTGGATATCAGCGTCTTACCCGCCCCTCAAGCCAGACGGGACCAGATGCTGCTGCAGCTGATTGCGCAAGCACCTCGACAGCCGACCATCGTCTATGTCACCTTGCAGCAGACGGCCGAGCAGGTGGCGGCCTTACTGCAGCAGTCCGGTATCCAGGCGCAGGCCTATCATGCCGGTATGGGATCCGAGGAGCGCGAAGCCATCCAGCAGGGATTCATGAGCAATCGGCACGACTGCATCGTGGCCACCATTGCCTTCGGCATGGGCATCGACAAGGCGAATATTCGTCGGGTGGTCCATTACGATCTGCCCAAATCGATAGAAAATTACTCCCAGGAGATCGGCCGCGCCGGGCGGGATGGTCAACTCGCCCACTGCACCGTGCTGGCTAGCCGTGAGCAGGTCCCGGTACTGGAAAACTTTGTCTATGGCGACACCCCGGATCGCACGAGCATCACCCAGGTATTGGAAGAGATCCGTACTAGCCCGGCGGAATGGGAAATCGTCCTGCTGCGCCTGAGCCAGCGCTGCAATATCCGGTTGCTGCCGTTGAAGACCTTGCTGGTCTATCTGGAGCTGGCTGGCGTCATAGCTCCGGCCTATAGCTATTTTGCCGAGTTCCGCTTCAAGTTTATTCAGTCGCCCGAGGAGATCCTGGGCCGCTTCCATGGCGAGCGCCGGCAATTTCTGCAACTGGTGTTTGCTGCCGCGCCGCGCGCCCGCAGCTGGTGCTCGCTGGATCTGGCCGAGCTGGCTCGTCTGGGTGCAGAACGCAGTCGCGCCGTTACCGCGCTGGATTATCTGCACCAGCAAGGCTGGATCGAGCTGGAAAGCAAGCAGATGACCGAGGTCTACCATCGACTGGCACTGCCGGACGATTTGCAGTCCTTGAGTCTGCAACTGCACCAGCAATTTCTGGATAAGGAGCAAAGCGAGCTGCAACGCATTCAGCAGATGGTGCAGTTTTTCGGCTCGCCAAACTGCCTGAGCCAGCAACTGGCCCACTATTTTGCCGACACCCAGGCGCCGCAGCGGTGCGGTCACTGCTCCAGCTGCCGCGGAACCAGCGCCATATTGCCGGAGGCTGCCCCCTCCAGCCTGCTGCAAAGCGCACCGCTGGAGAGTTGGCTGCAGCAATTACAGCACGCCTGTCACCCGCACCCGCTGACACCCCGACTGGTTGCCCGCCACCTGTGCGGCCTGATGACGCCGCTCAGCAGCCAGCTCAAATTACCCGGGTTATCCAGTCATGGTCGTCTGGCTCAGATCCCATTCGCCGAGGTCGAAGCGGCTGTCCAGCGGGGACTGAGTGGGCTTCATCCCTAGCCGTTTAACACTTGTCTGACGATTGCAACGCTCATAAAAAAAGAGCGGCCTCCGCCGCTCTTCTCGTATCCCCTGATGTAAAGCCAAGAACCTTAGTTCTCGCCGTTATACATCTCCAGATCGGCAACCCCTTCGTTCCACTCGCGAACCGCCTTGGCATCATCGTTGCGCAGGGAATTCAGGAAGTCGAGGTAGGCTTGATCCACATCGCCGGTGACATACTGGCCGCTGAATACCGAGGTCTCAAACTGGGTCAGAGCCGGATTGCCTTCACGAACAGCCGCTTCCAGATCCGCCAGATCCTGGAAGATCAGGCCATCAGCCCGGATCATGGTGCAGATTTCGCTGACATCGCGGCCATAGGCGATCAGCTCGTTGCTGGTCGGCATGTCGATGCCATAGACGTTCGGGAAACGGATCTCGGGAGCCGCCGAGGCAAAATAGACCTTGGCCGCACCGGCTTCACGAGCCATATCGATGATCTGGCCTGAGGTGGTACCACGCACGATGGAGTCATCCACCAGCAGTACCTTCTTACCCTTGAACTCGGAGGAAATCGCATTGAGCTTGCTGCGCACGGACTTCTTGCGCTGGGTTTGACCCGGCATGATGAAGGTACGGCCAATGTAGCGGTTCTTCACAAAGCCCTGACGGTAGGGTTTGTTCAGGCGCTGGGCGATCTCCAGAGCGATATCACAGGAGGTTTCCGGGATCGGGATGACAACATCGATATCCAGATCAGCCCATTCCCGTTTGATCTTCTCACCCAGCTTCTGTCCCATATGCACGCGCGCGGCATAGACAGAGACCTGATCGATGAAAGAGTCCGGACGGGCAAAATAGACGTATTCGAAGATACAAGGACACAGTTTGGGATTATCGGCACATTGACGGCTGGTCAGCTCACCGTCCTGGCTGATGTAGATCGCCTCACCAGGCGCCACATCGCGCATCAGCTCGAAGCCCAGGATATCCAGCGCCACGCTTTCGGAGGCCACCATGTACTCCTGAGTTCCATCGTCATTCAGACGACGCCCCAGCACCAAGGGGCGGATCCCGTTCGGATCGCGGAACGCGACCATGCCATGACCGATGATGAGCGCCACCACGGCATAAGCACCGCGCACCTGACGATGCACACGGCTCACAGCAGCAAATACATCATCCGGACGCAGTGGCATATCCACGGCACGTTCCAGCTCGTGCGCGAAAACGTTTAACAACACTTCAGAATCAGAGGTGGTGTTGATGTGACGGCGGGCCAGTTTGCTTTGCTGTTCACGCAGCTCCTTGGCGTTGGTCAGGTTACCGTTGTGCGCCAGCGTGATGCCAAACGGCGAGTTGACATAGAAGGGTTGGGCTTCCGCGGCGCTGGAGCTGCCTGCGGTGGGATAGCGGACATGGCCAATGCCCATGTTGCCTTTCAATCGCTGCATGTGCCGGATCTCGAACACATCCTTGACCAGACCATTTGCCTTGCGTTGTTTGAAATTCCCATCTGCGATGGTCACGATGCCAGCGGCATCCTGGCCACGGTGTTGCAACACGGTCAACGCATCATAAAGGGCCTGATTAACCGGGGTGGTGCCCACTATACCGACGATACCACACATGTCCTTGTTACCTCGAGGTCACTAGTTACTGAATAAAACGGATCATTTAATGAAACTTGATGAGCTTTTCATGAACTCGAAAAACCAGTTCACGACCACACCAAATTCCGGAATGAGGACGGATTTTTGCCACCACACCGCGCTGTGCGCGCTGGTAAAGGTGTCCATAAAAAATAGCAGGGCGCTGACAATCAACACGCCGCGGATAGCGCCAAAACAGATGCCCAGCATGCGATCGGTACCCGAGAGCCCGGTCTTGTCGACCAGAGTCGCAATCACATAGTTGACGATAGAGCCCAGGATCAGGGTGGCAACAAACAACACCACAATGGCCACACCATTGCGGATCAGCGAATCGGAGATGGATGTGAAGAATACGGCCAGATCGCCGTAGAAGTTGCTGGCCACAAAAAACGCCGCAAACCAGGTCAACAATGAGAGGGCTTCCTTGACGAAGCCACGGATCAGGCTGATGAGTGAAGACAAGCCGATCACAGCCAGGATAGCGAAATCAATCCAGACCACAGACACTCCACGGGCCGCTAAAATTGCGGCGCATTCTAGCAAAAACGATTGCGCATTGCTTGTGAAAAAGCGGTGCTACGCAGCTTGGAAAACGAATCGGGGCCGCATAAGCGGCCCCGATGTTATCACTTACCCGATGTGGGTCAGACCGCCCATGTAGGGGCGCAACACGTTCGGGACTTCAATGCGTCCATCGGCCTGCTGGTAGTTTTCCAGCACAGCCACTAGAGTACGTCCCACGGCCAAACCGGAACCGTTCAGGGTGTGCAGCAGCGTTGGCTTGCCGTCGGCGCCCCGTACCCGAGCTTGCATCCGGCGCGCCTGGAAATCGGCACAGTTGGAGCAGGAGGAGATCTCGCGATAGGTATTCTGCGCCGGCAGCCAGACTTCCAGATCGTAGGTCTTGGCGGCCGAGAAACCCATGTCACCGGTACACAGGGTAATCACCCGATACGGCAGTTCCAGCAATTGCAGCACCTTCTCGGCATGGCCCACCATCTCTTCGAGGGCATCCCAGGAGGTTTCAGGGCTCACCAGTTGTACCATCTCGACCTTGTCGAACTGATGCATACGGATCAGACCCCGGGTATCGCGACCGTAAGAGCCCGCTTCGGAGCGGAAGCAAGGGCTGTGCGCCGTCAGCTTCAGGGGCAGATCTTTTTCGTCGGTGATGGTATCGCGCACGATATTGGTGAGCGGCACTTCCGCGGTCGGGATCAGGGAGAACTTCTTGACCTTGCCCTCTTCGTCGCCTTCGCCGGTGATCGCGGTATGGAACAGATCGTTATAGAACTTCGGCAGCTGACCGGTACCCTGCAAGCTGTCGGCATTGACTAGATAAGGCACGTAGCATTCGGTATAGCCGTGTTGCTGGGTATGCAAGTCGAGCATGAATTGCGCCAGCGCACGGTGCATGCGGGCAATCTGTCCCTGCATCACCACAAAGCGGGAGCCGGAAATCTTGGTGGCGGTGGCAAAATCGATGCCTTTGACGCCTTCCCCCAGGGCCACATGATCCTTGGGTTCGAATTCGAATTGACGCGGCGTACCCCAGCGGCGAACTTCGACGTTATCGCTCTCATCCTTACCGGCGGGCACCGAGTCATGGGGCAGGTTCGGAATAGCCAGAGCCAGGGCTTCAAGCTCGGCCAGTACTTCATCCTGTTTGCGTTTGCAGTCGTCCAGCTCGGAGCCCAACTCACCTACCTGCGCCATCAGCGGTGCGACATCTTCGCCGCGACGCTTGGCGTCACCGATGGCCTTGGAACGGGCATTACGCTCGGCTTGCAACTCCTGGGTCCGGGTTTGCAACGTCTTGCGTTGCTCTTCCAGGCCATTGATACGAGCCACATCCAGAGTGAACCCCCGGGCAGCCAACCGTTCTGCCGCTTCGATGATATCAGCGCGCAAGTATTTGGGATCTAACATGTCTGACCTGCTTGTAGTTATTACTTGGTAATGAAAGAGAGCTTACCGATGCCGGGTTAACTCGCGCGCCACACAACAGAAGGCGGTGGCTCGGGTCAAGGCAAAGACAAACTTTTAGTTGGCAACGAGTCTATCAAAATCCGCCGCTGCCTGTCATGGTCGGCACCAGGATTCCTTGCGCCAAGGGTTCATTAGGCTTTCGTACCATACGACGCCTGAGTATCGATCAGCGATAGCGCTTGCGCGGGCTTTGGGCATCCAGCTCGGCCAGGTACGCCAGCTTCTGGGCAATCTGCTTTTCCAGCCCCCGATCGCTGGGGTGGTAGTACTGCCGATCAGCCAGCTCCGGCGGCAAGAAGCACTCCCCGGCGGCATAAGCACCCGGCTCATCATGGGCATAGCGATACTCGGCCCCATAACCCAGCTCACTCATCAAGCGGGTCGGCGCATTGCGCAGATGGGCCGGCACTTCGTAATCGGAGAGCTGCTTGGCATCCTGCAACGCCGCCTTCCAGGCGACATAGACAGCATTACTCTTCGGCGCACAGGCCAGATAGACGATGGCCTGGGCGATAGCGCGCTCCCCTTCGGCAGGACCAACCCGGGTAAAACAATCCCAAGCGGCCAACGCCACCTGCATCGCTCGTGGGTCGGCATTGCCTACATCTTCGGAGGCTATCGCCAGCAAGCGGCGCGCCACATACAGCGGATCGCCACCGGCCGCCACGATGCGGGCATACCAGTAAAGAGCCGCCTGGGGAGAAGAACCCCGGATCGATTTGTGAACCGCGGAGATCAGGTCGTAATAGACGTCGCCCTGATTATCAAACCGGGCCATTCGCTCACCGGTCACCTCGGCGAGCAAGCGCCTGTCAATCAGCTTGCGGCCATCCAGCTCCTCGACCATGTCATTGAGCAGCTCCAGATAATTCAGCGCCTTGCGACCGTCGCCATCCACCAGTTGCACCAGTGCCTGTAGCACTCCTTCGGCAAACTCCAGCGGCTCATGGGCCAGACCCCGGGGATCGGTCAGTGCCTGACGGATGATGGCTTCGATGGCGGTCTCATCCAGCCGCTTGAGCAGATAGACCCGAGCCCGGGAGAGCAAGGCGTTATTCAGTTCAAACGAGGGATTCTCGGTAGTAGCACCGATAAACGTGATGGTGCCATCTTCGATATGGGGCAAGAAGGCATCTTGCTGGCTCTTGTTGAAGCGATGGACTTCATCGACAAACAACAAGGTGCGCACGCCGCGAAATTTGTTATCCCGCGCCTTGTCGATGGCAGCCCGGATCTCCTTGACCCCGGAGGTGACCGCAGACACCCGCTCCACCTCAGCCTGGCAATAATGCGCCATCAGCTCCGCCAAGGTAGTTTTACCGGTGCCCGGTGGCCCCCAGAGGATCATGGAATGGCAATGCCCGGCTTCGATGGCACGACGCAACGGCTTGCCCGGGGCCAGCAGATGTTCCTGCCCGATATAGTGCTCAAAGCACTCTGGCCGCATACGGGCGGCCAGAGGTCGGAAATCAGCGGAAAAATCCAGTGACAGGGTACTCATCAGCGTTGATCGTCGAGAGTGACACCATCCGGAATCGTAAAGCGGAAGGTCTGCGCCTGGACCGCCGGATGCTGGTTGACCTGACTCAGCTGGAATTCGCTGCGTTGTCCTTGAGCCTCATTGACTTCGAAGCGGCTGATTTGTGATTTGCCATCAAACACGATGCGCAATGACTCGATGCGCTGGTTCTTCTGCTTGCTGGTGACAGTAAAGCTGTCGTCCTCTTTAAGAATTTCGTAGCGCTCCCACAGCTTGGGATCGCTGCTGGTGATCAGCAGGAATGGAGTATTTTGCACCGCAGTCGCCAACTTCATCACCGAAACCTGCTCGACGAAGGGATCGTATAACCAGACATCGGATCCATCAGAAACAATCAGGTTTTCATCCGGTTGCTTGGTATCCCAGCGGAAACGATCCGGCCGCGAGACCAGCATCTCACCCGATGATTGCTGCAACTTCTTGCCTTCAATATCGAACACCGTCTGTTCAAAATGGGCAGAAAACAACTTCACACTAGCCAGTTTGGCCTTCAGCTCTCCGGCATCATCGGCCATCACCGAGGTCGCCACCAACATCAGGGTCACCGCTACACGGTTATAAAACTTCATCGTGGATCCTCTTCCCTTGGTCGATTGAATCAGGCTAATGCTATTCATCACACATCGGCATTAATCGCGCATCGGTGCTGGCGCCAATACGTCACGCTGACCGTTGCTTCCGGGCGGACTGACGATGCCCTGCATCTCCATCTGATCAATGATCCGTGCCGCACGGTTGTAACCAATCTTGAAACGGCGCTGCACACTGGAGGTCGAGCCCCGACGGGACTCCACCACAAATGCCACCGCTTCGTCGAACAGAGGATCCAGCTCCTCATCGCTACCGGCATTCTGTTCGCCCGGTAACAGGGTATCACTGGTCATCTCACCGCTGAGAATTTCCTCAATGTAGTTCGGCTCACCACGTAACTTCCAATCCGCGACCACCTTGTGGACTTCATCATCATCGACAAAGGCACCGTGAACGCGGGTCGGAGTACTGTCGCCCGCGGGTAAATAAAGCATATCCCCCATCCCCAGCAGCGACTCCGCACCTTGCTGATCCAGGATGGTTCGGGAGTCAATCTTGGAAGAAACCTGGAACGAAATCCGGGTCGGGATATTGGCCTTGATGAGGCCGGTAATCACATCCACCGAGGGGCGTTGTGTCGCCAGAATCAAGTGAATACCTGCGGCCCGCGCCTTCTGGGCAATACGCGCAATCAGCTCTTCCACCTTCTTGCCGACGATCATCATCATGTCGGCAAATTCATCGATGACCACCACGATCTGCGGCAATTTTTCCAAGTCTGGTGCAATAGCATCAAAGGTATCACCCGGCTTCCAGAACGGATCCTTGATCGGATTGCCGCTGGCATGGGCTGCGGAAACCTTGGTGTTGTAGCCCTTGAGATTACGCACGCCCATAACCGACATCAACTTGTAACGCCGCTCCATCTCTCCGACACACCAGCGCAGGGCATTGGCGGCATCTTTCATATCGGTGACCACTTCGGTCAGCAGGTGCGGAATACCTTCATAGACCGACAACTCCAGCATTTTGGGGTCGATCATGATAAAGCGCAGCTCTTCCGGTGTGGCCTTGTAGAGCATGGAGAGGATCATCACATTGACCCCCACCGACTTACCGGAGCCGGTGGTGCCAGCCACCAGCAGGTGCGGCATCTTGGCCAGATTGACCACCACAGGATCACCTGCGATATCCTGGCCCAACACCATAGTCAACGGGCTTTCGGCACTGCGGAAACGATCGCAATCCAGGACCTCTTTCATATACACGGTCTGGCGCTTGGCATTCGGTAACTCAATGCCCACGTAGGGCTTGCCGGGAATTACCTCGACCACCCGCACACTGACCGCCGAGAGAGAACGGGCCAAGTCACGGGACAAGCTGGTAATTTTGCTGGCTTTCATCCCGGGAGCCAGGTCGAGTTCGAATCGGGTAATCACAGGGCCCGGATAACAACCGACCACCCGAGCCTGAACGTTGTAATCCGCCAGCTTGGCTTCTACCAGCCGGGCCATCCGCTCCAGTTCATCCGCAGACATCATCTGGGTCTTCACCGGCGGGGTATTCAGCAAATTCACTGAAGGCAGCTCCCCTTCCACCTTCGGCTTGGGCTTGATCGCCGCCAATGCCGAGGCCAGTGACTGGGGCAATGCGGTTTGCGCAACCGCAGGGACAACAGCAGGAACTGCAGCCTGTGCCGAGTTGTCCCATGGCAAGGTCAGCTCCTCCTCATCATCGTCATCCACTGCCGTCATCACTGGAGCCTGTGGGGCCGCTCTGTTCACAAGCGGTGCAGTGACGGCAGCTTGCATGGCCGATGATGGGGCCACAACGGTTGTTGATGCAGGCGCTTGTGTCGCAGAAAAATTCATCACCGGCTCACGGCGACCCGTGGTTGCCGTGACCGATGGGCTGGCGATATAGGGCTCATCGAAGCCATCATCTTCATCGTCATCATCCAGCTCGGGTTCAGGAGCAGGACGGCGGTTGAAGGAAAAACGAGGGGCTTTGGCTACCGGTTCACTGGCTGCAACCACAGGCTTGATCACAACGGGCAGATCATCGTCATCATCGTCAAATGCATCTGGATCGGAGATCGGCTGATAGCCTGCCTTACGAGCAAACCAACCCGCAATACGGCTCGGCAAGGTCACAAAGAAATGACCGGAGCCGGTTATGCACTCCCCCATCTTCTCGACGATCATGATCCACGACCAACCGGTAAACAGCGTGATACCGGCAGCAATGCAGCACAACAAGACCAGCGTACTACCCAGATCGCCCAGCACCGGCAGGATGCTGGTATAGATCATGTCGCCGATCAGACCACCGGAGGAGAAGTTATAGATATCGGTAAAGTTCATGCTTCCCAACGCCGACATCGACAGGAACAGCACCAGGAAACCGAGAATGCGCAAGCCCAAGGCCAGGTAATCAACCTCGAGCAAGCGGTAGGGACGCCAGAAAATACTCCAGCCTAAAAACACCAACACAGCCGGGATCAGGTAGGCAAAGATACCAAAGACAAAGAAGGTGAGATCGGCGATCCAGGCACCGGCACTGCCGGCGGCATTGTGTACCTTTCCGCCCCATGCGGTCTGAGACCAGCCCGGATCAGCAGGATGATAAGTCAATAGGGCCAGCAATAAGAAAAGAGCGCCAACGCTCAGGACAATGAGCCCTGTTTCGAAAATGCGCTGAAACCCGGAAATAGGTGTGAACTTGTTGCTAGCCGTCAAACCCCGACTCCTTTTTTAGAATAATTAAACCTGGGCTGGCCACCGTCGCTGACGGCGGTGCCAAGCCGCGACATTATACTCGGGAGAGGTCGCACAAATGCAAATAAGAAATGAGCGGCAGGCCGCTCATTTGCTGGATATCTATACATGAAGTTCAGTGAGCGTCAGATCTGCATCACTTGGTGCTGATCACCAGGCGATTACTCTGCTTGACTTCTTCCATGACCACATAGGTTCGCGTGTCATTAACACCCGGCAAACGCAACAAGGTCTCGCCCAGCAGACGACGATAGGCCGACATATCCGATACCCGGGTCTTCAACAGATAGTCAAAGTCTCCTGAGACCAGATGACACTCCTGGATCTCTTCCAGGGTTTGCACCGCTTTGTTGAATTGTTCGAAGACATCCGGAGCCCCCCGATTCAGGGTAATCTCGACAAACACCAACAATGAAGCATCCAGAAAATGCGGATTGAGGATTGCCGTGTAGCCTTCGATAAAACCCTGGCGTTCCAGGCGGCGCACACGTTCCAGGCAGGGAGTTGGACTCAAGCCCACACGCTTGGACAATTCAACATTCGAAATTCTGCCATCCTTCTGCAGCTCATTCAGAATATTGCGGTCAATCCGGTCCAAGTCTCTCAGCCGACTGTTCTCTTCCAGCATATTATTCCATCCTTTGACAAACTTTTAGAGCAAGACCTGGTGAATTTATATTCACACCAGCAATTAATGTCAATCTACGCCCGACATTCAAAATTATAATATTTGGGTATAACATTATAATAACAATATTCAAGCGTTGTATGCAGCCAAAATCGGTATAAAAATACAGCAATGAAGCATAATTATCCACTACTCAGTGGTGAATAAAACAACATATCTGGCTTTCAAACCGCCATAAACACCGGCTGCAACCCGATGCACTAGCATCGTCTGGCAGGGTTTATGGGAAAGAGGCGGAGTAAGACAGCAGAAACACTCCTTCCCTCGCTACGCTACAGAACTAACAATTGCCATATTTATGCATATTATTCAAGAGAATTGGCTTGATGAATGGCATAAAGCAGCATACTCCACCAAGAGGTCACACCAGATACCGAGGAACAGGGGGCCGGGCAACGACAAATCGCCGCATGAAATGCTTTTCTACTTGTCGCCCAATCCCGGAAAAGCGGTATGAGCTCCAGCGCGGCCCGACTGATGTTGGAAAAATCGATTGCCCCAATCGAATTATCGATCTTTACCCCCTGCCCCCCTTTACCTAGAATCGATGGGTCATTTACTGGAGAATTCGAGCATGAGTCAAATCAAGCACGCCAAGCTTTTGATCCTGGGATCAGGCCCCGCTGGCTACACAGCAGCCGTCTATGCCGCCCGGGCGAACCTCAATCCTGTTCTGCTGACTGGCATGCAGCAAGGCGGCCAGCTCACCACCACCACCGAAGTCGAAAACTGGCCCGGTGATGCCGAAGGCTTGACGGGGCCTGGCCTGATGGAGCGGATGAAAGCTCACGCCGAGCATTTCAATACCGAGATGGTCTTTGACCATATCCATAGTGTCAACCTGCAGCAAAAACCGTTTCGCCTGAGCGGTGACAGTGGCGAATACAGCTGTGATGCGCTGATCATCGCAACTGGCGCCTCTGCTCGTTACCTGGGCTTGGAATCCGAAGAGGCCTTCAAGGGCAAGGGGGTCTCCGCCTGTGCCACCTGCGACGGTTTCTTCTATCGCAAACAGAAAGTGGCGGTCATCGGTGGTGGTAATACCGCCGTCGAAGAAGCTCTCTATTTGGCGAATATTGCTTCCGAGGTTCATCTCGTTCATCGCCGTGATGAATTCCGTTCGGAAAAAATCCTGATCCAGCGTCTGCACGACAAGGTTGAACAAGGCATCATCAAGCTGCACCTGAACCAGACTCTGGATGAAGTCCTGGGTGATGAGATGGGTGTGACCGGGGTCCGGTTGCGCAGCACGAAAGATGGTTCAGTCTCCGAAGTCGACGTCATGGGTGTATTCATCGCGATTGGTCATAGCCCGAATACTGCGATCTTCCAAGATCAGCTGGAGATGAAAGACGGCTATCTGAAGGTCAAAGGCGGCAGTGATGGTTTCGCCACCCAGACCAGTGTGGAAGGTGTGTTTGCCGCAGGCGATGTTGCGGATCATATTTACCGTCAAGCCATTACTTCGGCTGGCACAGGGTGTATGGCTGCGCTAGATGCCGAGCGCTATCTGGACAGTCAACGCTAAAAAAGCGCAATTTGACAAAGGCACACCTTGGTGTGCCTTTTTCTTGTCCGCACGTTTGACACCGCCTTAGAAGGTTTTATCGACCCGCACACCGTCATCGAAATAGAGGATCCGGACCGGGTCCCCGGCCATGAACACCATAGCCGGATCATAATCTTGTATCACATTGATCAGCTTGCCCTTCTCATCACGAATGAGGAGTTCCACCAGTTGATATTCCCGGCTCTGGGGTTGCGTCCAAGCCTGCGTGGCACCCGCACCGACCAAGGCCCCCACCGCAGTCGCTATCTCCCGGCCGTGACCGCTACCGAACTGATTACCGACCAAGCCCCCTAGTACGGCACCACCCAAGGTTTTCCAACCGTTATATTCAGACTCCACCACTTGAGTCTGGGTAATATTCCTGACCGAATCGATTTTACCAAATACCACCTGATTGACGGGCCTGGCAACATTCCGTTGGTATGGAGCCGCTTGAACACCCACTACGGTGACAAGCAGCAGCACTATCGTTATGATCAGCCTGTACTCATTCATGAAGGTATCCTGCATCTATGTCTAGGTCGCTGGCGCAGTTAGAGCCGGGATCGCTATGGTTCCCCCAGCCGCATTCGGCGTTGCACGAACCCAATGGACTGTTGGCGATTGGCGGCGATTTGATGCCTGCTCGTTTGCTGCAAGCATACCACAATGGCATTTTCCCTTGGTATGGCGCCCATCAACCCATCCTCTGGTGGTCGCCGGATCCGCGAGGGGTTCTCCAGCCAAGTAATCTACACATCAGCCGCAGCCTGCAGAAACGTATCCGCAAGCAGGATGTCGCAGTCTGGATCAATCGTGATTTTATGGCCGTCGTTGCGGCTTGTGCCGCCCCGCGCCGTGACTGTTACGACACCTGGATCCACGAAGAACTGATGGCGAGCTATGCCCAACTGCATGCCGCAGGCCATGCCCACTCGGTTGAAGTCTGGCAGGGTGACGAGATGGTTGGCGGCCTGTACGGAATTTCGGTTGGACGGTTATTCTGTGGTGAATCGATGTTTTCACGACAAGCAGATGGGTCAAAGCTCGCGCTGGTCGCACTATGTCGACATTTTAGTCATAGTGGTGGTGAATTAATTGACTGCCAGATGCAAACTGAGCATCTACTCTCGTTGGGTGCTGAAGAGTGGCCCAGAGCTGCCTTCATCCAGCGATTGCATCAATTGCGTTCCCAATCCGTAACTCCTGATTGCTGGAAGCGCCAGCAGGTAGCCTTATGACAGAATTAGCGTTACGAATTGGTCTGACACCGGAACACAGCTGTAGCTACCTGCCGGGAGAATCCGAGCGGCTGATGGTGCTGCTGGAAGACAAGTTCAGAAATCCGGCTGGGTACGAAAATCTGCTGGTCGCCGGCTTCCGACGCAGTGGCAACGACCTGTATCGTCCTCATTGTCAACATTGTGAAGCCTGCCGCTCACTGCGGATCCCGGTGGCACAATTTACCCCCTCCCGCAGTCAAAAGCGGATCCGCCAGCTCAATCGCGATGTGCACATGGTATTGAGTACGCAAGATAAACCCGAGTATTACGACCTATTTGCTCGCTATATCAACGAGCGGCATTTTGACGGCAGTATGTTTCCCGCCACGCGGAATCAATACGACAACTTTTTACTCTGCGACTGGCTCCAACCCTACTATCTGGAATTTCGACTGGATCAGCATCTGATTGCGCTGGCAATAACCGATCCGCTCCCGCACAGTCTGAGTGCTATGTACACCTTCTTCGCTCCGGAGCACGCAGACCGCTCCCTGGGGACCCATGCCGTTCTCTCTCAACTGGATTTAGCCCGGCGCATGAACCGTAAGTGGCTCTATCTGGGCTACCAGGTAGATGCCTGTCGCAAGATGAAATACAAGACCCGCTTCCACCCTCACGAGTTGTTGTGTGGTCACGAATGGAAAACTAGCACGGCAAACGAGGAGTAAACTTTACACAGCGAGCTAAATCCGGCATGATCCGCACGTTTTTTATAGTGGCTATCACGAGGATTAAATGTCTAAAGAAGACAGTATTGAGATGCAAGGTACCATCCTGGAAACCCTGCCTAACACTATGTTTCGGGTTGAATTGGAAAACGGTCATGTGGTTATTGCCCATATTTCCGGAAAGATGCGCAAAAACTACATCCGCATCCTGACTGGTGACAAAGTCACAGTGCAGCTCACCCCTTACGACCTGTCTAAAGGCCGCATCGTTTTCCGCTCTCGATAAGCCCGGGAAAAATCATTTCAGCCCCCAGCAGATGCTGGGGGCTGAGCTTTTTATTGCCTAATTAACAGCCTCAACCGGTTGGTGTGCAGACTGGATGTCGAACTTCAATTCATCCTCCTGCAGATCAACGCGGACTGAGCCACCACCCACCAACTCACCAAATAACAACTCGTTTGCTAATGGCTTCTTGAGTTTGTCCTGGATTAAGCGGGCCATCGGTCGCGCGCCCATCGCCTTGTCATATCCCTTCTCGGCCAGCCAGTTACGTGCGGCAGACGTGATTTCCAAAGAGACACCCTTGGCATCCAGCTGAACCTGCAACTCAACCACGAATTTATCGACAACCTGATGAATCACCACCATATCCAGTTGGTTGAACCAGATAATATGATCCAGCCGATTACGGAATTCCGGACTGAAGGTACGGTTGATTTCCGACATCGCATCGAAACTGTGATCCTGTTGCTGGAAGCCAATGGACTTGCGCTGAGTTTCCTGAACACCGGCGTTGGTCGTCATCACCAAGATCACATTCCGAAAGTCCGCCTTGCGGCCATTGTTATCGGTCAAACTGCCGTTATCCATCACCTGCAACAGCAGATTAAAGACATCCGAGTGCGCCTTTTCGATTTCGTCCAGCAACACCACACAATGAGGATGCTTGATGACGGCATCGGTCAATAACCCTCCCTGTTCAAAGCCCACATATCCCGGCGGTGCACCAATCAGGCGTGAAACCGTATGACGCTCCATGTATTCAGACATGTCAAAACGCAACAATTCAACGCCCATCGCCTTGGCCAACTGCAGCGTGACTTCCGTCTTACCAACCCCGGTTGGACCCGCAAACAGGAAGGAACCTACCGGTTTGCGCTCATTACCCAAACCAGAACGGCTCAGACGAATAGCATCCGTCAACACATCAATGGCGCGATCCTGACCAAACACCACCAGCTTCAGGTTGCGTTCGAGGTTCCTCAACACTTCCCGATCGGAAGAGGAAACCGATTTTTCAGGGATCCGGGCGATCTTGGCGACGATCGATTCAATTTCACCAACATTGATCACCTTCTTGCGCCGGCTGACCGGCAACATCCGCTGGCTGGCACCCGCCTCATCAATCACATCAATGGCCTTGTCCGGCAAGTGACGATCATTGATGTACTTGGCGGCTAACTCTGCAGCCGCACGCAAAGCTTTGGCGGTATAGCGCACGTTATGATGAGCCTCATAGCGACTCTTGAGCCCCATCAAGATACGTGTCGTATCGTCCACCGATGGCTCCAGCACATCGATCTTCTGGAAACGACGGGCCAGCGCATGATCTTTTTCAAAGACCTGGGAATATTCCTGATAGGTAGTTGAGCCGATGCAGCGCAGCAAACCGGCAGAGAGGATCGGTTTGATCAGGTTAGCCGCATCCAGTTGACCGCCGGAGGCAGCGCCTGCACCTATGATGGTATGGATCTCGTCGATGAAAAGAACCGCACCTTCCTGTTTCTCCAGCTGTTTGAGGAGCACTTTGAAGCGTTTTTCAAAGTCGCCCCGATATTTAGTGCCAGCCAGCAAGGAGCCCATATCCAGAGAATAAATAACATTATTGGCAATAACTTCTGGAACATCGCCTTTAACGATCCGGTAGGCCAGTCCTTCGGCGATAGCAGTCTTCCCTACCCCTGCCTCACCAACCAGCAGCGGATTATTTTTACGACGGCGACAGAGGATCTGCACGGTGCGATTAACTTCATCATCGCGACCAATCAACGGATCAATTTTGCCTTCCAGAACCCGCTGGTTCAGATTGGTGACAAACTGTTCCATCTGGATGGAGCCGGATTCTTCGCCCGAACCGTCTCCGTCTGCAGAATGGCTTGCTCCCGGCGAGGAACCCCGCAATTCATCTCCCAGATGATTGTCCTTGCGGATACCGTGGGAGAGAAAATTCACCACATCCAGACGGCTGATATCGGATTTTTTCAGGAAATAGGCAGCTTGTGATTCTTGCTCACTGAATATGGCCACCAGAACATTGGCCCCGCTGACCTCGCTGTTCCCTGAGGACTGCACATGGAATACAGCTCGCTGTAATACTCGTTGAAATCCCAAGGTGGGTTGAGTCTCACGTTCAAAATCATCTTTCGGGATCAGCGGAGTCGTTTGCTGGATAAACCCGGTAATATCCTTGCGCAATTGTTCCAGATTGGCGCCACATGCCGTCAATGCATCCTTGGCAGAATGATTATCCAGCAAAGCTAATAACAAATGCTCCACCGTCATGAACTCATGATGGGCATCACGGGCATCTTTGAACGCAAGGTTCAGAGTTTGTTCTAGTTCTTTACTCAGCATGGGCACCTCCCCCCGAGAATACTGAATTCGCTCTGTAATGGGATACTCAAGCCTGCTCCATGGTACACAACAAAGGATGCAGGTTTTCCCGTGCATACTCGTTGACCTGTGCCACCTTGGTCTCTGCAATCTCCGCAGTGTAGATACCACATACCCCCTTTCCCTGGTAATGCACTGCGAGCATGACTTCTGTTGCTTGCTCCAGATTCATCCGAAAAAACTTCTGCAAAATCTCTACCACAAAATCCATCGGCGTGTAGTCGTCATTGTTAAGCACCACTTTATACATCGAAGGTGGTTGCAACACTGTAGCAGTGTCTGCGGACTCCTGATGCTGCGGTGAGGCGGCTTCCTTAAACTTACCCATAAACACGACCCTTACACTTAATTACTACCCTGACCACGGGCATTGTCAATATCACATTTGATTTACAACTTTTTATAACATGCGCACCTAGGCACACAATGAATCCAAGGCTTGACTTGGCGATTTTTCACACTAGATTGGTTCTTTGGTGACCAATCCCATCAATTCCTCGAGGTACCCCCTCAGTTATAAATGGCCTTGGTTACTGACTCAACGGCTTTAAGGTGTTTTTGATTAAGGACGTAGGCGTATGGCTACCGGAACGGTGAAGTGGTTTAACAACGCAAAAGGATTTGGGTTTATTTGCCCGGAAGGCGGTGGAGACGATATTTTCGCCCACTACTCCACTATCGATATGAATGGATACAAGACCTTGAAAGCAGGCCAGAGTGTTCATTTTGAGATGCAGGCAGGTCCCAAGGGGTACCATGCGGTGAGCATAGTACCGACCGGGGCACAAGAATCCTGAGCTCGTAACACCCCATTTGAGCATGAAAAAAGCGGGCCGAAAGCCCGCTTTTCATTTGTAGGGAAAAAGCGGTAGTTTCCCGCCGCTATAAGACATCACATCTGGGCAATCATATCGTCCGCAAACTCGGAACACTTGCGCAGAGTGGCGCCTTCCATCAAGCGTTCAAAGTCATAGGTTACTGTCTTGTTACGAATGGCAGCTTCCATGCCTTTGATGATCAGATCGGCCGCTTCCACCCAACCCATATGGCGCAACATCATTTCCGCAGAGAGGATTAGAGAACCCGGGTTCACCTTATCCTGACCGGCGTACTTGGGTGCAGTACCATGGGTCGCTTCAAACAGGGCCACGCCATCACCGATGTTGGCACCCGGTGCAATACCGATACCACCAACCTGAGCCGCCAGAGCGTCAGAGATGTAATCGCCGTTGAGATTCATACAGGCAATGACATCATATTCCGCCGGACGCAGCAGAATTTGCTGCAAGAAGGCATCGGCAATGACATCCTTGACCACAATGGTCTTGCCGGTCTTGGGATTCTTGAATTGACACCATGGACCGCCATCGATCAACTCGGCACCAAATTCTTCACGAGCCAGTTGATAGCCCCAATCCTTGAAGGCACCTTCGGTGAACTTCATGATGTTGCCCTTGTGAACCAGCGTCACGGACTCACGATCGTTATCGATTGCGTATTCAATAGCGGCACGCACCAGACGCTGGGTACCGGCTGCCGACATAGGTTTGATACCAATACCACAGTTTTCCGGGAAGCGGATTTTCTTCACACCCATTTCGGTACGCAGGAAATCGATGACTTTCTTGGCTTCGGCAGAATCAGCCTTCCACTCGATACCCGCATAAATATCTTCAGCATTTTCACGGAAGATCACCATGTCGGTCAGTTCGGGGCGTTTCACCGGACTCGGAGTCCCTTCGTAGTAACGCACCGGACGCAAGCAGATGTACAGATCCAGCTCTTGACGCAGGGCTACGTTCAAAGAACGGATACCACCACCGACTGGCGTGGTCAGCGGCCCCTTGATGGCGACATGGTATTCGCGGATCAGATCCAGAGTTTCGGCAGGCAACCAGACATCCGGACCATATAGCTGAGTGGATTTTTCACCGGTGTAGATTTCCATCCAGGAGATCTTGCGTTCGCCGTTATAAGCCTTGGCAACGGCAGCATCCACCACCTTGATCATCGGCGGGGTGACGTCCACACCAATACCATCACCTTCGATGAAAGGAATGATCGGGTGATTCGGCACTACCAATTTGCCATTGGCGTCCAGAGTAATTTTCTGACCTTCACTGGGTACGACGACTTTACTTTCCATCAGTGTCTCCTAACTTCCGGTTGTTATCATAGTGTCAATATACTGCCGGTCATCTTAGCCCAACCGATGTTATAAGCAAACCGCCATCACGCTCCTGCACCACCTCGATATCGAAGGTGATTGCAATTTGTTAACATAGGTCGCGCCGTTTTATGTTAACGGCTCGGGTCTGGATCGAACATCAGGATCCGACGCAAGGATCTTGGCTGGCACCCTCGGCAATGACTATTGTATCAGCACTTGATGTGTCGTCATGATCGTCAAGACTTCAGTGAAAGAAGAAGTAATCCAATATGAGATTTCGTCCCAACGTGACTGTCGCCGCCGTTATCCGCTGGCAAGATCGATTCTTGCTGGTCGAAGAGCGGGATCATGGCCATCAGGTTTTCAATCAACCGGCAGGACATCTGGAAGCCGGCGAGAATCTGATTGAGGCCGCCTGTCGCGAGATACAGGAAGAAACCGGCTTAACGCTACGCCCCGATGGCTGGCTGGGAACCTATATTTATTCCAGCCCCTATCGCAAGCTCACCTATCTGCGCTTTTGCTTTTATTGCGAACTGACCCGGGATCCCGGCGCCCACCTGCCCCAGGATCCCGATAACGATATTATTGCCTGTCATTGGCTGACTGAGCAGGAAATCCGCGCCTTGGGTCATAAGCTGCGTAGTCCGTTAGTGCTGGAGTGTCTGGAGGACTACTTAGAAGGTGTACGTCTGCCACTATCTAGCCTGAAAGACCGCCGCCGGGTGCAAAATCCAAATCGTTCGGGACGTCCAGCAGGTAACCCATACCGCTCGCGGGGACCGGAACAGAAGAACTGAGGTTTTGCGTGTTTGCCGGCGTGATCGTTGCCCCCCCTTTCTGTTACAATGCGCACAGTTTTTTGCAACCATAGCCAATTAGATGACAGATAAGAGCCAAATCAAGGTGATCGTCGGTATGTCCGGCGGTGTTGACTCCTCAGTTTCCGCCTACCTGCTGCAACAACAGGGGTACCAGGTAGAAGGCCTGTTCATGAAGAACTGGGAAGAGGATGACACGGACGAATACTGCTCCGCCGCTCAGGATTTGGCCGATGCCCAAGCCGTGTGTGACAAGCTGGGGATCGAGCTGCATACCATCAATTTCGCCGCAGAATACTGGGATAACGTATTCGAGCTGTTTCTTGCCGAATACAAAGCCGGACGCACGCCAAATCCGGATATCCTCTGTAACAAAGAGATCAAGTTTAAGGCCTTCCTGGAATTTGCCGCCGAAGAGCTTGGTGCCCGCTATATTGCCACTGGTCATTATGTGCGCCGCGATGACAGTACCGGTAAACCTCGTCTGCTGCGCGGTCTGGATAGCAACAAGGATCAGAGCTATTTCCTCTATACCCTGAGCGAACAGCAAGTCGGCCAGAGCCTGTTTCCGGTCGGAGATCTGGAAAAACCGGAAGTCCGGCGCATTGCCGAGCAGCTGGATCTGATCACCGCCAAGAAGAAGGACAGCACCGGCATCTGTTTTATCGGCGAGCGTAAATTCAAGGATTTCCTGGCCAAGTTTTTACCGGCACAGCCAGGCCCTATTGAAACCGTCGATGGCCAGATCATTGGTGAACACCAGGGGCTGATGTATCACACTCTGGGCCAGCGCAAGGGCCTGGGTATTGGCGGCATGAAAGACGCCGGTGATAACCCCTGGTACGTGGTGGATAAAGATGTCGAACGCAACGTTCTGGTTGTCGCTCAGGGCTACGAACATCCGCGTCTCTACTCCGATGGGTTAATCGCCAGTCAACTGCACTGGGTGGATCGCCAACCCATCCGTGAAGCGTTTGACTGTACCGTCAAGACCCGCTATCGCCAGCAAGATCTTCCCTGTCGCGTGGAACCTCTGGATGACCAGACCATCCGGGTGATTTTTGCCACGCCACAAGCTGCCGTAACCCCGGGACAATCCGCCGTCTTCTATCAGGGCGAAGTCTGTCTGGGTGGCGGCATCATCGAACAACGTTTTCGTCATCAGGAGTGAAGATGAGCGATAAACAAGCGATACGGACCATGGCTTTTGCCGCTATTTGCCAAGCGGCCCATCTGGTGCAGCAGGTGTCACGCACCGGTACTTGTGATGATGCAAGCCTCCGCCAAACTTTAACCGGTATCCTGGTTACCGACCCGGAGTCGCCCCAGGATGTCTTCGGAGAAGCCAACCTCAAAGAGGGTTACAAGGCCATCGTTGAACAACTGGGCCATGGCAGCAGCCCGAAAAACGCGGAGTTAACCCGCTACGTGGTCAGCCTTATCGCCCTGGAGCGTAAATTGTCAGGTCGTCGTGATGTGCTCAATATGCTGGGCGAGCGCATCAGTCAGGTAAAGCGTCAACTGCATCACTTCGATCTGCTGGATGAGCAGGTCCTCGCCAATCTGGCCAGCATCTACAGCGAGCACATCAGTCCGATTGGCCCGCGGATCCAGGTCGCCGGCACTCCGGTGTATCTGCAACAACCTCTGGTCCAGCACAAGGTTCGCGCCCTGCTGCTGGCCGGTATTCGCGCCACAGTCCTGTGGCGTCAGGTCGGCGGTCGCCGACGCCATATCCTCTTCTCCCGAGGCAAAATGGTGGCGTCAGCACGTTCGATGTTGAATCAAATCTAAACCCCTATTTCAGGAGCTTATTCCATGGACTTGTCAGCACTGACAGCGGTTTCCCCCCTCGATGGTCGTTATGGCGACAAATGTACGGCCCTGCGCCCCATTTTCTCCGAATACGGCCTGCTGCGCTTTCGCGTAGAAGTCGAGGTTCGTTGGTTGCAACAATTAGCCAGCCATCCCGGAATCCCCGAGGTACCGGCCTTATCCGCCGCTGCCAATGCCCTGCTCGACAGCATTGTCACCGACTTCAATGAAGAAGATGCCGGTCGCATCAAGGCCATTGAACGCACCACCAATCACGATGTCAAAGCAGTGGAATACTTCCTCAAAGAGAAAGTCGCCGCGAATGCCGAACTCCACGCGGTAAGCGAATTCATCCACTTCGCCTGTACCTCGGAAGACATCAACAACAACTCCCACGGCTTGATGCTCAAGACTGCCCGTGAAGAGGTGATCCTGCCATATTGTGAAAAATTGGTCGCCGAAGTAAAACGTTTGGCTCACGAATACCGGGACATGCCGCTGCTGTCCCGCACCCACGGTCAACCGGCCTCGCCGACCACCATGGGCAAGGAGATGGCCAACGTCGCCTACCGTCTGGAGCGCCAGGTCAAGCAGATCAAGGCGGTCGAGATCCTGGGCAAGATCAATGGTGCCGTGGGGAACTACAACGCCCATATCAGCGCCTATCCGGAAGTGGATTGGCATGCGTTCTCCGAACAGTTCGTCACCGGATTGGGGCTGATCTGGAACCCCTATACCACCCAGATCGAACCGCACGACTACATCGCCGAGCTATTTGATGCCATTGCTCGCTTCAACACCATAGTGCTCGATTTTGACCGGGATATCTGGGGTTACATCTGCTTAGGCCACTTCAAGCAGCGTACCATTGCCGGTGAAATCGGCTCCTCCACCATGCCGCACAAGGTCAACCCCATCGACTTCGAAAACTCCGAGGGCAACCTGGGTCTGGCCAATGCCCTGTTTGACCACCTGGCTGCCAAACTGCCGGTCAGTCGTTGGCAACGGGATCTGACCGACAGTACAGTGCTGCGCAACCTGGGTGTAGCGGTCGGCTATTCGCTGATTGCCTATCAAGCCACCCTAAAGGGCATCTCCAAGTTGCAAGCCAACGAAGCCGCCATGGCGGCCGACCTCGACAGCAACTGGGAAGTACTGGCCGAACCGATCCAGACGGTGATGCGCCGCTACGGCATCGAGAAACCCTATGAAAAACTCAAGGAGCTGACGCGTGGTCGCCGTGTGGATGCTCAGGGCATGCGGGAATTTATCGATACCCTGGAATTGCCGGAACACGTCAAGGCCGAGCTCAAATTGCTGACCCCCGCCAACTACATCGGCCGGGCGGTGAAACTGGTGGATGAGCTGTAATTCACAGCACAGTCACCCCGCTCAGGCGATATAGACGGTAATGCACAAACAGGAGGCCAATGGCCTCCTGTTTTTATGTAGGAAATGCAATGTGACCTCTAACTCAGACGATTCTCCGGCTCGGGACCGAGCGCCGAATTGCGGATTTCCATCATCTGCTCCGGTTGCGACAACTCGTTAAAACCGAGCTTGCGGTACAAGCCGTGAGCGTCTTGAGTCGCCAGCATGATGCGCCGTAATCCTTGCAGTTCAGGGTGGGCCAGAATACAACTCACCAGCCATTGTCCAAGCCCCTGGCCCTGAAATGCCTCCAGCACAAACACATCGCTCAAATAGGCAAAAGTCGCCTGATCCGTGATCACTCGGGCCAGGCCGATTTGTTCTTCATCCCGATACAGGCCAAAGCACAGGGCGCCGTCCAGCGCCTTACGAACCTGAGCCTCGGAGATATCCTTGGCCCAATAGGTCTGGCGCAGAAAATCGTGGATCACGGCCAACTGCAACAACCGGGGATCGGTCGAGACCCTAAACTCATAGCGCTGCCACTCCATCATTGACTCCTGTCTTGTTATCATCACCTTCAGTGTAGGCAGCCAGAGCCGAATTCAGCCAGCGGGCTCAGGGTGCCAGGCGATCAATGTGCCAGAGATCCGCCATCCGGGTAAACAGGAAGCGATCATGCAGACGGTGCGCCCCACCCTGCCAGAATTCGATGCTATCAAAACGCACCCGGTAGCCCCCCCAGAAACTGGGAAGCGGGATCTCGCCATTGGCAAATTTTTGCTTGAGCTCCATAAATTTGGACTCCAGCATGCTGCGTGCCGAAATACGGCTCGATTGTTGACTCACCCAGGCCGCGATCTGGCTGTCTTTGGGCCGGGAGTGGAAATACTTCACCACTTCCAGCGGCGACAAGGGTTCGGCCACCCCGGTAACATGCACCTGACGGTCCAGGTTATGCCAGGGAAACAGCAGGCTCACCTGGTTATTCTTGGCGATATGCTGCGCCTTGCGGCTGCCCAGATTTGTATAAAATACAAAACCTTGCTCATCATAGTGCTTAAGCAGAACGATCCGCTGAAACGGCTGACCGGAGCCATCAACTGTCGCCACACTCATGGCGGTCGGATCCGGCAATTTGGCATCACAGGCCTGACGCAGCCACGTTTCAAACAACTCCAACGGATTGACCGGCAAATCCTCGCGATGCAACCCGCCCTTGGTGTATTCCCGCCGCAGATCGGCAATATCCATCATGCTATTCCTTCTTCAAACCTGGGGGCATTTTGCGCCGAGCCCCCTCTGATCTCAAGGCGTTATCTCACCTTCCCTCACCTCCTCATCCCCCCAAGCTGGGCCGCAGACTAGCTCGCCCCTCCATCAGCCAGTAAGATAGTGACTCTCTTTCAGACTGGGTTTCCTACCATGCTACTGTTTCGACTACCACCACCGTTGATTTTTCTACTCACGGCCGGAGCCATGAGTCTGGTAGCTGATCTCTGGCCTGGAGCGGCACTGCCATTACCACTGCACGCCGCTTGGGGTATGGCAGCTGGCTGTGGGATTATCAGCCTGGTACTGAGTTGTTGGGCTAGCTGGAGCTTTCATCGTGCTGGCACCACGGTAGATCCTCGCCATCCGGAGCGGACTCACACCCTGATCACCCACGGCGTATACCGGCTCAGCCGCAATCCCATGTATCTGGCATTACTGTTACTCCTACTCGGCTGGTCGCTGATCCTGGCCAATGGTTTGGCCCTAATGGGGTTACCCCTGTGTTTCTGGTATCTGGATCGCTTTCAAGTCCGCACGGAAGAGCAGCAACTGCGGCAGCGCTTCACATCTGATTACTATGCCTATCAACGCCGAACCCGCCGCTGGCTCTAGTTGCAGGTACCGGCTGGCACTAATCCATGGCTCCAGAAGTACACGCCAGAGTAGTGCGCGACGCAGCCCAGCAACACCTGGCTTGATTCGACAACAGAAACCGGTGCGCGGGTTGCGTCTATACCGCTTAACCCCTATGATCGCAGCCGTTTTCCCTCCTCCCGTTGAGTCATCATGCTGAAGAATTCCTTGACCCTGCGCCAGGCCGAACTGGTCGTGGCGGTATTGAGCGACGTACTGGGTAATGGTTCCACCCTGGACCGTGCCTATGCCCGACAATTTGCCGAGGTGCGTCTGGCACCGACAGAACAGGCGAATATCGCCTTTGTCACCGGCGATCTGATGCGCCGCCTGAACCTCTACACCCTACTGGCTGGCGTCAGCATGGATGAGGCGGCGGTGGCGGGATGGAGTCTGCTCTGTGTCTGGCACCAGTTCTACAATCTGCCACTGCCGCCCTGCCCGGCCGCCAGTCTGTTTAATCTCAAGAGTTATGAAAGCCGCAAGGCCACGGCGCGCAATCTGCCGGCTCTGTGGGATGGCTGCCCGGAGTGGTTGGATGCCCTCGGCGAAGAGCAGTTAGGTGAAAGCTGGGCTGCCGAACGGCGAGCTTTGACCCAACATCCCAAACGCTTCCTGCGGGTCAATACCTTGAAGTGCGATCAGAATACCCTGACTCAACGGTTACTCAATGAGCGGGTCAATGTGCGTCCGGTTTCTGGCATTGCCAATGCGCTGGAAGTACTGAATGATGCCGCGCTGTTTCGTACCGACTCATTTCAGGAGGGCTGGTTCGAGCAACAAGATGCCGGCTCCCAGCAAATCGCCGAATTCCTCGATGTACAACCGGGTATGCGGGTTATTGATGCCTGCGCTGGAGCAGGCGGTAAAACGCTGCACCTGGCTGCCTTGATGCAAGGCAAGGGACGACTGCTGGCACTGGACGTCGAACAGTGGAAGCTGGATAACCTCAAACAGCGGGCTCGCCGTGCCGGTGCGCACAATATCGAAACTCGCCTTATCACCTCCAGCAAGACCATCAAGCGCCTCAAGGAGAGTGCCGACCGGCTGTTGCTGGATGTTCCCTGCTCAGGCCTCGGCGTGCTCAAACGCAATCCGGATGCCAAGTGGCGGGATGCGGCCGAGCGTTTGCCGATCCTGATGGCCCTGCAGGCCGACATTCTCAACCGTTACAGCAAGATGGTGAAGCCGGGTGGCGAGCTGGTCTACGCCACCTGCAGTATCCTGCCCTGTGAAAATCAGGATCAGGTTGCCAAGTTCCTCGAGGCCCATCCGGGTGAGTTCACCCTGGTACGCGAACGCGTGGTCAGCCCGGCCCAGAGCGGCTTTGATGGTTTCTATATGGCCTTGATCCGCCGTGAAGCCTCTCCAGCTTTGGCCGTGTCTGATCATGCCGGCGCAGGGGTGGAAGCTAAAACCGAGACGGCGGAAGCCAATATCGAATGATGTTGGTCCCGATATAAGAGGGCGCCTTCGTGGCGCCCTTTTACTATCCAAATAGCTATCTTTCACTATCCTTCCGGCGGCAATTGTTGGCATGGTTCCGGCAATTGCAGGCTGATAGCCTCAACAGACTGCAGCTGCAGCACATCATCATAGCCTGCCGCCGCGCCAGTACGTTGCTTGCCGCTGAGTTCTCCGACCAACTCTACGTAGATGGGCTGATAGGGACGCCGGGTATACTTGAGTGCATACTCCCGTAACGACAGCGCCACATCACTACTGCCATCCAGCCAATAGACCAGATTGCCCGGGCAAGGCTGAAAACTGTTGACCTCGGCCCCTGCTCGGTACAACCCCTGCCACACGGCGGCTTGCGCAGACATACAGACAAACCACAACCCCAGACACCGCCATACCATTGAAGACACAGCACACTCCCGCGAAGATCAATGCTCACCATGCTGCAGAATACCGAGCCCATACTCGGGCTGGTATAAGGGGTATATCAGCCATCTCAACAAGGATAGGCCATGCAAACGGGCTGGGGCTAACACGCACATCACGCGATTTCTAACCACATGGAGGGACTGAACCCATTAGATTGTCGCTTTCGATATCAAACTCAAAAAAAATGCCCCTGCTTTTCAGCAGGGGCATTCAGAACCAGTCGTTCAGATGACGGGATTAACGGTCGTTGCGACCACCTTTATCGAACTTCGGCTTGTTGTCGAACTTGCGCGGTGCACCGCTACGCTTGGCATCGCCAAACGGACGATCACGACCACCTTCCGGACGAGGAGAACGGCTGCCTTCCGGGCGTGGGCGGCGATCCGCGAACGGCTTGCCACTGCGCTCGGTGCGCTCTGGCATTTGACCGGTAAAATGGCTGATCTCCAACGGACGGCCACAGACGCGGGCGCGCTTGAGGATCTCCATGGTCTCGGTCGGCATGCCTTCCGGCAGATCGACGGTGGTAAAGGTATCGAAAATCTCGATATGGCCGATGAAGGCACTGCCGATGTCGGCTTCATTGGCAATTGCACCGACGATCTGACCCGGCTTGACGCCGTGTTCGTAGCCCACTTCAACGCGGTAACGCTGGGTCACCACATCCGGATGATCCTTCAGCGGACGAGCGCCGGCAGACGGGGTCTTGCTGCGCTCACGACGCGGACGATCTTCACTGCTGAAACGGTCGCTACGGTCATTGCGATCAAAGCGCTCATTACGATCATTACGCTCGGAGCTGCGTTGTGACGGCTCAGGTTGGCTCTCGTCCATAAACAGCGGCTCGTCACCCTTGACCATCTTGGCCAGTGCGGCGCACAGATCCAACGGCTCGACGCTGTCATCCTGCAGGAATTCGTTCACCACTTCCTGGTACTGCTCCAGATCGTCAGACAGCAGGGTGTCACGGATCTGTTGCTTGAACACTTCCATGCGATGCTTGTTGATGTCCTGGGCAGATGGCATATGCATCGGCTCAATCGGTTGACGCGTGGTGTGCTCGATGGCACGCAACATCCGGCGCTCGCGGGGCGCAACAAACAAGATGGCATCGCCGGTGCGGCCAGCACGACCGGTACGACCAATCCGGTGCACATAGGATTCGGTATCGTAAGGAATATCGTAGTTTACCACGTGGGTAATACGCTCAACATCCAGACCACGGGCCGCCACGTCGGTGGCAACCAGAATGTCCACTTGGCCGTTCTTGAGCTTTTCCACGGTGCGTTCACGCAATTTCTGCGGAATATCACCGTGCAGGGCTTCACAGGCATGGCCGCGGGCAGCCAGCTTGCTGGTCAGCTCTTCGGCAGCCGTCTTGGTACGGACGAAGGCCAGCAAGGCATCATAGGGCTCGACTTCGAGCAGACGGGTCATGGCATCCAGCTTGTGCAGACCGGAAACCAGCCAGTAGCGCTGACGCACGGTAGAAGCAGTGCTGGTCTTGGAGGCAATTTTCACCTCGGCCGGCTCTTGCAGGTGACGATGAGCAACACGACGGATCACATCCGGCATGGTCGCGGAGAATAAGGCAATCTGGCGATCGTGCGGGCACTGTTCGATGACCCACTCCACATCGTCGATGAAACCCATACGCAACATTTCGTCCGCTTCATCCAGAACCAGGGCGCGCAGTGCAGACAAGTCGAGCTTGCCTTTACGCATCAGGTCCATGACCCGGCCCGGCGTCCCGACGACAACCTGGGCACCGCGCTTCAATGCACGGATCTGAGTTTCGTAGGAAGAGCCGCCGTAGATAGGCAGCACATGGAAATCTGGCAGATATTTGGCGTAGCTCTGGCATGCTTCAGAAACCTGGATCGCCAATTCACGGGTTGGAGCCAGGATCAGGATCTGGGTGGCGGTGTCACGGGGGTTGAGGCGAGACAGCAGCGGCAGAGCAAAGGCAGCGGTCTTACCGGTACCGGTTTGCGCCTGGCCTAAAATGTCACGGCCTTCCAGCAGCGGCGGGATAGCGCCAGCCTGGATGGGGGATGGGGTTTCATAGCCAACATCAAGAATGGCTTTGAGGATCGGTTCAGCAAGGCCAAGCTCGGTAAAGCTCGGAACAGTTTCAACTTCAGACATAAGTTCTTCCGGTTAAGAGGAATGAAAACGGGCTCCTAGCGGCAAATCTCTCATGTCGCTGCTGGCCCGGTATCGCAAGGGGGGCAGATTATATACATAGCTTAGACATATTGTCGCGAGAAATGTGACAATTATCTCATTCAATTACTTTTTCTTCAGGATGGCCAAGGTGATCCGGCTGGTACAGATGAGCCGTTGTCGCTCATCGTGGATCTCGATCTGCCACAATTGAGTCGTCGCGCCCAGATGCAAGGCCCGGGTCGTTCCCGTCACATATCCATCCCGCTTCGCGCGTACATGATTGGCGTTGATTTCCAGCCCCACACAGTAATAATCTCGGCTGACGCACAGATTCCCCGCCACCGAGCCGAGCGTCTCGGCCAATACCACTGAAGCGCCACCATGCAACATACCCAAGGGTTGGTGCGTCTGCGGCCCGACGGGCATGGTGGCTTGCAAGTAGTCCTCGCCCACGTCGCTGTAGCAGATCCCCAGATGGGCCACGAGGGTATTTTCAGAGCCCTGATTCAGACTCTGCAGGGTAAAATCCCGTTTCCAGATGCTCATGTTGCCGATTGCTCCCATGAAAAAGGCGCACCTGGCGGTGCGCCTGCTAGTCTACCTGGCTTGCTGGTTGGCGTCCTGTCGCGTTACAGCAGACCTAACAACGCCTGTACCGGGTGTAACAGCTTCTCGCCTTCCATCCGTTTGACCTGGCTGCGGCAGGAATAGCCGGTGGCCAGACACTGACTCTTCGGCAAGTTAGCCATGGCTGGCCCCCAACTCATCTGGTAGATATCCTTGGAATCCTGCAAATGCTTCACATCATGGCCATAGGTTCCCGCCATGCCACAGCAGCCCACGGCGATGGATTTGAGTTCGACGCCAAAATGGCTGAACAGCTTGCTCCAGTCACCATGGGTCGAGGGTTTGACCGTCTTCTCGGTACAGTGTGCAAACAGGTAAAACGGTGCCTTGGCCTCGCGAGGCGCAATGTTTACCTGTGCCAATACCGACAGTAACCACTCCTGGGGCAGTTGAACGTTGAAATCCCCCCGCGCATCTCCCAGCGCCTTCGCATATTCATCCCGATAGCACAACACCATGGCTGGATCCGGCCCGACCATCGGGATACCCAGATGGTGCAGACGGTTAAAGAACTGGGCTGCGTTGGCCGCCGTGCGGGCAAAGCTGCGCAGGAAGCCTTTGATATGTTGTGGCTTGCCATTCGGTTTGAACGGCACCAGTAACGGACGGAAACCCAGCTTCTCCATCAGCAGAACCAGATCCCGCACCACGGGAGCATCGTAATAGGAGGTAAAAGGATCCTGCACCACCAGCACCACCTTCTGCCGCTCCTCGGTAGAGAGCGCCTCCAGCTGTTCCAGATTGAACAAGGAGGCGGCGTGTCCGGCCAGCTCCTGCTTGAGGGTCGGCTCGCTGAGGATCGGCACATCCACCATACCAATGGTTTTTTCGGTGGCCTTCTGGACCCAATTTTGCTTCAAGAAATAATTGACGACGCCGGGGGCCTTGGCCATCAGCGGCGCATAGGATTCCACCGTCGCCACGAAGTAGTCCTTGGCTGGACGCAGATAGCGTTGATGATAGATCTCCATGAACCGGGAACGGAAGGCCGGAACATCAACCTTGATCGGGCACTGACTGGCACAGGCCTTACAGGCCAGACAGCCCTGCATCGCCTCCATCACTTCGTGAGAGAAATCATACTCGCCCCGTGCCTTGCTCAGGGTATTGCGGACCCGGCCGACCAATTCACGCCAGCGCACACCGCCATGGTGGATTTCCACCTCTTCAGCTAAGGGATCATAGCCCTGTACCTCGAGCTGGCGCAGCCATTCCCGCATCAGGGTGGCACGCCCTTTCGGTGAGTGACGACGATCCCCCGTCAGCTTGAAGGAAGGGCACATGGGCGAGCTGTGTTCGAAGGTGAAGCACAGGCCATTGCCATTGCAGGATAAAGCATCGGTAAAACTGTCGCGCACCGCCACCGGGATCTGGCGGTCATAAGCACCGCGCTTGGTAGCGTCCACGGAGACCAGAGGCGTATCGACCCCCATCGGGGTGCAGATCTTGCCTGGATTCATCCGGTTTAGCGGGTCAAATGCCGCCTTGATCTTGCGCAACTCATCGAACAAGGTTCCGAAATAGGCAGGGCCATACTCGGAGCGGAAACCACGGCCATGCTCACCCCACATCAGACCACCATATTTGGCGGTCAACGCCACCACCTGATCGGAAATTTTGCGCAGCACAACCTCTTGCTCCGGATCGCACAAATCCAGCGCCGGGCGCACATGCAGAACCCCGCAATCGACATGACCAAACATGCCATAGGAGAGTTGGTTGGCATCCAGCAGGGCACGGAACTCCATGATGAAATCGGCCAGCTTCTCCGGAGGTACGGCTGTATCTTCGGTAAAGGGTACCGGCTTCTTGCGGCCCTTGGCGTTGCCGAGCAGGCCCACCGCCTTCTTGCGCATGGCGTAGATGGTTTCGATACTCGCCAGCTCATCACAAACCTGGTAGCCGATCACTCCGCCCTCTCCGGCGGCTAACAGCCCATCCAGACGAGCGGTCAGTGCCTGCACCTTGCGCGCCTGCTCGCTGGCATCATCACCCGCAAATTCGATGATATTAATCCCCAGCATGGTCTTGCCCGGGACATCTTCGATGAGTGATTTGACCGAATGCCAGATGATATCGCCACGGGCCAGATCCAGTACCCGCGAGTCGACAGTCTCCACCGATAAGGCCTCAGCCGCCACCATCACCGGAGCATTGCGCAAAGCCGATTCGAAGCTGTCGTATTTGACGTTGACGAGGGTGCGGAACGTCGGGATCGGCGTCAGATCCAGCTTGGCCTCGGTAATGAAGGCTAACGTCCCTTCCGAGCCGCACAGCAGACGACTCAAGTCCACCCCGTCGCAGGCGGGATCATAGACATGCTTGAGATCATAACCGGTCAGGAAGCGGTTAAGTTTGGGGAAGGTCGCTTCCACTTCAGCTCGTTTATCCCGCGCCGACGCCAGCACCTGACGATAGATAGCCCCTTCCCGACCGGTGTCAGCCAACTTGGCGTCCAGAGCCTCCCCCTGAACCGGATGGGCCTGCAGTAAGGAGCCGTCATCCAGAACGGCAGTTACCGCCAGTACATGGGCCGATGTTTTGCCATAGACTAAAGAGCCCTGCCCCGAAGCATCGGTATTGATCATGCCGCCAATGGTCGCCCGGTTGCTGGTTGACAACTCGGGCGAGAAGAACAGGCCGTGGGGCTTGAGGAATTCATTGAGTTTGTCTTTGACCAGCCCCGCTTGCACTCGTACCCAGCGCTCTTCGAGATTGAACTCCAGAATGCCATGCATATGACGGGAGAGATCCACGATGAGCCCATCGTTCAAGGACTGGCCATTGGTCCCGGTACCGCCGCCTCGTGCCGAAAAACTGATGCCACTGTATTTAGGCGCTCGCGCCAGCGTGGTCAGCAACACCACATCGGCGGTGCTGCGGGGAAATAACACCGCTTGGGGTAACCACTGATAGACGCTGTTATCCGTCGCCACGGCCAGACGGCTGGAGTAGGAGCTTTCGACATCACCGGCAAAACCGGCGTCAATCAGCGCCTCGATAAAGGTGTGATAAACGGGGGTAATTCCATCCTGGATATTGAGTCTCGGGATCATGGCTGCCTGACTTCCCTGGTTGCCACCGCGACCGCGGCGAGGTTCACGAAAAAAAAGGGCTATATGTATAGCAGCCACGCTCGTTGAACCAAAGCAAAATTATTGCTTTTTTGCCCTCAAAAAAACGATTGCGCTGCTCAAAACCAACCCAGGATCCTGAGGCTTATTCCAGCGCCGGTTCAGCCATGCTCTCACCGGAAAGATGGGGGCGAACCCGCGACAGAGAGAGTTGCCAATAGCCGATATCGATCCATTTTTCGCGCTTAAACCCCACCTCCTTGAAGTGAGCCACCTTGCTGAAGCCCATCTTCTCATGCAGATGAATACTGGCGGCATTCGGCAAGCTGATGCAGGCGACGGCCGTGTGGTAGCCTGCCTCTCTTAATCGGGGTAGCAGCTCACGATACAGCTCGGTGCCCAGATTGCGCCCCCGGGCACTGGGCGCCAGATAGACTGAGGTTTCGACGCTATAACGATAGGCGGCACGACTCTTCCAGGCACTGGCATAGGCGTAACCCAGCACTTGTTCCCCTTCGCAAAACACCACCCAGGGATACCGATCACTGATACTGGTGATTCGGGCTGCCATCTCCTGAGGCGTTACCGCCACCTCCTCAAACGATATATCACTCTGCTCGACATAATGGTTGTAAATGGCGCTGATGGCAGCGCCATCGTCCGGGGTGACGTTCCTGATCATGCTGCTCTCCTAACAAGTGGCAGACCTGAGGCGGGCCTGCTCCCAGATTAACCCAAAGCTGTGGTGCCTGCATCCACTCCCCCAAGCTCACGGCCGACATAACCAGTAAGTAGACCTCCAGTACGATCCAGGGCGAATGATTGAGGACCCGTAAATGGGGGCAGCTCACAAAGTAGAGGTACTGCACGTTGAGCAATTGCAAAATTAAATCGGTTTAGCTAATTTGTGTCCAGTTTATTTGTGAGGTGAGTTATGACAAATCGAGTCTGGGTATTGGGCGATGCCGTGGTGGACCTGGTGCCCGATGGCAGTGACCGCTATCTGAAATGTCCAGGAGGGGCTCCTGCCAATGTGGCAGTCGGCATCGCCAGACTGGCTGGCGACAGTGCCTTTATCGGTCGGGTCGGCGCCGATCCTCTCGGCAACTTTATGCGTCAGGTGCTGGCTGACGAAGGTGTGAATACCGACCATATGGCGGGAGATCCGCTGCATCGTACCTCGACGGTGCTTGTCGATCTGGATGATCACGGAGAGCGCAGTTTTACCTTTCTGGTTAAACCCAGTGCCGATCTATTCCTGCAACCTGATGAATTACCTGAATTTAGTGCCGGGCAATGGTTGCATCTGTGCTCCATAGCCCTGGCTCAGGAGCCCAGCCGCAGTGCCGCGTTGACAGCCATGCAAGCGATCCGGGCGACCCATGGTTATGTCAGCTTCGATCCCAATATCCGCCTGGAGGTCTGGCCTGACCCGAGCGAGATCCGCGCATGCCTGGAACAGGCACTGGCATTGGCAACCGTGGTCAAACTCTCCCGGGAAGAGCTGACCTATCTGTGTGGCCCGATAGATATGGAGATGGCTATCGAGCAGCTGATGGGACGTTATCCGATCCAGTTACTTCTGGTCACGCTAGGTGGTGATGGCGTACTGGCCCATGACGGCCAACAACTGCATCACCTGGCCGCACGCAGCATTCAAGTGGTTGATACGACAGGAGCTGGTGATGCCTTTGTCGCCGGGTTATTGGCCGGTCTGGCGGAACATCCTCAACTGCCGGGCTGGGAGCACTTGCTCCCAATCATCCAGCAAGCCCAAGGTTGTGGCGCTCTGGCTACCACGGCGCGAGGAGCCATGACGGCTCTACCGAGCCATCGTCAGCTAGCGGAGTTTTTGACTCATAAATTCCTGAGGGTGCCCTGACAGTGCGGGGTAGCCTGTGTGTCCCGGATTGGGATGCCACTTCTTGCCGGGCTTGTCCCGGTTTTTTTATCGGTCTCAGTTGCAGAACAGCCCTGCCCCATAGTGCTGGCCAGGACCATATCCTCCTTGGCGTTATCCCCTTCTCGAAGTCCGCCGTCTACCGGGTCGAGTGCAACCCGCTCCCGGTTGTCAGATGATTCCACACATAAATAACCCAAAAGAGTCTGTTTAATTTTAAAGCACAAGATGAATGCTAGGCAGATCACAAAGGCTGAAACGGGTTAGCAAACTTCTTTGCAAAGCAGGATTGTTTTGGCTAATTTCCAAACCAGCAAAACCGGTTTAGCTAATCGGTTAGCCATAACAAAAACTCTGTGCCCGATCAAAGGAAGATACCCACATGATAAAAATCAGCTACCTCGCCACGGCCGTCGCCCTGGCTACCACCATGAACATGGCTCAGGCCGCTTCGCCAAGCGCGGTCGAGATGCGTCTGCAAGCTCTGGAGCAACGTCTGGCAGAGGCCGAACAACGCGCCATGGCTGCCGAAGCCAAAGCCACGGCCGCTGAACAACAGACCCAACAGCTCGAAGCCCGAACCACGCAGAGCGAAGCGGCTACCGCAGAAGTCGCCAAACGTACCGAGGATCTGACCACTAACACCCTCGCTGGCAGTGGTGTGGAATTCCACGGTTATGCCCGCTCCGGCTTGCTGATCGGCGACGGTGGTACCGGCACGGAAGGTGGCCCCTATCTGACTCCAGCCGGAGAAACCGGCGGTGCCGTAGGTCGTCTGGGCAATGAACCGGATAGCTACGTCGAATTGAATCTGGAAAAGAAATCCACCCTGGATAACGGCGCTACGACCCGCTTCAAGGTGATGCTGGCAGATGGCCAACGCAGTTACAACGACTGGACCGGCTCCAGCAGCGCTCTCAACGTTCGTCAGTTGTTCGCCGAATTGGGCAGCATGCCAACGTTCACGGGCGTATTTAAAGATTCGACCCTGTGGGCCGGTAAGCGCTTCGACCGGGATAACTTTGATATCCATTGGCTCGATTCCGATATCATTTTCCTGGCCGGTACTGGCGCGGGCATCTACGACGTCAAATGGAGTGACAGCGCGAAGAGTAATTTTTCGCTCTATGGCCGCAGCTTTGGCGCCATCGATGATGTCAACGGCGACATCCAGAATTACATCCTCACCGCCAATAACAGTTTTGGTAACCTGCAGTGGATGATCAGCGGCCTGAAGGCGAAGGATAATGAAGCCCGGAGCAATACGGGGAGTCAAGGCGTACAGGACGCCGCCGACACGGGTGTCCATACCCTGCTGGCCTACCATGCCACCAGCTTTTATGGCTTCAAGGATGGCAGCTCCAAAACCGCCTTGTTGTATGGTCAGGGGCTGGGGGCCGAGGTCAAAGGCTTAGGCTCTGACAGCAATCTCTCGGAAGATGCCCAGACTGTGCGCTTTGCGACTTACGGCACAACAGCATTGGCCAGCAACTGGAGCATAGCGCCTGTGTTGATGGCGCAACGCAGCCAGGACCGTTACGTCAAAGACGATGACTATGGCTGGGTCACGCTGAATGCCCGAGTGGTGCAGGAGATCAACCCCAATTTCGCACTGGCTTACGAGGGGAGCTACCAGTACATGGATCTGGATCCACAGGGTTATAACTCCCGCCAGGCTGTGGATGGTGGCTTCTATAAGCTGACTTTCGCCCCAACCTTCAAAGCAGGTGATATCGCCAATTTCTTCAGTCGTCCCGAACTGCGTCTGTTTGCCACCTATATGGATTGGGACAGCAAGCTGGATGCCTACGCCCAGGATGACTCCTTGGGTGAAACCGGCTTCGGATCCGGTGGTCAGCTGAATTTCGGCGTCCAGATGGAAACCTGGTTCTAATCATTTTTCGGAACAGCAAGCAGCTCCATACTGGAGCTGCTTGACTAAGAACTATAGGACAAGTGTGTCGTGAGCCTGAAGGTTCACCCACCAGTGAGGATCAATATGAATTATCACACCACAGCCACAGCCCTGTTGCCCTTACTCGGCGGCAAGGAAAACATCGCCAGTGCCGCACACTGTGCCACCCGTTTGCGTCTGGTACTGGTCGATGACAGCAAGATTGACAAAGCCGCTATCGATCGCCTGGACGGGGTCAAGGGTTGCTTCAGTAATGCCGGTCAAATCCAGATTATTTTCGGTACCGGCATCGTCAACAAGGTCTTTGCCGAGTTCAGCAAAGTGGCCGGTATTACCGAAACCAGCAAAGCCGAACTCACCGATATCGCCGCGCAAAAACTTAATCCTCTGCAACGGGTTGCGCGCCTGCTGTCGAATATCTTTGTGCCCATCATTCCGGCGATTGTGGCCTCCGGTCTGTTGATGGGGCTGCTCGGAATGGTTCGCACCTACGGCTGGGCTAATCCGGATAGCGCCATCTTTATCATGCTGGACATGTTCAGCTCGGCGGCCTTTATCATTCTGCCAGTGCTGATTGGTTTTACCGCAGCGCGTGAATTTGGCGGCAACCCCTACCTGGGGGCGACGCTGGGGGGCATCCTGACCCATCCGGCCTTGACCAATGCCTGGGGCGTCGCCGGTGGCTTCAAAACCATGGACTTCTTCGGTCTGGACGTGGCCATGATCGGTTATCAGGGCACCGTCTTTCCGGTACTGCTGGCGGTCTGGTTCATGAGTTTGCTGGAAAAGCGCCTGCGCAAGGTGATCCCGAATGCCCTGGATCTGATCCTGACACCATTCCTGACCGTGATCATCACCGGCTTCGTCGCCTTGCTGTTCATTGGCCCAGCCGGTCGTGCCCTCGGTGATGGTATCTCCTTTGTGCTGAGCACCCTGATCGATCAGGCAGGTTGGTTGGCCGGTCTGGTCTTCGGCGGAACCTACTCTGCCATCGTAATCACCGGCATTCACCACAGCTTCCATGCCATCGAAGCAGGTCTGCTCGGTAACCCGAATATTGGCGTCAACTTCCTGCTGCCGATCTGGTCCATGGCCAACGTTGCCCAGGGTGGTGCTTGTCTGGCGGTCTACTTCAAGACCCGGGATGTCAAAATCAAGGCGATTGCTGTTCCCTCCGCGCTGTCTGCACTGCTGGGGATCACCGAGGCCGCCATTTTTGGTATCAATCTGCGCTTCATGAAGCCCTTCCTGGCTGCGCTGGCGGGTGGTGCACTGGGCGGTGCCTGGGTAGTAGCCAACCATGTGGGCATGACCGCGGTAGGCCTGACCGGTATTCCGGGGATTGCCATCGTGCAAGCCAGCTCGGTCATCAGCTATCTGATTGGTCTGGTGATTGCCTTCGGCGCCGCCTTCATCATCTCGTTCGTACTGAAATATCAGACCGATAGCGAATAATGGACGCCTGCTGATGGACGAAACAAGTTTACTCAAACAACTGGCCCGGTCCTTGATGACCGGGCAACCTATTGCGGCCGCCGACCCCTTGCGGCCTTGCTGGCATCTGGCGCCACCTGTCGGCTTACTGAATGATCCCAACGGCTTTATCCAGCACCAGGGACGCTACCACCTGTTCTACCAATGGAATCCGTTTGCCTGCGCACATGGTGCCAAATTCTGGGGCCACTGGAGCTCCACCGATCTGCTGCACTGGCGTCATGAGCCGGTGGCTCTGGTCCCTAGCGAACCCTACGAGAGCCATGGCTGCTACTCCGGATCGGCCGTGGTGCAGGATGATCGCATCATGCTGATCTATACCGGGAATGTGAAATACCCTGACGGCTCCCGCACCGCCAACCAGTGCCTGGCTATCGCCAATGAGCGTGATGAGTTTGACAAGTTGGGCCCAGTGCTGCCATTGCCTGCAGGCTATAGCGGTCATGTCCGCGACCCCAAGGTCTGGCAGCATGATGGACGCTGGTACATGGTACTGGGCGCCCAGGATTTACAGCAGCACGGCAAGGTGATCCTGCTGGTTTCCGACGACCTGCAGCAGTGGCACTCGTGTGGCGACATCGCCGGTAGCCGGCTCAACGGGCTAGGCGATTTCGGCTATATGTGGGAGTGTCCGGACCTATTCGAGTTGGAGGGACAGGATATCCTGATCTGCTGTCCACAAGGTCTGCCCGCGGAAGCCGAACGCTATCTCAATACCCATCAAGCCGGCTATTTTGTCGGTCAGCTCGACTATGCGCAGGCCTGTTTTCCCCATGGAGAGTTTCACGAACTGGATCTGGGATTTGAGTTCTATGCACCGCAAACCACCAGAGCGGAAGATGGCCGCCGGTTGCTGTTTGCCTGGATGGGCATTCCGGATCAGGATGAATTGCTGCAGCCCACGGTCGCCCAGGGCTGGATCCACACCATGACCTGCCCCCGCGAGCTGAGTTACCACCAGGGGCAACTCTATCAGCGACCGGCACGGGAGCTGCAGCTGCTGCGCGGTGCGCATAGTTACTGGCAAGGCGTGGCCGATGACGCCCCTCTTTATCCAGCAGACAGCGCCGAACTCAGGCTGCAATGCGATGGCCCTTTCCGTTTGCAGTTAGGCACCGCACTGAGCTTGGCGTGGGATGGCGAACGCCTGGTCTTGAGTCGCCCCCATATCCGGACCGCAGAGCCGGAACACAGGTATTGGCGCGGTAATCTGACCGATCTGCAGATCTTGTGCGACCACTCCAGCGTGGAGATCTTTATCAATGGTGGAGCCGCAGTGATGTCAGCGCGCTACTTTCCACAGCATAAATTGAGTTTTGACTTTACTGGCACGGCACAAGTCAACCTCCAGCACTGGCCGCTGGCTATGCCCGTGATAGAATGAGGACTCATTTTACGCATAGAACGATGCCGTGAAGACAAGCAAACGAATCACCATCAGCGATGTAGCCGGATTGGCGGGCGTCTCCAAGGCCACCGCCAGTCTGGTGCTTAATGGCCGCAGTAAAGAGTATCGCGTTGCCGACGAAACCCGCGATCGCATTCTGGCTATCGCGGCCGAACAACACTATCAACCCAGTATTCATGCCCGGGCCCTGCGTTCCAACCGTTCCCAGACTGTGGGGCTGGTGGTACCAGAAATGACCAACTACGGTTTCGCTTCGGTTGCCCGTGAATTGGAGACCCTGTGCCGCGAAGCCGGACTGCAGCTACTGATAGCCTGTTCGGATGAAAACCCCAGCCAGGAGATGATGGCGGTCAATAGTCTGATGCAGCGTCAGGTGGATGGGTTGATCGTGGCCTCCAGCTCGTTATCGGATAGCGAATACCAGAAAATCAGTACCCGCTTACCTGTGGTGCAACTGGATCGACGGATCGCGGAATCCACGCTGCCCTGGGTGATTACCGACTCGATTGAATCAACTGCCGAATTGGTGGAGAACCTGGCGATCCTGCATCCGGAAGAGATCTATTATCTGGGCGGCCAGCTGCGACTGGAGCCGAGCCGGGAGCGACTGGCCGGTTATGAATTAGGACTGCAGCGGGCAGGAGTCACGGGTAAACCGCATTGGATTCGTCACGGCAACTTCAGCCCCAGCTCCGGCTACGAAATGATGGCGCAGCTGTGTGCCGAACTGGGGCGCCCACCCAAGGCCTTGTTCACCGCGGCCTGTGGTTTGCTCGAAGGTGTCTTGCGTTATCTGAACCAGCATCAGCTGATGGATGCCGATATTCACCTCTGCAGCTTCGACGATCACTATCTGTTTGACTGCCTGCCGCTACGCATCGACACCATAGCCCAGGACTGTCCGGCCATGGCGGGCCGAGCCTTCGATCTGTTACGCCAACTCATCGAGCAGGAAACCGTGAACCAAAGCGGGCTCTTACTGCCAGCGCAAATCCACTGGCGTCATCCTGCATCCCGGCAACGAAAGCTATGACCAAAATGCCAATCGCCACCCTAGTGGCTATGTCCCTACTGTTGGTCATGGCGCCAACGTATGCCAAGACGCCGGCCCCCGCAGCCAATAAAGCATGGCCCCCGCAACAGCAAGCCGCCGCCGATAGCTGCAAAACCTATGTCAGCTTTCGTTTGGGCTCGCTATTGTCATTACATATCAATGAGGTCTCGGTACCCAAGCCGCCCGCCATCAACTGGGTCGTCATCGGCGAGGATAAAAGCAAAACTCCCACCATCAGTTTCATCTGCCATATGCGGCCGGGAAACCAGGGGTGGGAGTTAGAAAAGTTGGATCTGTTACAGTTGGCCGAACCGACGCTCGCTCAATCAGCTTCGGTTAGTGCATTCAATAGATGATCCAGATACTCCAGCAAGCTAACCCCAAACGGCGTCAGATAACCGCCATCAGCTGCGGTGATCACGCCCTTTTGAAACAGGCGCAGTGCTGATTCGCGCAACTCGGGATCGGAGTCCTGATGTAATTTGATGCCCAACTCGAGATTGGTCAGATCGTAACGAGCTAACAAGGCCAGATCTTGAATGAAGGCCGATTGCGAAAGCTGTTTTGCGCGCATAGTGTGATTCCTTACGAGGACAACTGGGGACAACCTCACCATATCAGAGCCCCCCCTTCACAAATGCGTGTCAGCGCAAACTCTCTAGTTTCACTCTGCTAGTGGATGCATACTCCTGCATCCCAGACAACGGACTAGAGCCAAATCAGCACTATGCCTCATGCATAACGAGGGTTCAGGAGTAGCCATGAAAATCATCGATAACGGCGTCTGCCAACAACTGCTTGCGGTGGCGCTTGCTAGCCCGCGGCGACGGACACACCAGCTGTGGCATAGTGACCATCAGGATCGGGTCCAGCGATTGGTCGTGGCCGCACAACCAGGTACCTATTTCCGCCCCCATGTCCATTCAGGGCAATGGGAGTTACTCCAGCCACTTTTCGGTGAGGGGGATTTGCTGACACTGGATGCTCAAGGCGTGGTCATGACCCGGCAGACACTGACGGTCGGCCAAGTGATCGAACTACCCGCCGGACTGATCCACACGCTGAGTGTCCAGCAGCCATTTTGCTTTTTCGAGGTCAAACCCGGCCCCTTTGTCGAAGCCCAAATCCCGGCTTGGTCTCCGCAAGAAACCAGCACCCAGGCGGCACTCGCTCGTGACTGGTTGCAACAGGCGACACCGGGCATGGACATGAGTCGTCTTGACGTTGGCCCAGGCTATTTCTGAACCGTCAAGCTCAAGCCGCAAAACAACCTGACGCGCATCAGGATGCATGCAGCGGAATCCGGACCTGGATCCGCAAGCCTCGGGGTTGAACAATGTTGTCAAACTGCAGGTTGGCTTGATGCAAGGCACAGATGCGGGCAACGATATTCAGGCCCAAACCAATACCGTTTCCCCGGCTATCGAGTCGCAAGAAGGCATCGGTAAGACGAGTCAGCTTATCGGCCGCCACTCCCGGCCCCTGATCACTCAACACCAGTTCAGCAAATTCGCCTTCAGGTAACACCAGTCGCCGAAATTGCAGGCGAACTTCACTGTTTGCATCGGCATAACGGCTGGCATTCTCCACCAGATTACGTACCAGCATCTGCAATAGTGACACCTCGCCTTGCAGGCGTAACGGCTCGACCTCTGCTACCAACGTCAAACCACGCCGTGCCAGCATTTGCCGACACTCAGCTTCCAGTGGCGCAAACACATCCCGCGCGAACTCGACATCACCCGCCACGCCGATGATCAGGTTGCGTTCCACCCGTGCCATATTGAGCAACTGCTCCACGGTATGGTGCAGAGCATCCAGTCGTTCGATCAGCGGCTGGGCACCTTGTACGCCCGCTTGCTGCATGAGCTCCAGATTAAGGCGCACCCCGGCCAGCGGAGTCCGCAGCTCATGGGCGACATCGGCACTGAACTGCCGCTCACGCTGCAGTGCCAGAGACAACCGCGACAGGACACCGTTCATCGCATCGACCACGGCCTGTAGCTCGGGCCCCGATGCATCCATCTGCAAGGGCTCCAGATTACTGGAACTGCGCTGTTGCAATAAATCGCGTAATCGCTCCAAAGGGCTAGTCAACCAGCTGATGGCCAGATAGGCCAGCAGCAGCCCCAAACTACCAAACACCATGGGTGGCACAAACAAGGCGGCTATGGTCTCCCGTTGCTCCTTGGCCAGTTCGTGGCTGGAGTGGCCGGGATCGAGCGCCAGTTGTACCAGCTCGCTAATCTGTTCCTGGCTTTCATGCCAGACCCAGTAGATGGACGCACAGTGAGTCAGTAATAAAATGGAAGCTAACAACCACAACAGACGGCTACGTAACCCTTGCCGCCTCAGCCAATGTCGGGTGCCAGACAAGAAGCTCATGCCTGCAGCTCCAGGCAATACCCCTCACCACGCACAGTCCGGATCCGGGTCGTTCCTAATTTACGCCGCAGATGATGGATATGAACCTCCAGGGCGTTGGATCCGATATCGTCTTGCCAGTCATAGATATCTTCTTGCAGGCGTTCACGGCTGACCAGCTTGCCCGCCTGCATCACCAACCGCCGCAACAGGGCGAACTCGCGACGGGTCAGGACCACCGGAGTCCCGGCCAGGGTGACAGTTTTTTGCTGCAGATCGAGCATCAAATCACCGCTGATGATCTGGTTGCTAGCCAATTTTTGATCCCGCCGCAGCAAGGCTCGCACCCGGGCCAACAACTCGGCCAGGGCAAAGGGTTTGACCATATAGTCATCCGCCCCGCGATCCAGCCCGGCGACCCGTTCATCCAGCGCATCACGGGCAGTCAGGATCAACACCGGCTGCACCATGCCCCGTTGCCGCCAGCGTTTGAGCAGGCTCATGCCATCCCCATCCGGTAAACCCAGATCCAGAATGATGAGCCCATACTCACTCACCTTGATCAGCGACTCCGCTTCGGCGCAATTGACCGCGACGTCACAGCTGTACTGCTCCTGGCTCAACGCCTGTTGCAACCCCTGCCGCAGCAGGGTGTCATCCTCAACTACCAGAATTTTCATGGCTCAATCCCATCACGAGGTCGTTATACCCCGCATGCTATCACTGCTCGAGTTTTTCCTGTAACGCCGCGATCTCGCGCTGACGGCCGGCATCAGCAATTTCCCGACCCGGACGAGGCGCTGCCGCCTTAGCCTTGAGCAAATAGGGTTTTGCCTCCTCCTTTTTGCCCTGATTGGCCAGAAAATCCGCATAGAAGTAGTTGCTGTCAATACCCTCCGGATTCAACTTCAGACCGCGCTGCAGCATAAAGGCGGCGCGCTCTTCATCACCAAAGCCCAACGGCCAGCCCGGAACCTTGTAATAGAGCACTCCCAGCGACGTCAGGGCCGAGCCCTTGAGCACCGAGGCATCCTTGGCGATCACCGCCTCGTAGTCGGCCTTGGCCTCCTCCGCCAATGACAGCGCACCTAACCCGCCTTTGGCTCCCGCATAGCTACCGATGATGATCCCGGCCCAGGTCTTGAGAGGCAAATCATCGGGACGTGCCGCACTGGCTGCCCGAACTTCATCCGCCAAGGTTGCCAGAGCCAGCTCCTGGGCATCACCTTGTTGCTGGTACTGAGCCTCGGCCCAGCGCTGCTGAAAAGCCAGGTAGGGTTCGGTATCAGCGGCCTGCAGGGAGGTGCCGACCAGAGATCCTGCCAACAGAACGCCACCGAGCCATGTTACGGACCAGAATTTCATGATTGTTTCTCCTCAGTAGGTAACACCGGAGCCTGACGGGCAGCCGGACGAATGGTTGCAAATCCACAGATCTGCTCGCGCTGTGCGCCGATGGCCCGATCCACCAGCCAGGGCAGCAAAGCGTTAAGGCGCACGAAGAGCTTCTCCGGCCAGCCGATAAAACGGCGGCGCTGACGACTGGCCAACAATTGCATCAACTCGCTGGCGACGCGGGCCGGTGAGTCAACTGCGGTGCCCAGCGCCTGATTCATGGCATCGACGGCGCCGTGATTCAATTCGGTCGCCGTGGCGCGGGGCACTAACAGACACACTCGCGGCCCCTCAGGCCCCAACTCGCGAGCCAGGGCTTCACTGAATGCGTGTAACCCGGCCTTGGTCGCGCAGTACACGCTAAAGCCCGGATAGCCGATGGCTCCGAAGGTTGACCCCACGGTAACAATGGTGCTGCCAGGAGCCATGACGGAGAGCAGGCTGCGAGTCAGCTGCATCGGCACCCGCAGGTTCAGCGCCAGTTGCTGCTCCATGGCGCTGTCATCCTGATCCTCAAGACAGGCAAAGCGTTGGCAACCGGCGGCATGGATCACCAAGTCGACCGTCTGCTGGGTTTCGCCCAGATAACTGAGTAACTCATCAATGGCATCAAGAGCGGTCAAATCCAGTGCCAGCCAGGCAATCTGCTCCAGCAACGCCGGATGGGCCTCGCCCAGCTCCAGACGCAACCGGGATAGGCGGGCCCCATCCCGGGCAATCAACAGCAGGGACCAGCCCTCAGCGGCCAATCGCTCGGCAACGGCGCGGCCAATACCGCCGCTGGCCCCCGTGATGATGGCGAATTTCATGCTGCAGACTCCATGGGTAAGGCGCGGAACAGATCGCCATACAGGCGGAACATGGCATTGGCCATATGGATCACCGCTCGCTGATCGGCTTCATGAGTCAACTGATCCATCAACCGCTGGAAGAACACGATATGCTCCTGATCCAGGCTGCCGTGGGAGGTGAGATAACTCATGGCTTGTTCCGGCAGGCCGAGTCGTGCCCGGATCAGTTCCGCCATCGGGGTTGCCAGGTTGACGCTGGTTCCTTCCAGCACATAGACCATGCCAAAAAATGACACCGGATTACCGCGCGTCACGCTATCCCAGGCGTAGCTGACCATCAGCTCGGTGGTAAAGTGCGGCATCCCCAGCTCCACCTGTGCAGCATCTCCGCCACACGCCGCGATATCATTCAGGATCCAGCGATCATGCCCCTTCTCCTCCTCGATATATTCGGTGATCGCATCCTGCAGCCAGCGATGGGGCTCTCCCAGGCGGCTACCACAGGCCATCAGCAACGGAATGGTTTGCCGCACGTGATAGTAAGCCTGGGTCAGAAAGGCGATATAGCGAGGTAGCGTGACCTCGCCGCGCTGACACGCCAGAATGGCCGGAGCCGAGAGCAGATAATCGCGGCCTGCCGCTGTTTCACTCACCAGTCGCTGATAAAAACTCATGATACTTCCTCATTCAAAATCACTGAGCTCGCTGCACCCTGCTGGATGCGCTGCTGGAATATAATGTGGCGTCGAACTCGACCATTGGCGGTGAGCTCACCGCGCTCACGGCTCAATGGGTCACGGATAAATTGCCATCCGCGCAGGCGCGCATAGTCGGGTAATCGGTTATTGCAGGCTTGCAACAACTCGTCGCCTTCCTGGGTACCTGCCAGGGTGGGAGCAAACAACAGCGCCTGGATCCCCTGCTCTTCATCCCCGTAGACAAAGCACTGCAAGACTCCGGGCACAGTGGCCAACTCGGCCTCCACCCATTCCGGAGCCACGTTGCGACCAAAGCCGGTGACCAGCGTCGATTTTTTCCGCCCCTGGATGGTCAAAAAGCCATCGGCATCCCATTCACCCCAGTCCCCGGTGGCCAGCCAGTCAGCCGTGGACGGAACCTCCGGGTCACCGATGTAACCCAGCATGGCATTGCCGCGGACCAGAACCTCGCCGTCATCGGCCAGACGGACTTCCAGATGGGACAAGGGTTTACCCACACTCCCCAGCCGACGGCACTCAGGCCCATTGAGAGCCACCACAGAGCCGACTTCCGACAAGCCATACCCTTCATAGACGGGCAGGCCCAGCGCATCGGCTTGCGCTAAGAGTTGCAGCCCACTCTTGCCGCCACCGACAGCCAGCAGCTTCCAGCGTTCAGCTGGCAACAAGTGCGACCGGGTTGCGGTCACTAACCACCCTAAGGTGGCAGGCAACAGGATCAGACTATCGGCATGGCTCGCAGCCAGGGTGGCGATAAATCGAGCCGGCTCCGGGCGCTGCATGGAGCCGAGCCCCAGGCTGCTCAATCCCGGCAACGAGACCCGCTTGCCCAGCCACAGCGGTAGATAAACCCCGGCTAGATTCTCCAGCAACACGGCCAATGGCATGGTGCACAGATGCTCTGTGACGCCCGAAGAGCCGATACGCTCGGCCAATGCCTCCAGCGTATTTTGCAGCGATCCGGCCCCGAGGCAGACACCTTTGGGCTCACCGGTACTGCCCGAGGTGTAGGTGATCTTGCAGGTATCGGAAGGCAGAGAAACCGCCTGGTTATCGAGCCACTGCTCGGTCCAGCCCTGCGCCGTCTGCGCTAATAACAGCACGCAGCCACTATCCCGCAACAAATGGGTCCGTTGCTCGGCATTGAAGAAGGGAGGAACCGGTACACAGGGGATCTGTGCCAGCATGCACGCCAGATCGCGCACTACCCAATCGATACCGTTGTCGGCCAAGAGTGCCACCGGGCGTCCAGACAGATGACGCTCGCTCAGCCGCTGGGTTAACGTCTCGGCTTCCCGGGTCACCCGCGACCAGAGCTCAGCATAGGTCACCTCATCGTGCTCACCGCGCAAGGCAACACTATTGCCCTGTAATTCAGACCATACGGCCAGACTATGGAGTAATTTCATCACACCTCCACCCGAGGTAAACGCTGCTCGCAGCGTGGTAATTGCTGTAATTTGGCTTGCCATTGGGGATGTTGCAGCAGCTGCTGATGTCCCAGACGAATATCGCCGGCCACCACTTGTGGATCATGTTCGTAATAACGACCCCATTGCTCCGGATGCGGGATCCGCTCCCGACTGGCCGTCTGCAGATATTGGGGCTTCAGCCCTAATGCCCGAAAAAGTGCTCGCACCTGATCGGTAGCGGTAAACACCACGTAGCGATAGCGCTGTTCAGCCAAATACTGGATCAGCGACAAGATCAGCAAGCGGGCATGACCATCCCAGGCGGCCAGATTCCCCACCTCCAGAATGTCGTCCCGCACTACGGGTTGCTGCAGACGGGCGGCCAGCTGTTGTTCAACCGGAGACTCGAGATAATGTTCGAGAAAGAGTGGTCCACTCCCTGCAGGATTGAGTCCGGCACTGGCCAGCAGTTGCCCTTGTTCATCCCGTAAGGTGCACTGCCAGGGCAGCAGCTGCTGAATGTTGGCCCCATGGTGCCGGGCAAAACGCTGACGCACAAAACTCAAGGTGGCATCATCCGGCGCCAGATGCAGATCCAGATGATATGGGGGAACAGAAGATTGGGCGGCTAGTTGCATATCGCTCTCCACGATGGATGCTATATCTGCAGACTAGAGAGCCAAGCTTAACGATTGCTTATGGGATGAAAAAAATAAGAAATAGTGTGGAGCCGCTTGCTGGCATGCTGAAATTACACGCCGGATTAAAGGAAGTAACACTGCCATAAGTTGAAAAAAAAGAGACAAGCGCTGGCTTGTCTCCTGATGCATTGGGCAATCGGTGCGGTTACTTACGGCGCCAGCTGGTCCCCTGAGCGCCATCTTCCAGCACGATTCCCATCTCGGTGAGACGGTTACGGGCCGCATCGGCGGCGGGCCAATTTTTCGCCGCCCGGGCATCATTACGGGCTTTGATCAGGGCTTCAATCTCCGCCACTTCGCTATCGGTTTCGACTCCGCCCTGGAGGAAGGCTTGCGGATCCTGCTCCAGCAGACCCAGCACGCCGCCCAACTCGCGCAGCCGTGCGGCCAAGGCTGGAGCATCTGCGGCGCCCTCACTCTTCAATCGATTCACCTCGCGGGCCAGCTCGAACAGCACCGAATAGGCTTCCGGCGTGTTGAAATCATCGTCCATAGCCGCACGGAAGCGCTCAACGAACACCTCGCCACCAGCCGCCGCCACCATCGGCAGGCCACGCAGCGCGGTGTAGAGACGCTCCAGAGCCGCACGGCCCTGATTGAGATTCTCGTCGGAGTAGTTGAGCTGACTACGGTAGTGACCCGACATCAAAAAGTAACGGACCGTCTCGGCGTCATAGACTTTCAGCACATCACGAATGGTGAAGAAGTTGCCCAGGGACTTGGACATTTTTTCCCGGTCGACCATCACCATGCCGGTATGCATCCAGGTGTTGACATACTGGGTATGGTGGGCGCAGCAGCTTTGGGCAATCTCGTTCTCGTGGTGCGGGAACATCAGATCCGAGCCGCCGCCGTGAATATCAAAATGGTTGCCCAGATGCTTGGAGTTCATGGCTGAACACTCGATGTGCCAGCCCGGACGTCCCGGCCCCCACGGCGATTCCCAGGTCGGCTCGCCCGGCTTGGACATCTTCCACAGCACAAAATCCAGCGGATTACGCTTGGCCTCTTCGACACTGACCCGGGCTCCGGCCTGCAGCTGCTCCAGATCCTGACCGGAGAGACGGCCATACTCGGCGAAACTGTCGATGGCAAACAACACATCGCCGTTATCGGCGACATAGGCGTTGCCATTGGCCAACAACTGCTCGACCAGGGCGATGATTTCGCTGATGTGCAGGGTGGCGCGCGGCTCGATATCCGGACGCTGCAGATTCAGGGCATCGAAGTCGGCATGCATCTCGCCGATCAACCGCTCGGTCAGGGCTTCGCAAGACTCCTGGTTCTCGGCGGCGCGCTTGATGATCTTGTCATCCACATCGGTGATGTTGCGCACGAAGGTGACCTTGTAACCCAGATAGCGCAGATAGCGCACCACCACATCAAAACCGACGAAGGTGCGGCCATGGCCGATATGACACAGATCGTAAATGGTCACTCCACACACATACATGCCCACCTGGCCGGGGCAAATTGGTTTGAATTCTTCTTTTTGACGCGTGAGTGAGTTGTAAATCTTCAGCATGGAGATGACCTGTCCCGAAAAAAGCGAGCGGACATTCTAGCGGCTCTCGGCAGAATTGACGAGGGGGCCGCACCGCGAGCCCCCTCGATAGGATAAATCCGGCGCGCCTATAGCTGCCAACCCCGACACAGATCATGGCTCTTGGCCAATTCAAGGCTCAACCGCACGGTCTGATCCGGCTCGCAGTAACCATATTCGAGGCAATCTGGCGGCAAACCAACCTCCTCACACAAGGAATCCCAGCCAGTGCATTTGTCATGCAGATAGCTTAAGGGCAACTCGATAAACACCTCATTGTCGTGCAGCACAACCACCTCCTGTCACCACGCGGATGACGTTCAGCCAGGTGACCAATCCACAGTTTCGACCCTGCGGCGCACTCGACACCGCATCACCGCCGGACTACAGCCACCACTCCTGACACAGGCCGTAGCGCTTGGCCATTGCCAGATCCAGGCTCACCCGATCATTGCTCAGGTAGACCCCCTGCTCCAGACCTTCGGCCTCCAACCCTAGTTCATGACACAAGCGTGACCAGGAGGTGCAATTTTCCCGGACATAGCCGATGGGTAACTCCAGCACGACATCCCGCTCCTCGTACATCATCACCACCTCCCGGCGGGCTCTAACCTGCCAGCCTCGTCTGTTGCGCTGCTACAAGTATAGAAGGGGTTCGCCCCGCCAGCCGCCCATGCGGCGCGAATACAGGGGGCAAAGGGTAGACTTTCGGCCATCAAGACCGCAGAATCGCACTCACTTGGCATGGTGCAGCCTTCAGGTTGCCACATGCCCCCGGAGCCCAGGTTCCGGCTTTCAATCCGCCCCCAGTGACGAGGACCGTTTCATGATCACACTGCACACCAATCACGGTGATATCACCATCGAACTGTTTGCCGACAAGGCACCGGAAACTTGTGCCAACTTCGAGCAATACTGCCGCGACGGCCATTACGATGGCACCCTGTTCCATCGGGTGATCAACGACTTCATGATCCAGGGCGGTGGTTACCTGCCAGGGCTCAAAGAAAAAGAGACCCGCGCTCCTATCAAGAACGAAGCCAACAACGGCCTGGGCAACACAGTCGGTACCCTGGCGATGGCCCGCACCAGCGATCCGCACTCTGCCAGCGCCCAGTTCTTCATCAACCTGGTCAACAACGATTATCTGAACTTCAGAAACGAATCGACCCAAGGCTGGGGCTACTGCGTGTTCGGTGCCGTCACCGAAGGTATGGATGTGGTCAACAAGATCAAGCTGGTCAAGACCGGCCGTGCCGGTGGCCACAGCGATGTGCCAAAGGAAGACGTAATCATCGAACGCGTCACCGTAGCCTGATAGCTCCCCAAGTTGATCCGGCAAGGGCATGGCGACGACCATGCCCTTGTTCCCTCCAGCTGGCGTTTCCCGCCCTCAGTACCGAGCCGCGATGACAATCCTGTTTATCTCCGATCTGCATTTAAGCGAGCACAGACCCGATCTGACTGCTGCCTTCCTGCGTTTTTTGCAGCAACAAGCGCCTGAGGCCGAGGCTCTGTATATCCTGGGCGATCTCTTTGAATTCTGGATTGGCGATGACGAGCGTTCACCGCTGCAGCTGGAAATCGCTAGCGCCCTGGCCACCCTGAGCCAGCAGGGCACGGCCCTCTTCTACATTCATGGCAACCGGGACTTCATGATCGGCAAGTCCTTCGCCCGGGCAGCCAGCATGACACTGTTACCCGCCGAGTTCGTCCTCGAGCTCTATGGCCGCCGAGCCTTGTTGTTACATGGGGATCAACTCTGCACCCTGGACGAGAAGTACCAGCGTTTTCGCCGCATCACCAGTTGGCGCTGGCTGCGCTGGATCTTCCTGCGCCTGCCGCTGTCCAAACGCATGGAAATTGCCGGCAAGATGCGGCAGGGCAAAAAGGGCAAGTCCCTGATGCTGATGGATGTCACTCCGGACGCCGTGGCACAGGCCATGCACCGCCACCAGGCCAGCCTGATGATCCATGGCCATACCCATAAACCGGCGCGACACGACCTGGGATTCGAGGTGCTGGAACCCAGTGGCCGCCGCCGAGCGGCCGAGCGTATCGTGCTGGGGGATTGGGATGAAAAATTCACCTACCTGGAAGCCAGCCATCAAGGAGTGCAACTGATCGAGCAGGCGATTACCACCGCCGATTAATGGTCATATCTGTCAGCCTCACCGCTCGCGGTGGGGCTGAGTTTTCCTAGCGCAAACCGCTCACCCGAGCCTCTTCACTGACCCGCATTCTCTCTCCCAGCCCACACTCATCAGGGCTCATGCTTTTTGCCGATGCCATATTCCCGCAGTTTATTCGCCACCGCGGTATGGCTGACGCCCAAACGAACCGCCAGTTGCCGACTGGATGGATAAAGCGGATAGAGCCGCTCCAGCATCGCCTTTTCGAAGCGTTTACTCGCATCGGATAAGGACCCCTCAAACCACTGCTCCAGCGAGTGCGCCGCCACCTCCACATGGGGCAAGCGCAGATCCCGAGGCTCCAGCTCATCGCCTTCGAGCAGGGTTAACGCCTGGTAGAGCGCATTGCGCAGCTGTCGAACATTACCCGCCCAGGGATAGCCGAGCAAAAATTCGTCCAGATGACGGGAGAAACGCGGTCGTGAGCGCTGCAATTCCTCGCAGATCCGCCCAACCAGTTGCTGGGCCAGCGGCAGTATGTCCGCCTGACGCTGGCGCAGCGGGGGCATCTCCAGTTGCAGCACGCTGAGGCGAAAGAACAGATCCTCGCGAAACAGGCCTTGCTGTACCCGCTCCTGCAATGAATGCCGCGAGGTACAGAGGATCCGCACATCGACCAGTACTTCCTCGGTCTGGCCGACGCGATGGAAGCGGCCATCCTGCAGCACCCGCAGCAATTTACTCTGCAGCAGCGGCGACATTCCGGAGACCTCATCCAGCAGGAAAGAGCCACCACTGGCCTGCTCCAGCAGCCCCTTCTTACCCGGCCACTGGGCACCGAAGGCTCCAGGTGCCGAGCCGAACAACTCATGTTCGGCCACCTCATCGGGCAAGGCGGCACAATTGAGCACCAGCAGAGGGCCTTGCGCCCGCAGGCTCTCGCGATGGCAAGCCCGGGCCAGCATCTCCTTGCCAGAGCCGGTTTCGCCCTGGATCAGCAGGGGCAAGTCCTGGGCCGCCAGCCGACGAGCCTGATGCAGCAGGGCTTGCATCACACTGCTGTGGGCCATAAACAGCTCGAATCGGCTCTCATCCCGGGATTGCAGCAGATTGAAGTGATGGCCGACCCGCCGGGCCGACTTGAGGATCACCAGAGCCCCGGCCAGGGCACTGGCCGGTACCGGGTGGCTATCCGCGCCAGCCAGCCGCGGTTCGGGAATGGCGATCGGCAAGATATCGCCCAGATAATCCTCACCGGCAAAGGCCAGCTTGCAGGTTTCACCCTGCCGCGCGCCCTCCTGCAGCCAGGATGGGAAGTTGAATCCTTTAAGAAAGGAGCCGACTTGCAGACCGAGCACATCCTTGAGATCCAGTCGCAATATGTTCAGCACCGCATCGTTGACATGGGAGATCTTCCCCCGGACATCGATGGTGAAGATGAGATCCGGCAACGCCTTCATCAGCGCTTGCACCTGATGGTGCTCGCGCTCCGAGGGCATGAAGGGAACCGTTTTGACATCCAGCACGCCCTTGATGCGGCGAATTTCCGGCATCAGCTGCTGCAGGCGCTCAAACCCCAGCTCCGGAAAATGAAGATAGATAAAGCCGCTGACATCCAGCTCGATCCCGCGCAGGTCGATAGCATGCTCCTCCAGCCGGGCCAGCAATTCGCGGGTCAGGCCGAGCCGATCTTCACAACTGACTTGTAGACGCATGAGACCTCAGCGCAGTAACAACGACGATTCCAGAGCTGGAGTGCGTACAACGCGGAGATAGGATGCTATCCCCTACCGCACATCCGGCTGCTGCCTTGAGCGGCATAGTAAAACAGTCCAACGGCGCAGCAAAGCAGGCAGCAACGGATCTCCCCAGAAGAGGTGTCCGTCAGGGCGTGACACCTTCGGCGGCCAGGGGTTGTGCGGTGGCGAGTGCCGACCGGGAGCGCAACTGACTCAGAACGACGCCGGCAAACACCACACCGCAGGCCAGCAACTGTTGGCTATTCATGGTTTCACCCAGCAGCAGATAAGCCAGCAGCAGGGTAAAGACCGGGATCAGGTTGCTGTAGGCCGCCGCCATGGTGACCGGCAGTTTGGTGATCGCCCAGTTATTCAACAGATAGGCGCCGAGCGTGACACAAGCCCCCAGATAGAGCACATAGCTGAACTCTTGCCAGCCCAACTGCAGCGGAGCCGGTTCAAACCAGGCCATGGGGGCGAAAAATAGCACGCCGGTAAACGCCTGGATGGCGGTAAGAAACAGTGGACTGTAACGACTGGAGAGTTTCTTCAGTAACACGGCATAAAACGAGGCACAGGCCATGGCCCCCAGCTCCAGCAGGTTACCCAGCAAGGGAGCCGGTGCGCTGTCCTGCTGGTCACCCGCCAGGGTCAGCCACACCACACCGCTGATGGCCAGCAAAAAACCGAAAAGCTGACGGGAGCTAATGCGCTCCCCCAGCATGAAAAATGCGGTGAACGACACCATCAGCGGCAGGGTAGCCGTGACCATGCCGGCCTGCCCGGCACTGGTATACGTCAAGGCATTGGCCTCCAAGGAAAAGTACAGGCAGGGCTCGGCCAGGCTCATCAGCGCCAACCAGCGCCAATCTCCGGCTTGATAACGGATATGCCGCCAATATTTCAGCAAGATCAAAAAACAGATCGAGGCCACCAGCATACGGGCAAAAATAACCTGCCCCGGACCCCAGACCGCCAGAATGTTCTTCAAGGCGATAAAGGCACTGGACCAGAGCGCCATCGCCAGGGTCAGTGCAAGCATGGGCAGCCAGCTTGGCGAGGATTTAGACACTTTTCATTATTCCTTGCTAGATGAAGCATTTTTACGCGATAGATTCCGTAATCGAAGGGGGCGAACACAGAATAAAACGCTAGGGGAAATCGGCAGAACGCCAGTCTAGCGAGCCGTGCGGCGGATCGCCAGCCATATACCCCTGATCCCGAGTTGTTATACGGTTTTTGAGGTTGTTATGGGCTCGCCAAGGGACGATAATGACGGCCATTTTTCCGGAGCCAACCGATGTTATGAGTGAATATTTGCTGCTGTTCATCAGTACTGTGCTGGTCAATAACTTCGTACTGGTCAAGTTCCTCGGCTTGTGTCCCTTCATGGGAGTTTCCAAAAAACTGGAGCCCGCGGTCGGCATGGGACTGGCGACCGCCTTCGTATTGACCTTGACCTCGGCCCTCTCCTATCTGGTGGATCATTGGCTGCTGATCCCGCTGGATATTGCCTATCTGCGCACCATGGCGTTTATCCTGGTTATCGCCGTGGTGGTGCAATTTACCGAGATGGTGGTGCACAAGACCAGCCCGGATCTCTATCGCCTGCTGGGCATCTATTTGCCCCTGATCACCACCAATTGCATCGTGCTGGGCCTGGCTCTGCTCAACGTCACCGAACGCCATGACTTCCTGCAAAGCGTGGTCTACGGCCTGGGCGGTGGATTGGGATTCAGCCTGGTTCTGATGCTGTTTGCCACCCTGCGGGAGCGGTTGGCGGCCGCGGACGTGCCCTTGCCGTTTCGTGGCATCGCCATCGCCATGATTACTGCCGGCCTGATGTCGCTGGCTTTTATGGGCTTTACCGGACTGATCAAATCCTGATATGAGCCATATTCTGATTGTTCTTGCGTTATTTGCGCTGCTGGCGTTGCTATTCGGTCTGCTGCTGGGCTACGCCGCGGTTCGCTTCCGGGTCGACGCCGATCCGATTGTCGAAAAACTCGATGCCCTGCTGCCCCAGACCCAGTGCGGGCAGTGCGGCTATCCAGGCTGTCGTCCCTATGCCGAGGCGATAGCCAATGGCGATGTCATCAACAAATGTGTTCCCGGTGGCGAGCCCACCATCAAGCGCATCGCCGACTTGATGGGGGTCGAGGTGCCCAGTAGTGACGAAATCGAACGCCCCATCAAACGAGTCGCCTTTATTCACGAGGATCTGTGTATCGGCTGCACCAAATGCATCCAGGCCTGCCCGGTGGATGCCATTGTCGGTGCCGCCAAGATGATGCATACCGTGATCAAGAGTGAATGCACCGGCTGCGATCTCTGTGTCGATCCCTGCCCGACCGACTGCATCGAGATGATCGACGTTCCCACCACCCCGGACTCCTGGAACTGGGATCTGGAAACTATTCCGGTAAGGATGATCAAATGACTCTGAGTCGTGTCATTGACAAGATCTGGAGTGGCAAGCTCTGGGACTTCCACGGTGGTATCCATCCTGAAGAACACAAGCTCGAATCCAGCGAAGTGCCGCTGGTCGAAGCGGCAATCCCCCCCTTGCTGGTGCTGCCCCTCAAGCAACATATCGGCTCCAGTGCCGAGGTGATCGTGAAACCGGGCGACCGGGTCCTCACCGGCCAGCCCTTGACCCGACCCGAATCCCGGATGCAGGTACCGATCCATGCCCCGACCTCGGGCATCATCAGCAGCATAGAGCCCCATACCGTGGCTCACCCTTCCGGGCTCAGCGAGCTGTGCATTCATCTCAAACCCGATGGTCTGGATGAGTGGCGCGAACGCTTCCCACTGCCGGATTATCAGAGCCTGACACCGCTGGAGCTCGTCGGTCGCATCCATGAGGCCGGGATCGCCGGCTTGGGCGGCGCCGGTTTCCCCACCGATGTAAAACTGGCCACTGGTCGGGAAAAGGTTGAAATCCTGATCATCAATGGCGCCGAGTGCGAGCCTTACATCAGCTGCGATGACCGTCTGATGCGCGAGGAGGCACAACGCATCGCCGAGGGGATCGAGGTGGTCCGCCATATCCTCAAACCCCGGCTGGTGCTGATCGCCATCGAGGACAACAAGCCTCAAGCGATTGCCGCCATGCAGGCCGTGGTCGATGGCGAGCAGGTCCAGGTCCGGGTCATCCCGACCAAGTACCCCTCGGGCGCAGCACGGCAACTGATCGAAATCCTGACCGGACGGCAAGTCCCCTCCGGCAAGCGCTCTTTGACCCTCGGGGTCATCATGCTCAACGTGGGGACCGTGTTCGCCGTGCGCCAGGCGGTGCTGGAGGATGAGCCGCTGATCCGCCGCGTGGTCACCCTGACCGGGGATCGCTTCGGCAAACCGGGCAACGCCTGGGTGCGCCTGGGCACCTCGGTGCGCTGGTTACTGGGCCAGTTCCAGCTCGATCCCGAGCCCCGGCAACGCATCATCATGGGCGGCCCCATGATGGGCTTTACCCTGCCCCATGCCGATGTGCCTATCGTCAAGATCAGTAACTGCCTGATGGCTCCCAGCGAAGCGGAGTTGCCGCCTCCTGGCGAGGAGATGAATTGCATCCGCTGCGGTCAATGCGCGGATGCCTGCCCGGTCAGCCTGCTGCCACAACAGCTCTATTGGTACAGCAAAGCTGGCGAGCACGAGAAAGCCCAGGAGTACCATATCGATGACTGCATCGAATGCGGAGCCTGCGCCTGGGTCTGCCCGAGCAGCATCCCGCTGGTGCAGTACTATCGGGAAGAAAAAGCCGAATTGCGTCGCCTGGAGGAGGAAGCGCAGCAAGCCGAACGTGCCAAGCAGCGCTTTGAAGCCAAGAAACAGCGACTCGAAGCCGACCGTCTGAGCCGGGAAAATCGCCACCAGCAAGCCAGTCAGGCCCGCCGTGAGCAGATGACCCAGCAAGCGGGCGGTAGTGATCCTATTGCCGCCGCCCTGGCCCGGGTCAAGGCCCGGCAGGCGGAATTGGCGGCCAGTGCAGCCACTCCCGGGCTCCCCAATCTGGGCAGCGAAGCCATTCAGGCCGCACGCGCGGCCCGTAAGCAGCAGGCGCTCCAACGCCAGCAAGAGTCTGCCACGGCATCTACCCCGGTTGCTCCGACCGAGGGGTGCCAGGCCAACCGCCTGCTGCAGATCGAAGAGCCCACGCCACAGGAGCAAATCGAGCCAATCGACTCCCAGGCGTTGATGGCGGCCAGTGCGGATCAAAACAGCACAGATCCAAGCAGCAGCGACCCGAAACAAACGGCGATTGCCGCGGCCGTCGCCCGTGCCAAGGCGCGCAAAGCGGAGCAACAAGCGGCGGCTCAGCCTGCCGAGACACCGACACCCGAGGCACCAGCTTCCGAAACTGCGAAGCTGGATCCCAAGAAGGCGGCGATTGCTGCCGCCGTCGCCCGCGCCAAGGCCCGCAAGGCGGAGCAACAAGCGGCTGCCACTCAGCCAGCCGAGACACCGGCACCCGAGGCACCAGCGTCCGAAACGGCAGAGCTGGATCCCAAGAAGGCGGCGATTGCTGCCGCTGTCGCCCGCGCCAAGGCGCGCAAGGCAGAGCAACAAGCGGCTGCCACTCAACCAGCCGAGACACCGGCACCCGAGGCACCTATACCTGACAAAGCTGTGCCCGAAACTGCGGAGCTGGATCCCAAGAAGGCGGCGATTGCTGCCGCCGTCGCCCGCGCCAAAGCCCGCAAAGCGGAGCAACAAGCGGCTGCCAATCAGCCAGCCGAGACACCGGCACCCGAGGTACCTATACCTGACAAAGCTGTGCCCGAAACTGCAGAGTTGGATCCCAAGAAGGCGGCGATTGCTGCCGCCGTTGCCCGCGCCAAGGCCCGCAAGGCGGAGCAAGTGGCGGCCCAGCAAGCAGAGCAATCAGCGTCCGCAGCCGCTGACCCAAGCCCATCCTCTTCCACGGAGTCTCACTGACCATGGCATTTACCATTGCAAGCGCGCCCCATGGCCATAGCCAGCAGACCACCACCACCATGATGCGGATGGTCCTGCTGGCCCTGTTACCTGGTGTGGCGGTACAAGTTCATTTCTTCGGCTATGGCGTCATCATCCAGCTGTTACTGGCCACTGTGACCGCCCTGCTGACCGAATCCCTAGTGCTGCTGTTGCGGCAACGTCCCATCGGACCCGCGCTACGCGACAGCAGTGCCATTCTCACCGCGGCGTTGCTCGCCGTCGCCCTGCCGCCGCTGGCCCCCTGGTGGCTGGTAGTTCTGGGGACGGCGTTTGCGATTATTGTCGCCAAGCAGCTCTACGGCGGCCTGGGTCAGAATCCGTTTAATCCGGCCATGGTGGCTTATGTGTTGCTGCTGGTCTCCTTTCCCAGCCAGATGACCAGCTGGATGCCGCCGCAGGGGGTGAGCCAGCAACAACCGGATCTGACCCGTGCCGCGGCGCTGATCCTCCACGGCAACACGGCTGACGGCATCAACCTGATGCAGATCCGCCAGAGCGTGGATGGCACCACCAGCGCCACGCCACTGGATACCATGAAGACCCAGCTCGGCCTCGGTAAAGCGGTACAACAGGTGCAACAAGAGCCGCAATTTACCCCACTCGGTCAGTGGGGCGCAGGCGGTATCGGCTGGATGTGGGTGAATCTGGCCTTTCTGGCTGGCGGCCTGTTTCTGATCGGACTGGGAACCATCGCCTGGCATATTCCCACCGCTTTTTTGCTCAGCCTGACGGCTTGCTCCGCGATCGCCTGGCATCTGGATCCGGTCCACTTTATCTCCCCGACGCTGCAGCTGTTATCCGGCGCCACCATGCTGGGTGCCTTCTTTATCGCCACCGATCCAGTCACGGCAGCGACGACGCCCCGGGGGCGATTATTGTTTGGTGCCCTGATCGGAGCACTGGTGTTTATTATCCGCCACTGGGGCGGATACCCCGATGGCGTGGCATTTGCCGTGCTGCTGGCCAATATCTGCACGCCCCTGCTCGACTCCATCACGCGGCCGGTGGTTTATGGCACCCGCAGCAATTCGAAAGGAGGCTAGACGATGTTTCATTCCATGACGAAAAATGGCGTGCGTCTGGCCCTGTTTGCCCTGGGCTGTACCGCACTGGTCGCCATCACCGACCAGGTTACCCGGGAGCGCATTGCCGGGCAGAGTCAAAAACAGTTGCAGCAAACGCTGGGCGAGCTATTGCCTGCGCAGCTGTACGATAACGACCTGTCTGCCAGCTGTGTGCAGCTGCGCCTGCCCGAATTGCTGGGCGACGACTTGCCGCATCCGGTGTATATCGCGCGCAAGGGCGAGACGGTGACCGGGTATATCGTCGAGTCGGTGGCCCCCCAGGGTTACTCCGGGGCGATTCGCTTGCTGACGGCGGTGACCACGGACGGAAAAATCAGTCGGGTCCAGGTACTGGCTCACCGCGAAACCCCGGGGCTGGGCGACAAGATAGAGCGCAGCAAATCAAACTGGATCGATAGCTTTACCGGTCAGGCACTGCTGGGCGATCCGGATCCCCGCTGGGCCGTCCGCAAAGATGGCGGTATGTTTGACTCGTTCACCGGCGCTACCATTACGCCCAGAGCCGTGGTCAAAGGCGTTAAAAATGTGCTGTTGCTGCTGCAACAACATGCCCAGGAACTGATACAGGCCCCGGCTTGCCAGGAGACACCATGAGCGACAGCGAACTCAAAGCATCAGGGCAACTCGCCGACATCGCCAAGCAAGGGTTGTGGAAAAATAACCCGGCACTGGTGCAAATTCTCGGTCTCTGCCCGACCCTCGCCGTCACCACCTCGGCGACCAACGCCTTGGGACTGGGAGTGGCAACGGCGGCGGTGCTGATGCTCAGCAACCTAGCCATCTCCCTAGTGCGCAACTGGGTGCCCAATGAAATCCGTATCCCGGTGTATGTGATGATCATTGCGGCTCTGGTGACCTGCGTGCAGCTGGTCATGAACGCCTACCTCTATGACTTGTACCAGGCACTGGGGATCTTTATCGCCTTGATCGTGACCAACTGCATCATCATTGGTCGGGCCGAGGCGTTCGCCAACCGCAATCCGCCGCTGCTGGCGGTATTTGATGGCTTGATGATGGGACTCGGTTTTACCCTGGTGCTACTGGTCTTGGGCGGGCTGCGCGAAATTCTCGGCCAAGGCACCCTGTTTGCTGGCGCCGAGCAGCTGCTCGGGCCATGGGCGGCCGGATTGAAGATTGAACTCTTTACCGCCGATAGCGGCTTCTTGCTGGCCATCTTGCCACCGGGCGCGTTTCTGGCCTTGGGCTTTATCATCGCCATCAAGAATCTGATCGATGCCCGCCTCTCCCGCCGCACCCTGGTGGTCAAGGCACAGGTCGAGCGCGCACGGATGACGACTCTCTAGGACGAATACGAGGATCTGGCTCCATGAACAAGGATAAACGTCGACTGATCCTCGAGCGTCTGCGCGAGGCCAATCCCCACCCGACCACAGAGCTGCACTACAACTCGCCCTTCGAGTTGCTGATTGCGGTGATCCTCTCGGCGCAGGCCACCGATGTCGGAGTGAACAAGGCCACCGCCAAGCTCTATCCGGTCGCCAATACCCCGGCCGCCATCCTGGAGCTCGGTCTGGATGGCCTCAAGTCCTATATCAAGACCATAGGCCTGTATAACGCCAAGGCCGAGAATGTCATCAAGACCTGCCAGCAACTGCTGACCCTGCACGGCGGTGAAGTGCCGGAGGATCGAGCCGCACTGGAAGCCCTGCCCGGAGTCGGCCGCAAGACCGCCAACGTGGTACTCAATACTGCCTTCGGCTGGCCTACCATCGCCGTGGATACCCATATTTTCCGCGTGGCCAACCGCACCGGTTTTGCTCCTGGCAAGAACGTGGATGAGGTGGAGCAGAAACTGCTCAAGCATGTCCCGGCGGAATTCAAGCTGGATGTGCATCACTGGTTTATTCTGCACGGCCGTTACACCTGCATCGCCCGTAAACCGCGCTGTGGCTCCTGCCTGATTGAAGATCTGTGCGAGTTCAAGGAAAAGGCTGAATAACACAGAGATAAACAATTAATTCAAATTAAAAGTCCCGGTTACGATGCCGGGATTTTTATTTAATAGTCGTTATTATCTGAAAAAAATAGGATGCATTGCATTATATTATCACGAAATATAATTCCTCTAGATATCTCTAGCACTGCACCAACTTCGGCCTTTACCGCGGGTTCACCAAGATCACATTGCATAAAATTTCAAATATAATTCAATGTGATATCATAATTAATAGTCAATATTTCAATATTTCAATATTTCCAGAACATCCTATTCAATGATCAGTCTCTATAGATGAATGAATATCAGCGCTATGACGTAATTATTCATGCCATGTTTTTCAAAGACAAAAAAACGGGATCAGAGACTGATCCCGTTTTTATATTCATCACTACCCGATAAATAATACCGCTATTGAGTGGCGATTATTCATCATCTTCCAGATAGGCATAGCCTTGCAGGCCTGCATCCAGATCCGCCAACAGGGCGGTTCGGGTCTCTTCATCCAGTGACGGATGGGAGGCCAGAGCCTGGTAGTTCTCGCGGATGCGCTGGGGATCGATATTCACATAACGCAGCAGGTTATCGACGTTGTCACCGCGGATCACATGACTGATCACCGGCTTGCCATCAGCATCCATCGAGATATCTGCGCTGTGGGTATCGCCAAACAGATTGTGCAAGTCGCCCAGGATCTCCTGGTAAGCGCCCACCAGGAAGAAGCCCATGTAGCAGCTTTCATCCTCGGCGAACTCCGGCATCGGCAATGTGCTTTCCACGCCCACGCCATCCACATAGTGATCCACCATGCCATCGGAGTCGCAGGTGATATCGAATACCACGCCACGGCGTACCGGCGGACGATCCAGCCCGGAAAGCGGCATCACCGGAAAGATCTGATCGATACCCCAGGCATCCGGCAACGACTGGAACAAGGAGAAGTTGACGAAGCACTTGTCCGCCAGCTTGTCGTTCAGCTCATCGAGCATGGCGCGGTGCTGACGATTGATGGGGTTCAGCAACTCCTTGACCTTGAGGCAGAGGTTGAGATGCAACTCTTCCGCCCAGGCCCGTTCAGTCAGATTGAGCAGCCCCATGGTGTACTGGCTGTGCACATCGGCCAAATCGGCACCGGAATCATGGAAGATTTCCAGCAGACCCGGATCCTCATCATTCAATTCGAGCCAGCTTTCCCACATGTTTTGCAATAGCAAGGGTGCGGTCTCATCCGGCGCATTCAGCTCGCGGCTCTCGACTTTTTCCGTACCGATGACGTTGGAAATCAGCACCGCATGGTGCGCGGTAATGGCACGCCCGGACTCACTGATAATGGTCGGATGGGGTAATTCGAACTCGCGGCAGACATCGCCGATGCCCCAGACCACGTTGTTGGCATATTCACGCAGGCTGTAGTTGGCCGAACAATGGCTTTGCGAGCGGGAGCCTTCATAATCCACACCCAGACCACCGCCAACGTCCACCACATCAATGGCGGCACCCAGACGGCGCAACTCGGCGTAGAAACGGCCGCATTCGCGGATCCCACTCTGGATATCCCGGATATTGGCAATCTGGGAGCCCAGATGGAAGTGCACCAGCTGCAACCACTCCAGCTTGCCGGAGTCACGCAGACGCTCGACCAGACGCAGGATCTGTGCCGCCGACAAACCGAACTTGGACTTTTCGCCACCACTCGCTTGCCACTTGCCGGCACTCTGGTGCGCCAGACGGGCCCGTACACCGATGCGGGGCGCAATCTTCAGACGCTCTGCTTCATCCAGCACCAGCTCCAGTTCGGAGGGTTTCTCGATCACAATGTAGACATGATGTCCCATCAGGCTGCCCAGCAGGGCGTGCCGGACATATTCCCGATCCTTGTAACCATTGCAGATGATGACGGTGCCCCGCTCATGGCGATGGGAGAGCACGGCCAGCAGCTCCGGTTTGGAGCCCGCCTCCAGGCCCAGACGCGGTTTGTCGTCATAGGCTTTGGCAATCGACTCGATCACCTGATTCTGCTGGTTCACCTTGATGGGATAAACGCACTGATAGTGCCCTTCATAGCCATAATTCTCTATCGCTTGCTGAAAGGCGTTAAACAACGCATCGACCCGGCTCTTGATGATGTCCGGAAACCGCAACAGGACAGGGGCTGCATAGCCCTGCTTGCGCAGCTCCTCGATGATATCGACCAGGGCTACGCGGTGGTCAGGCCGGCTTTTATCCGGTGCAACCACTACCTGTCCCTTGTCATCTAAATGAAAAAAGCCACCGCCCCAGTAAGGCAGGTTATAGACCTTGAGAGCGTCCGCTGAGGACCAGTTAGTCATGGGCTATGCCTCGCAATAAGAGTCCCGTCGTCGGGTACTCGTTACTGGCCAAATCAAATCCAGCAGATCCGGTCTGCACCGGATCTCTGGGGTAGCTGATTGCCCGCCGTCGCGTTGGCCCGAATGCGCTGCGGCATGACGGCGGGCCTTTTTCATTCCCACAACTTGCGCCATGGTTTGATTGCCCTGTCGGGCTCACTACTTGCGTGCCAATCCGGCTCCATACCCGACCCGGCCAGCAGGCCTGCGGGTGATGAAGCGGGATAAACCGGGGATCGGAACGAAAGCAGAATACGGGGAGTTCAACCGGGCAACACATAACACCGGGGATGGGGCAATGATCAGAGCAGGCCCAGGGGCGTCATCATGCATGCCGGGTGGTAACTCCTTGTCTCGAGGCGCCTCTTGCTGTGGCCGCCGAACCAGTGAAAAGCCCCTCGGCAAAAACCGAAGGGCTTGACCATTCATCCTGTATGCACAGCCCACCGGGTTCAGGTAAGAGGGCTGTGGTTTGCGCGGAGTTTACACACAGTTTTTTTCATTTGCTACCGGAAATCTCAGCGTTAAAAACTCCATAAAAGTGATGAGTTTCAGCACAAATGCGTAATCATTAATTCTGAGTGAATAAAATCACAAAATCAGCAGGGAAGCTGTGTATGGCATGGGTTCAGACTGACCACAGGATCAGCAATTCAGCTCGCCTTTTAGCAGCAGAATCCGCCAAAAACCTGCGATGACTCAAAAATAGCCACTAATGAAGACGGCATACTCTAGCCTCCTTGATCCTCATAGATGTTGCTTATGAATAATCTTCTTGCCCGCTTCTTCAGCTATATCGAATTCGACACCCAGGCGGATGAAAGCCAGAGCGGCTGCCCCTCCACCGCCGAACAATTAAGACTGGCCCGCCAACTGGCCAGCGAGCTGGAAACCCTGGGGTTGCAGCAGATTGAACTGGACGCCAATGGCTATTTGACCGCCTTGCTGCCCGGCAATGTGACCACGGAAGTCCCCGCCATCGGCTTTATCGCCCATATGGACACAGCGCCAGACTTCTCCGGTCACAAGGTCCAGGCGCAGCTGGTCGAAGCCTACCAGGGCGGTGACATTGCACTGGGTAATGGTCAGGAAGTCTTGAGCCCGGGAGATTTTCCCTCCCTGCGCAACTATCTGGGGCAGGATCTCATCACCACCGATGGCACCACCCTGCTGGGTGCCGACGACAAGGCCGGGATCTGTGAAATCATCACCGCAGTCGCGCATCTGCTGGCCCACCCGGAAATTCCTCATGGCGATATCTATCTGGGCTTTACTCCGGATGAGGAGATTGGTCGCGGTGCGGACTTGTTCCCCCTGGATCGCTTCAAGGCCCGGTGGGCCTACACAGTCGACGGCGGTGAGTTGGGTGAGCTGGAGTATGAAAACTTCAATGCAGCCACGGCCATCATCCGGGTACAGGGCAACAATGTGCATCCCGGCACCGCCAAAGACATCATGGTCAATAGCCAGACGCTAGCCGCCCAGTTCCACGCCAGCATGCCGACCGCTGAAACACCGGAGTGTACCGAGGGCTATCAGGGCTTCTATCATCTGATCGGGATGCAGGGCTCGGTGGAAGAGACCACCCTGACCTATATCGTCCGTGACTTCGACAACGACGGCTTCGCCCGGCGCCAGCAGTTCCTGCTGGATCAGGTCGCCGCCTGGAACGCCCGCCCGGGTCCGCCACGCTTTAGCATCGCCATCAAGGAGAGCTACCGCAACATGCGCGATCAGGTACTCCCCCATCGCCACATCATCGATATTGCCGAACAAGCGATGCGTGAGGCCGGTGTGACACCGAAGATCAAGCCCATCCGCGGCGGCACCGATGGTTCGCGGCTGTCGTTTATGGGCTTGCCCTGTCCCAACCTGTTCACCGGCGGCCACAACTTCCACGGCAAGCATGAGTACATACCGGTCCCGTCGATGGAAAAGGCAGTTGCCACCCTGATTGCCATCGCGCGTCTGACCGTCACACACTCGTCACCGCGCTGACCTGCAGCTGTCATGAGCCGCTAGCAAGCTGGCCTCCGGTATAACTGCCGGAGGCCAACCATGATCAGCGTCGATGCCCTGCTTAGCCAATACTTCCCCACCCAGTCGCACCATCATTGGTTCAAGCCCCTGCTCCGCCGGGTGCTGTATGAACACGATCTGCAGCAATTTGCTGAACAGTATCCCCATCTCCACGGTCTGGATTTTATCGAGCAGGTGCTGGGCTACTTCGACTTTGCCTGTGAAGTCGCGGATCATGAGCTGGAGCACATCCCCAGCAGCGGCCCCGTAGTGCTGGTTGCCAACCACCCGATCGGAACACTGGATGGTATGGCGCTGTTGCGAGTCGTGGCCAAGGTGCGCCCCGATGTGCGGATCATGGCCAATCAGATGCTGGCCCATGTCGCGCCAATGCGACCGCTGCTGTTTCCGGTGGATAACATGGGCAGCCGGACCAATCGCCAGCAAATCGAAGCCATGCGCGAGCATCTGGCCGAAGGGCGAGCCTTAATCGTCTTCCCGGCCGGCGAGGTCTCCCGTCTGCGGCCGCAGGGCGTGCGGGATGGTCGCTGGAATCCTGGTTTTTTACGTTTAGCCGCCCGCAGCCGCGCCCCGATCGTGCCTCTGTATGTCAGGGGCCGTAACTCGCCGCTGTTCTACCTCACCTCCATGCTCTACAAGCCGCTGGCGACTCTGCTGCTGGTGCGCGAGATGTTTGCCCATCGTCGCGGCCGGATCCATTTACGCATTGGCGCCCGCATCCCCTATGCCGCCTGGGCTGACAAGGACCTCACCCTGGAACAACTGGCCAAGCGTTTCCGCAAGCACCTGTATCGCCTGGCCAAGGGAAAATCTGGACTCTTCAAGTCCGAATCGCCGATTGCCCTGCCCGAGGAGCGCGCCCTGCTCAAACGCGAAGTCGAGCACTGCGAACATCTGGGCCAAACCCCGGATGGCAAGCAGATCTATCTGTATCGTCGGCAGGATCAGCCCCATGCCCCCATCCTCCGCGAGCTGGGACGACTACGGGAAATCGCTTTTCGCGCCGTCGGTGAAGGTACGGGACAGCGCCGGGATCTGGATAAATACGATGATGACTACCTGCATCTGCTGCTCTGGGATCCGGGCGTGCTGGAAATTGTCGGCGCCTACCGGTTTATCCCCACTGCCGAGCAACTGGCCAGCAAGGGCCTCGCCGGGCTTTATAGCCACAGTCTCTTTGCCTATGGCGAACAGATGGATGACGTACTGCAGCAGGGGCTGGAGCTAGGTCGCAGCTTCATTCAACCCGCCTACTGGGGGCGTCGTGGACTGGACTATCTATGGCAAGGGATCGGGGCTTTCTTGGCGCGCCACCCCGAGTATCGTTATCTGTTTGGCCCTGTGTCCATCTCGGGCTCCCTACCCATGGCGGCCCGGGATCTGCTGATCGCCTTCTATCGGCTCTACTTTCCGGCCAAGCTGGGTGTCGCCCACTCACGTCGCCCCTACCCGGCCTCGCTGCCGCAAGTGCTGGAGCAGTTTAGCGGGCAGGATTATGCCGCAGACTTGGCCCGGCTTAAATCCATGCTGGATAACCTGGGCTGCGCCATTCCGACCCTTTACAAGCAGTACTCGGAATTGTGCGAAACCGGTGGCGTGCAGTTTATGGATTTCGGCACCGATCCGGACTTTGCCGATTGCGTGGATGGCCTGGTCTTGGTGGACTTATCCCGTCTCAAAGCCGCTAAATACCAGCGCTATATTGCCATTCATCAGTCAGCCGGGAAGGAAGTTGCGGCCTGACGAGGAATGCCACTCCAGTTGCAAGTGCAATAGACCCGAGCGACCAACAGCCCCGAACTATCAGCAGCCCCATACCACAAAGGGAACCCGAGGGTTCCCTTTGTGCAATGACACGTAGCAGCCAGTCACTCGTCGCACGCTCATAGCCCGCGCAAATGGCAATACTAGAAGTTGCCCAAAAACTCCTGCCGGGACGCCAGATTGCTCTTGAACATGCCACCCAGGGCCGTGGTGGTGGTCAGACTGCTGGCATCCATGACGCCCCGGGATTTGACGCAATAATGGGTCGCCGTCATGGAAATAGCCACATTCTCGGTTTCCAGCAAGGTTTGTAAGGCCACCAGGATCTGCTGGGTCAGACGCTCCTGTACCTGGGGACGCTTGGCAAAAAACTGCACGATGCGGTTTATCTTCGACAGCCCGATCACCTTGCCGCGAGGGAAATAGGCGACCTTGGCCAGACCATCGATGGTCACAAAATGATGCTCACAGGTGCTGGTCACCGTAATGTTACTCACCTTGACCATCTCATCGACCCCCATCTTGTTATCAATCAGGGTGATCTTGGGAAAAGCCTGATAGTCGAGTCCAGAGAAGATCTCTTCCACATACATTTTGGCAATCCGCTGGGGAGTCTCGGCCAGACTGTCGTCCGCCATGTCCAGCCCCAGCACTTCCATGACACCCCGCATATGCGCTTCGATGCGAGTCTTTTTTTCCGCATCCGTCAGCGGGTTTGCAATCCGTGGGGTCTCGAGTCCTCTGGCTTCCAGCGCAGAGCGAACCAGGATGGCTTCTTTACTCAAGGTTGACATCACATCTTCTCCATCACCATCAAGGTGGCCAATCATACCATCAATCCAGGCTTAGGTTAAAAACCAGCACCTTCACCCTCAAGCCGCACAGGATACCCCAGACCATCGATTCGTAACATTTCATTTACCGCACGACAGACGATGGCCCCATGATGGACCTGTTAGTTTTTGCAGGTCACTAATCAGTGGAATTTGCAAAACGCTAATGCATTCGCATTTTGCAATGACCGATTTGCAAAAAGCGGAATCCAATGAGCCCTTTTTAGAGTAAAGGTGTAAAAATAGACCAATATGGCCATTTATCCGCTTAAAAAAGTTGGCACGATAATTTCATATATAAATCTGTAAACCAGTTTTATCCCGTGCTCTCTTCAGCGACAGCTGAAGTTTGGCCAACCTAGAGTTGGCCATTTTTTTTGCCCATTACATCAAAGAGTGCCATATGAAGCCTCCTTGAGGTCACAGGTTTACTCACCAGTTCACTCATCCCCGCCTGACGACAGGCGTTACGATCCTCCTCGGAGGCATTGGCGGTCAATGCGACGATAGGCAACTCGGGATGAGTTTGTTTGATGCGCCGAGTTGCCTCCAGGCCATCCATTTCCGGCATCCGTAAATCCATCAATACCAGGTGCGGATTGGTAGCGGCCACGGCGGCAACCGCTTCACGTCCATTACTGGCTAACGTCACCTGGTGTCCCAATTTCCGCAGCATGGCCTGAATGACCTGCTGATTGACCGGGCTGTCTTCTACTAACAAGATCTGCAAGGTCGGTAAAGTTTCGGGCTCTCTCGACACCATGACCTCGGCCCCTGCTCCCCCTTGCACCTCGTAACAGGGGATACGGAACCAGAAACAGCTACCCACACCGAGTTGACTCTCGACACCAATTTCCCCCCCCATCAAGGAGACCAGGCGCTGGCTGATAGCCAGCCCAAGACCTGTGCCACCAAAGCGCCGGGTCATGGAGGGATCCAACTGACGGAAGGGTCGAAACAGTTCGCTACATAGCTCTGGCGGTATACCAATACCGGTATCCTGGACTCGGAAATGCAACCAGCGGTTCTCGCGCCGGACACTCAGCTTGACCTGGCCCTGAGCGGTAAACTTGATGCCATTGCCCAACAGATTAAACAGGATCTGGGTCAGACGAAGTGGATCCCCCTGCAACAGCGGTGGCAGTTGCGGATCCAGCTCAACCAGCAAACCAATCTGCTTACTGCGAGCACTTTCTTCCAACTGGGTGATCACCGAGTTGATGACGAAGTGACTCTCGAAAGGGATCGACTCCAGCGTCATCTCGCTGGATTCAATACGCGACAAATCCAGAACATCATGCAGCAATGTTTGTAGCAGGGCCGCCGAATGGGTGACGTGACGGATCAACTCCCGTTGCTTGCTGGTCAACTCGCTCTGATCCAGCAACTCCAGCATGCCGAGAATGGCCTGCATCGGTGTCCGGATCTCGTGGCTCATCACCGCCAGAAACTGCGACTTGGCCTGATTGGCGGCATCGGCGCGCATCTTGGCGCGTTTTAGCTCCTGATTGCGCACAACCTGACTGGTTATATCATTCACGGTGCCACGATAACCGAGGAACTGTGAGCGATCATCGTAATAAGCATCGGCATTGATCGACAGCCAACGGCTCTGGCCGTTGAAAAATACTTCGAAACGAAAAGCACGGATCGGCTTGTGCTCTGCCAGATCCTGCCGATGGCGTTGCCATTTCTCCGCCTTACTGCGTTCGCGGTCGGTCAGATAATCCATGAAACACTTGCCGCGGATCTGGGACATCAGGCTGGAGGTGAATTCCTCGCCTTCCACATCCTCGGCGAACTGGATGAATTGGTGGTTTGCATCCGTCAACCAGAACCAATCACTTGCCATCTCGGCAAACTGGCGGAAACACTGCTGGGATTGGCGCAAGGCCCGGGTCTTCTCCTCGACCAGAAGCTCCAGCCGGGATCGGTAACCTACGTTCAACAGAGCCTGATCCATCAAGGGTCGATAGCGCTCCAGCAGATCCCGCGCCTGCAGATCCAGACGATGACGCGCCGAGTGACAGCAGATCAGCATCATCCGGCCCTGCACCAGGTTTAAAGAGGTCAGCAAGACGCTCCCCGCCATGCGCTGGACATCCGGGTGACAAGCGGCAAACTCCTGGGTTAATTCGGGCGCAAACAGCGCCACCGTCTCGCCGGTCAAGACTCGCTCGAACAAGGGACCGCGTTGCCAGTTCTGCTGTTGCAGCAAGGGATGGCTGGCCACAGCACAGCGTAGCTGCGGCTCCTGTTTTTCCAGCACCAGAATGGCCGCATGTTCAAAACCAATCAGTGGCCGCAAGATAGCAATCAGCGCATCAAACAGGCTATGAATACTCTGCGGCCGCGTCAGCATGGCCATGCCTTTGAGCAGCCAGCTATTCTCGGCGCTGCATTTACTTTCCCGCTCCTGACTGGCCGCCAACTGCAGACGCAATTCGTGCAGCTCCAGCTCCAGCTCTGCCGGACTCTTCGCCTGCTGGTTCATGCCACATCCTTTTTCCGGTAGAAGACCACGGTGGAGATCATCAAATTGCCATGGGCATTCTCACCACCACTGAACCGCCCCTGCTCCCCGAAGGTATAGGGGCCAATAAATGGCACCCCCTGACGGGCCAGCAATAGCGCATCAACCACCTGATCCATCGCCGAACTCAAGGTCAACATGCAGCCGGCACAGAAGATATTCAGCGCCGCGACTTGTTCCATGTCCCCCTGTCCTAACGTCAGGTTGCTGGAGCGTACTGCGCGATCCAGTAATCCGGAGCGGTTCCCCTCCATTAAAATCACGGCATCCCCTTCTTGAATATCGGTAAACAGCCGCAAGCCACCTCGAGTCGTAACCTCCTCGGGGTGTGATAGCTTGTAATACGGCACTCCCGACAACAGCCCCCCCTGCCGGGCCAGGGGAAACAAGGTGGTCTGGGCAAAGACACTGCCGCCCGACATGGCATTGGCGATACATCCCTGAGTCCACTGGTTATACACGGCAGCAGCCGGCTGATGATCGATGGTTAGCAATTCGCGGCCCTCGACCCGGGTCGCGATGCCCCGGGGGCCGGCCGGCATATAGGTGGAGTGAAAACTGGTGGCAATCTGGCAATCCGGATAAAACAGCGTGATGGCGATCCCCTGCTGCAGACAACCATCCTGAGTCAGTAACTGACAGCGCTGACCGCGCAGATTGTGCGCGGCACTCCCCCCCACAATGGCCACCGAACGGCCCAGTCGAGCCTCGATCGCGGCCATGATTCGTTCTTCGTGGCCGGGACTGGCATGTAACCAGACCAACTGCGGCAGCTCACCTGGGCGCTCGCAACGGCGCATCGCCTGTTCCAGCAAGCCTTGAACCGTAGCCTCGATACTCTGGGTCAGTGGAGCCAAGGCACAGCCATACGCACCCTTCTCATCTCGAAGCGCCCAACACGCCAGCGCCCGGCCCTCCGTCGAGTGGTAACCCGCCTCGGTCATGATTCCCTGACACGAGCTACAGCCGGTGATCTGGCACTCGGGAAAGGCCGCTTTCAATTGCGTCAGCAGAACATTGCCATCATGGAGCTCGGTAAAATAGATCAGCAACAGATGGGGCGCGGCGCCCAGTTTCTGGCGAATATCCTCGATGACTTCTTGTACCGCGAGCTCGCTCCCGGCCTGTAATGAAAATGCAGTCGCGACCTTCACGGCCTCTCCTTTTTCTGTGAGCACTCCGCAAGAGCGCACGGGAATGGTTATGTAACCCGACCGGGAAATTATATGATTAAAGCTCGACTGAACCTAAGACTCTGATGACTATCTGATATGCAGCCACCGCTCCATCAATTCACCAACATAGTCGCCCTCGGTGGAGGTCATGGCTTGGGACGCCTGCTCTCAGCGCTGCAAGGTGTTGGCTCCCGGCTGACGGGTATCGTCACCACCAGTGACAATGGCGGCTCGTCGGGCCGATTGCGCCAGACGCAGGGAGGCATTGCCTGGGGCGATCTACGCAACTGCATCAACCAGTTGGTGACCGAACCCAGCACCGGCAGCCGCTTGTTCGAGTATCGCTTCAGTGGTGAAGGCGAACTGGCCGGGCATAATCTGGGCAATCTGATGCTGCTGGTACTAAACCACATGTCAGTCCGCCCCCTGGAGGCGATTACCCTCATCCGGCATATGCTGGGGGTGCAGGCCCAGATCATCCCGATGTCAGAAACGCCGACCGACCTGATGGGATTGAGCGCTTGCGGTACCCGGGTGTTTGGCGAAACATCCATCGATGCCTGGCATGACTTGCCCGAGCAATTGCTGCTTTCCCCGGCCGTAGAGGCCACACCAGAAGCAGTCGATGCTATTTTGCAGGCAGATCTGCTGTTGATTGGCCCCGGCAGCTTTCTTACCAGTCTGCTACCACCGCTATTGGTTCCTGAGTTAACTCAAGCCATCCGTCAGACCCGGGCGTGCTGCATCTTTCTCGCGAACCTGGAGCCCGAGCTGGGGCCTGGCGGGCAATTATCACTCAGCGAGCAAGTCCGCTGGCTGACCCAGGTCACCCAACGCCCGCTGGATGCAGTCATAGCAGGGCCCCATGCTCCCGAGCTGGAGATCCCCTGTTTCCGGGTGCCCCTTGCAGAATCGGGATGTCGCTGGCGCCATGACCGAATCCGCTTACTGGCCGCACTGGAGACCTTCGCCTGGCAAACCAGAGATAAGGATCAGGCCGGGTGAACCGCAGGAAGAAGAGATAACAAGGCCGAGCAACTGGCTGGAAGACTGATTTGCAAGTTAGCAACCTCTTGCTCCATCACGGTCCACGCCTGCTGGCGACAGCCATTTTCCAGTGCCAAGGCTTCGTCATGGCAACGCATGGCGCCATAAGTGGCACACACGGATTTGAGGGTATGCGCCAGCAACAGCAAGTGCTCGGCATCACGCGTCTGTAGCGCGTTGACTAACGCATCCAGGTTTTTCTGGCCATCTTCGATAAAGATGGCCACTAATTGCGGCAACAACTCTTCACCGGCATCCCGGCCCAGTTGTGCGAGGATCCCTTCATCGATCCATTGCATGATGGTAACTCTCCCGTGCTCACAGGACTTTCTTATTTATGGTTATCAGGCAGCAGCCCTTGTTCCTGCCATCCCTGTAATTTGCGATACAGAGTGGAGGGACTGACCTCCAGCAGACGCGAGGCGTGGGGGATATTCCCGCGACATGCTTCAATAGCCTGAAGGATAGCGTCTCGTTCAACCACAGCCAAGGGGCGAATGGAACCTTCACTGGCAATCGTCGTCTTCATCAGAGTCTGCGGCATCGGCTCCGGCGTCTGCGATTGCAAGCGATGATCTTGCCGCAACAAGGCGGGCAGCATATTCAGCGTGACATCCAATCCGTCGTGTAACACCACAATCTGGCGGATCGCGTTCTGTAACTGGCGAATATTGCCTGGCCAGTGATAGACCAACAAGGCACGGCGAGCCTCGTCGCTGAAGCGTAAAAAACGTTTACCCTCCTCGCGCGCAAAGTTTTGTAAAAAAACCTCGGCAATGCGCAGAACATCATCACCACGCTCACGAAGCGGAGGCAGTTGCAACGGAATGACATGCAGCCGGTAATAGAGATCTTCCCGAAAACGCCCCGCAGCGACTTCGAGCAGGGGATCCCGATTGGTGGCACAAATAATCCGCACATCCACTTGTTCGGTGATGGAAGAGCCAACTTTTTGAAAGCATCCGGTCTGCAAAAAACGCAGCAGTTTACTTTGCAGCTCCAGATCCATCTCACACACTTCATCCATAAACAGGGTGCTGCCATGAGCGCGCCCGGCGGCACCAATCCGCTCACTGACTGCACCGGTGAACGCGCCTTTGACGTGGCCGAAGATTTCACTTTCCATCAGATCCTTGGGGATCGCCGCACAGTTCAACGCCACCAAAGGCCGGTTATGGCGACCGCTGAGCCGATGGATCGCTTCCGCGCAGACTTCTTTGCCGGTACCGCTTTCCCCGGTAATAAAAATGGTAGCGCGCGAAGAGGCTGCGGTTTCTATGGTGTGATAAACCTCCTGCATGCTAACGCTGGCACCGACAAAACCTTCAAATTGGTCACGGGGATAGACGTTCTGATAGCGACTGACCAATGCATTCAAACGGCGATACTCGATGGTATTGCGTAGGGTGACGCGCAGGCGATCCGCATCGACAGGTTTGGCGATAAAATCATGAGCTCCCAAGCGCATGGCATCCACCGCCATGTCCAAAGAGCCATTGGCAGTCATGACAATGGTGCTGATCCCCAAAGCCGACGCCTGGACATGCTTGAGAATTTCCATCCCTGACATATCGGGCAGATGCAGATCCAGTAGCAGGATATCCGGTTGCAGCAGCGGCAACTGCTGTAATGCCTCGGCACCACTGGCCACCGAGATCAGAGTCACTGCTTCGTGTTTGAGATAGGCTTGATAAACGGCGCTGAGCGGGGCTGAGTCCTCCACCATCAACACCGTGGGGATCTGGTATTCCATGTAACCTCCCGGCTGTCAGGCGCTAGGGTACCTGTCTCGGGAATGAAGGACAAGACAACACGGGGAGCCCGGCGGTCAGCCCTTTCTTTTTTATGCACTTGCGTCAATGCTTAAGGCAGCTCCCCTCTAGAGCATCACTCACGATGGGAATCAGATGACAACACATCTACGCCGCCGGATCAGTTTCGGTTTATTCTTGCTGCTGTTGCTTCCACTCGGCTTCTACGAAGCTAGGTCTCTGGTTGCCTCCTCCTCACAGCGCCTAAATCCAGCGACACTTCAATCTCTGGTCACCAGCTATCAGTGGCAACTGCAACAACGCCTGGCGCAGGCGGCCTCTGCTGCCCAGCTCCAAGCAGATCTGCCCCCCGAATTCAGTGCCTACTGGCAAAAAGACCAACAAACCTGGCAGGGCAAGCGCCGCGTCCCCTCACTGGCTGAAACAAGCTGCCCTCCCGCACCAGGACGCATCATGCCCCTTGCTTCGGCCCACAGGATCCAGCTCTATCTGTGCATGGAGGAGCCGACGCAAAAGCAGCTGTTCTTACTGAACGTACCAGTATTGCTATCGCAACCATTGGCCCTCGAGACGCTCTCACTGGCGTTAGTAGATCCGGAGCAGCAGCGCCTCTTTCGACTCGATGCCCATTCGGGTGAGCTGGTATCGACACCGATCCTTAAGGACTCCCCCTACCAGCCCATGCTGACCTCGGCCAGCAACACCCAACTGGGCCCCCTGCAAGATGCCAGCTGGATCACCACATCTTTTGGCTGGCGCCTGATCTTGCTGCAACATCACGAACGCGATCCATGGCACTGGCTCTGGTTGACCGCCACCCTGGGACTATGTCTGCTGTTGAGCTGGATTCTGCCCGCCTGGATCGGTGGTTACATCTACCGCCGTTTTCGTTATCTCACCCAGGCTGCCGCCCAGATAGCCCTGGGTAACTTCACCTTTCGGCTCCCCTCCGAAACCCATGACGAACTGGAGCTAATTAACACCGTTTTCAACCGGATGCTTGATGAAATCCAGATCCAGAAACAGCGTCTGCAGGAACAAAATGATGCCTTGCAAGCAGGCAACGAAAGCCTGCAGGAAACGCTGGAAACCGTGCAGAATATGCAAAGTGAACGCTTTGTTACGGCAAGCCGCATCTTGCAGCATGCCGAATCGCAAATTTTACGCCAGCTTCTCAAGTGGCCCATCCAGCAGATGACCGAGCTTGGCCGTCAGCTCCAGCAACAACAAGAACTGCTGGATAGTCAACTGCACCAGACGGCCATCGACCGCAATCAACTGCATCACTCCAGTCAGAACACTCTGGCGCTATTTCGGCAACTGCAAATCCAGTTGAATCAAGCAAAGTATTTATTGGATCACTATCAGCCCGAAACCAATAAGGAGGATCTGGGGGAAAAACAACATATCCATCTGGCGCAGCTACTGCAGGAAACTGTCCATCGTTTGATGCCGCACTGGCAGCCACCAGGTCACCAGGTGTATATCCGCTGTCCGCCCCACATCACCCTCGACAGCTATCCACTGGCCATTGCTCAGGTGATCAACAACCTGATGATGAACGCCCTACACCACGGTTTTTCCCCCGACGATGCCGGAGAGATCGTGATCAGCGCGAAGCAGGATGCACAGCATGTGGTGATTACATTCCGCGACAATGGTTGCGGGATACCGGAGAAGCTGGAAGAGAAGTTGTTTCAGCCGTTCCAGAGTGCCAACCCTGGCGCTACGGGCAACAGTCTGGGGCTTTACCTGACGCGCCAACTCATACAGCAACTGCTCAACGGCAGTATTATCTACCAGCCTACCGAGTCACCCGGCGCCTGTTTCATCATCACGCTGCCACTAGATGTCGCAGCCGAACAACCCGGGATCTAGACCGGATTGTCGATATCGATAAATTGCACCTCGAGCCCGAATTCTGCGGTCAGCCGCTCTCCAAGGGCCTTGACGCCATAGCGCTCCGTGGCGTGATGCCCTGCCGCATAAAAATGGATCCCCATCTCGCGCGCGACATGCACAGTTTGTTCGGAAACCTCACCCGAAAAGAAAGCATCAATGCCCTGTTCAGCGGCGAGAGTGATATAGCTTTGCCCACCACCACTGCACCAGGCGACGGTACGAATGGATCTACCCTCCTGCCCGATGCACAACAAGGGCTCACGCCCCAGAGCCGAGGCCAGCCGCTGGGCAAACTGCTCGGCACTGAGCGGCACAGCCAGTTCGCCGACCAGCGACAAAGAGCACGGATTATCGCTCTCCAGTGGGCGAACGACCTGAATATCCAGCAGTCGGGCCAGCTGCGCGTTATTGCCCAGAACTGGATGTGCATCGAGCGGCAGATGGTAGGCATACAGGTTGATGTCGTGCTGTAACAGCGTCTGCAGACGCCGTTTTTTCATGCCGCGGATCTGTGCCGACTCCCCGCCCCAGAAGTATCCATGGTGGACCAAAATCGCATCGGCTTGCAGCCGCACTGCCTCATCCAGCAACGCCTGACTGGCAGTGACCCCGGTGATCAGACGCCGGATTTGCTTTCGCCCCTCCACTTGCAAGCCGTTTGGGCTGTAATCTTTGAATTGGCGACTCTCCAGCAAGGTATCCAGGTATGTTTCCAGTTGCAGATTATCCACGACAAGACTCCGAACCATGATTGGTGCTGGGGACAATAAAAAAAAAGAGGTGAAGAATCACCTCTTTTTTGTAGCGCTTCCGAAGGAGCGTTTTCTTTAACCCAATGGACTATAGGCAATGACCTTGGCCGAGGTGCCGGCAATCTGGCTGACACGAGGCACCAGGCTGTCCAGCTTGGCACGGGAAACATCTGGGCCCACGGTCACCCGGTACAGGGTCGATCCACCACTGCGGAATGAACTGACATTGGCGGGCAAACCGCTAGCTCTCAACTTACCTACCAGCACGCGCGCATTGTCGCCACTGGAAAACACACCCGCCTGAATGGTCCAGGCGGCGCGGCTGGTCGCCGCTGAAGAGGATAACGGTTTAGCCTGCGGCGCCTGATACTTATTGGCTGCACTCCCGACAGAGGTCGGTTGCGCTTCCACGACTTCGACGAAGGGCTTGATTTGTCCCGCTTGCAGCGTGGGCTTGGCAGGCTTCGGCTCGACTGGTTTCACCTCGCTCGGGACGACAGCTGGCTGCGCTTTGGTTGCCACACTTTGCGGCTCACTCTTGGGTTTTGCCGGTTCAGTCGCGGCAGGCTTGACCGCAACTGGCGCCTGATTAGCCGCCACGACAGTTCCAGGTTGCGCTACAACCACTTGACCTGCCGTATCGTTGCCCGCCACTACGGTTGGAGCAACCTCATCCACCGACCACTGCTCGTCAGCCGCCTGATTGACCACAACGCCCTCTGGCGTCGCCATGCCGGCACTTGCCGAATGAGCCATTTGCGTCGCCGTCGCCGCAGAGATTGCGGGCAAAGGGGCCGCCGCATCTGGACGCAGGGGAACGCTGGCAATCGGATCATGATGATTCGAGCGCTTGCCACTCAAGAGATCTGGCAAAAAGATGACCCCTAAAGAAACCAGAATCACAGTTCCTATCAGCCGGTTCTGAAATTGCGTTGCCAAGATTAACTCCCTAATGTTCCTGTCATATCCAATTCTTCTGCTATCACATCCGCAACCGTATAAAACGATCCCAAGACGATGATTTCATCCTCTGCCCCGGCCGCTGTCAGGGCCGCTTGGTAAGCCTTCCGTACGGCATCATAGCAATGCCGAATGGCATCGGGACGCAGCACTGCCGCTAACTCACACGCAGTCGCGGCTCTGGGCCCTAACAGATCAGCCAGAAACCACTCATCAATCAGTGGATCCAGCTCGCTGAGGGTATGCTGTATATCTTTGTCTTTGAGCATCCCGGCAACAGCCAGACGGCGGCCGGTTTGTGGTCGCAGACGTAATTGCTGCGCCAGATAATGAGCCGAATGCGGGTTGTGCGCCACATCCACGATCACGGAGGGCTGCTGCCGCAACCGTTGCATGCGCCCGGCTAATCGCGCCCGACGCAAACCGGTATGCACAGCCGCCTCATCCACCACCAATCCCAACTGCTCAACCACCGCCAGCGCGGTCACTGCGTTGGCCAAGGGCAACTGAGGATAGGGTAATCCCGACCACCGTTCGCGCTGGCCATGAAAAGTCCAACTCTCTGCGGACTCGGTGCGCCCAAAATCTTCGCCAACCTGTAGCAAGTGAGCACCAAGGGCATGCGCGGTCGCCGCCAGGGTTGCCGGAGGTTGTGGCTCACCGGAGATAGCCGGTTTCTGCGCCCGGAATATACCCGCTTTTTCGGTGGCAATCGCTTCTCGGGTATCGCCCAACCAATCACAATGATCCAGCGCTATGCTGGTGACAACCGCCAGGTCCGACTCCACCAGATTGGTAGCATCCAATCGACCACCGAGCCCAACCTCCAGCAACACCAGATCAGGGGCTGCTTCTCGAAACAACCACAACGCCGCCAGGGTACCGAACTCAAAGAAGGTCAGCGAAATATCCTGGCGCACGGCCTCGATTGCCGCAAATGCGCGACAGAGATCCCCATCGGAGACATCTTGTCCATCCAGCCGCACCCGCTCGTTATAACGCAGCAAGTGGGGCGATGAGTAGACCCCGACTCGATAACCGGCAGCCCGATAAATGGCTTCCAGCAAGGCACAGGTCGTTCCCTTGCCGTTCGTCCCGCCGACCGTCACGACACTACAGGGTAAGTGACGCAGCGCCAAGCGGTCAGCCACCACGCCAACACGATGCAATCCCAAGTCGATGACGCTGGGATGCAACTGTTCTAAATAAGAAAGCCAGTCAGATAATGACTGGCTTTGCGCCATTACGGATTGCGTCATGACAGAATCAACTATTCCTCAAGCACGGAGACGTGCATCAGCTTGCCGAGCAGCGCCGCTAACCGATCTCGCATCTCCCGACGATCGATGATCAGATCGATGGCACCTTTTTCCAGCAAAAATTCCGAACGCTGGAAACCTTCCGGCAACTTTTCACGCACGGTTTGCTCGATCACGCGGGGACCAGCAAAGCCAATCAATGCCTTGGGCTCACCGACGTTGATATCACCCAGCATGGCCAGACTGGCTGATACACCACCCATGGTCGGATCGGTCAGTACGGAGATGTAAGGTAAACCTTCAGCGCTCAGTCGCTCCAGAGCCGCACTGGTCTTGGCCATCTGCATCAACGAGAAAAGAGCCTCTTGCATCCGCGCACCACCGGAGGTAGAGAAACAAACCAGACCTCGGCGCTCCTTGATACAAGTCTCCACCGCCCGTACGAAACGAGCGCCAACCACGGACGCCATGGAGCCGCCCATAAACGAGAATTCAAAAGCACAGGCCACCACGGGTACACCTTTGACTTGCCCCTTCATGGCAATCAAGGCATCTTTTTCATTGGTCTCTTTTTGCGCGGCAGTGAGGCGATCCTTGTAACGCTTGGAGTCTTTGAACTTCAACACATCTTGTGGTTCCAGTTCAGTTCCCAGCTCCAGACGATGATCGGCATCCAGAAAGCGATTCAACCGCTCACGGGCACCGATGCGCATATGGTGGCTACACTTGGGGCAAACGTGTAAATTGCGCTCGACTTCAGCTCGGTACAAAACCTGCTCACAACCATCACACTTGCTCCATATCCCTTCCGGAATATTATGACGGCGGGCGTTATCGCTCTTCGGAAGAATTTTCTCAAGCCAGCTCATGAAATACCTTTATTTCATCATCCAGAATTACCAGGCTGCTGTATCGGTTCATCAAATCAACCAACTCAGCAACGGCACATGACCGAGCATTTAAGCACAAGTCATTCGTTTTGTTTACTTAAAACTGGTCGTACCCGGGGCATTGTCCGGTAACCAGAGTGGTCCCAGTGGCAGTATGGGTAAGGCGAAATGCTCCGGATACGTCACATCGACCAGATACAGCCCTCCTGCTTTCGCCGTAGCGCCAGCACGTTCCCGATCCCGGGCGGCAAGCACATCGACAATCCAGCTCTCGGGTTGATTCCCCATCCCCACCTCCAACAAGGAGCCGGTGATGTTACGCACCATATGGTGTAAAAACGCATTGGCACGGATATCCAGAATCACATAAGGCCCCACCCGCGACACGGCCAGATGGGTGATATTACGCCATGGTGTTTTCGACTGGCATTGTACGGCGCGGAATGAAGAGAAATCGTGCTCGCCCAACAGGCATTGCCCGGCCTGGTGCATCCGCTCCGCATCAATTTCCCCATGATAGTGGCTGATGCCACCGGCCAATATCGCTTGGCGTAAATTAGCGTTCAGGATGATGTAACGATAGCGTCGCGCCGTGGCAGAGAAACGGGCATGAAACTCATCGGGTACCACCTGCGCCCATTTCACCGCAATATCGCGCGGCAGATTGGAATTAATGCCCAAGGTCCAGGCCGATAAATTGCGCTCGGCATGGGTGTCAAAGTGCACCACCTGCCCGGTCGCATGTACGCCCGCATCGGTACGGCCAGCGCATTGAACCTCGACCGTATGATTGGCAATTTGCGACAAGGCTCGCTCCAGCTCAGCCTGGATGCTGTTTACTTCGCGTTGCCGCTGCCAGCCAAAATACCGGCTGCCGTCATACTCAATGCCCATGGCGATGCGCATATCTGTTCCTTCGCTCTATTACTTCGGGCCGCGATTATACGAGATGCGCCCCAAAAAAGAAGCGGCGACCGAGGTCACCGCTTCATCTCCAGTCTGACGCTCAAGCCAGGCGCTTGAGCAAACGCTGGGCCTCGTCTTTTTGCTGGCTGGTCCCATTGGCCATGACTTCATTCAACAGCTCAATGGCACTGCTCTTGTCGTCGATTTCCAGATAGGCACGCGCCAGATCCAGTTTTGCACCCAGCTCCCCGTCTGCATCCACATCGACGCTATCACCCTCGGGCAACACTTCAGGGAATTCATCCAGACCGACATCCAGAGACAACCCCTGATAAGGCTCGTCGCTTTCGGTTGCCAGATCGGCTTCAGCCAGCAGTTCGTCGATCTCCTTAAACGATGGTTTAGGTTTGACCGCCGGTGCCGATTGTGCCAGCAGAGCATCAATGTCATCCACATCGACCGGAGCGTTCAGCGACTCTGCCGGCTCCTCGTTGTACCAATCAGCAGCAGGGACCTCGCTGGCTTCCGCACTGGCTTGCAGCTCTAGCGATGCCAAGCTGTTTTTGAGGTTAATCTCCTCTTCACTGGTAGAGACAGGTTCACTCTCCAGCACTTCAATCTCGGTCTCGCTATCATCACTTCCCTCCAGATTGACAAAGGAAGGGTCACTCTCCAGCTCATCCATATTACTGAACAGTGCATCCAATTCGTCATTGGAGAGATTCAGATTTTCCCGAGGAACGAACTCATCATCCGCTACCACCACCGGCTCAGGCATCAAAGGTGCGGCCGCAGCCGAACTCAGATCCGCTGCAACAGGCTGTGTCTGGGTTTCACTCACACCCAGGGCTGACAAAAACTCGGATTCATCCAGCGGTTCGCTCGCTCCCCAATCTGGCTCGGAGATTGGAGATTGGGATTCAGAAGCAGAGACCGACAGATCCAGATCCAGGTCCTCATCCAATCCTAAATTGCCACCCCGAGGTTCAGCACCTAAATCAGGGACCAGCTCGGAATCTGACGAATCACGACGAGACGCGGATTCACTCAGGGCGAACGAGCCAGGAATGGAGAAGGCAGGCTCCTTGCGCTCATCCAGAATGATCTCCGGCTGCGGTTGCAGGGTTTCATCCTGCTGCTCCAGATCGGGCAGATCACTGATCGCCACCATATCGGCAGCCAGCAGATGATCAAAGTGGGAATCCCCCTGCGCCATCAGCAAGTCGGTGGACTCGGCATCCTCGAGCTCACGAGCCGCCTGATCCCGTTTGCTTCTTGCCATCCACCAGAGGCTCACCAGCGCCAATGCCAGCAGAAACGGGAGTAGCAGGGTCAATGCCAGGTTCAGCGGTGTGGAGACTAACTGGCTCCAGAAACCACTGTCCGCATCTGTAGCTGGCGCCGTATCCGCCGCCGACACCGCGGGTTCAGCGGGCGCGGCCACCTTGGCCTCCAGCAATGACTTCAGCTCAGCCACATCCTGTGTCAGTTTGGAAACCTGAGACTCTAACTGACCATTGGCTTTGCTCAACTCCTCAATTTTACCTTTATATTCATCCTGTAAAGTCGGACCTGCGGGTACAGTCGGGGCCGCAGACGAGCTCTGGGCCACCAACGCAGTCACAGCGGCGTCGACATTATCAGACACTGTGCTCGCTGAACTAACAGCCGCAGCCGGTGTGCTGGCTATCACCACCTTGTCGCTGATGACATCCGCGGCGGCAGAGACTGCCGACGCGGTAACCGCTGCCGTCGCGACGTCCGCGCTGGTACTGGCAGCAGACACAACCGCTACCGGTTCCGCCGCTGCAATGCCCGGCTTTTCCGGCGTCAGCTTGACCACAGGTTTGGTAACAGGGACGGCCGCAGCCGTGGTATCCGCAGCAGGCTCGGTCTTGGGTGACAATTTGACCACGCGCGTGGGTGTCGAACTGGTACGAGCCGGTAAAGCCATACCATTTCGCCGCACAACCTGCTGTGCCTGAGCCTCGCTTTCGCTCTGGATTTGCGCCAGCGTCGGCAAATTCAGTCGAGAGCCTTTGTACAATCCACTCAGACGTCCCCCCGCAAACGCCTGAGGATTTTTGCGATAAATCGCCAGAAGAGTCTGATGAATAGAAACCTGACTGCTCGGCCTTACCTGTTGGGCAATCGACCATAGGGTATCGCTGCTCTTGACCGGACCGTAAACTCCCGCCGAAGCACCATCATCGATAACCGCAACGTCTGTACCTTCCGTCGCCAAAAACGGCTGCGGAACACCTACCTTGAGCGTGGATTTTTTCGATATCGGCTTGGCAAGCGGCTTCACCTGGACAGGTTTCTGCTCAACTGGCGTTGCCAGCGGCTGACTGCTCGCCGGGACCAGAGGCGCAACCTCGGTTTTATCCGGTCCCTTGATCTCGATATAAAACTCATCCAGCTGTTCCGCCGCATGCAGTGGTGTCGCCAGTTGCATTGCGAGGGCGACAGCTAACGCCAGACGGGAGAAGTGCAGTCCCATAATCGTTCCTTCGTGATAGGCCTACCAATAACGTGGGGAAGGCAGAGGCAAGACAGCTCCAATATAAAACACTCCCCCGCGCTGTACCAGTGAGATACGGGAGGAAGAATATTACCGTAAGTCTAGGAAAAATCTGATTTGATTGATATTTTCAGCTAAAAGACGGGCCGCTGAATGCGGCCCGGGTCACATCACAGATGGTCCTGGATCAGGCTTTCTGCAATCTGCAAGCAGTTCAGCGCGCCACCTTTGCGAATGTTGTCCGTCACCAGCCAGAAATTAAAACCCTGGGGATGGGTCTTGTCCTGACGCAGACGAGAAATAAACACGCCACTTTGTCCAGCGCCGTGAGTAACGGGCGTCAGTAATTCGTCATCGATGAGGCTCACCCCGGGGGCAGCCTCCAGAACCCGTTTTATCTCTTCCAGATCGCAGCCATGCTGGGTCTCCAGATGCACAACCTGGCTATGGCCGTAGAACACAGGGACCCGGATGCAGGTCGCATTCACCCCGATGCGCTCATCCCCGAGCAAGCGCTGAGTTTCGCTCTCTAACCGCTGCTCCTCCAGCGTAAAGCCGTCGTCAGCGAGACTATCGATCTGCGGCAGCAGGTTAAAGGCAATTTGCGCCTCATAGGTGTGCGACTCGGCAGGACGGCCATTCAGCAAACTGGCGGTTTGTTTGGCCAACTCCTGAATACCGGCTTTACCTGTTCCCGAGACCGATTGCAGGCTGACAATATTCACACGCGCCACCCCGACTTCATCATGGATCGGCTTCAGAGCCAGCATCAGCTCCGTCACGATGCAGGTCGGGCTGGCCACGATATTGCGTTGGCGAACATCGGCCAACTCGTCACTATTCACTTCAGGAATAATCAGAGGCACCGAGAAGTCATCCCGGAAATGCAGACTGTTGTCGATCACCACGCAGCCGGCATCCGCCGCGACCTGCGCCCACTCAGCACTGGCTGCCGAGCCGGCCATGAAAAATGCCAGCTGAACCTGGCTCCAATCAAAATCGGCAACCGGCTCTACGCTCAGGGTTCGACCGCCAAAGCGCACACTTTCCTGCTCACTCTCACTGACGACCAGCGGGTATAAATTACCGACCGGGAACTCGCGTTCTTCGAGCAACTCCAGCAGGGTTTCACCACCCAGACCATCAACGCCCAGAATGGCAATATCAAAACGCTGGCTCATTGTTTAAACCTCATCATGTTGCTTGTTAATTGGAGAATGATTAATCGTTCACGGAAAAACCAAGCGCCGTCAGGCGTGGGTCTGCAGCTCCCTGTACTCGCAGGGAGGACCACTCGCGACGCTCGGGATACTGTTTACGCATTTCATCAAAACTGGCTGGACCCTGATATGCCATCCGGAAGCGGGCGTCATCGCGCCGCACATCGTACACCAGGTGAACCAGTTGCTTGATCTGTGCCGGTGTTAACGGCTCACTCACCTGGACCTGCGACACCGCTGGAGCAGGTAATAAGTCCTGCCAGCTTCGGGTGAGAGGTTTGCCAGCAAACTGGCAATAGGCCTGATAGAGCTGATAAGTACCCATGATCTTGCCTTCCAGGCTGTACCCGGCGATGTGGGGTGTCGCTAATTCGGTGTAAGGGATCAGCTCTTGCAGAATATCCGGTTCATGCTCCCAGACATCCATCACCAAGCGCAAGGGTTCGGACGTCTGCTGACGCAGGAGTAAAGAGAGGTTATCCCAGACTTCGCCGCGACTGGCATTGATCAAAAACTGACCAGCAGGTAGTTGTGCAATCCGTTCAGCATCCAGCAAATGGCGTGTCGGATAGCGTCCGTCATCACTCAGGGGGACATGAAACGACACCACATCACAGGCCAAGGCCACATCGTAGGAGACAAAGTCCCGGGGATCCCCCGCCTTGGCCAACGGCGGATCGCACAGGCAAACCTGCATCCCCAGTGCCTGGGCCTTGGCGGCGACCGAAGAACCGGTATTCCCCGCCCCTATGATGCCCAGCGTCATACCCGCCAGACAGAGCTGATAACGTTCGGCCAAGACCAGCAAGGCGCTGATGACATACTCTCCAACGCTGACTTTGTTACACCCCGGCGCGCTGCTGAAGGCAATGCCACGGGCCGCCAATGCCTCTTGATCGATATGATCAGTGCCTATGGTCGCAGTGCCGACAAATTTCAGCCGTCGGGCTTGCGCCAGCAACGCAGCATCGACCCGAGTCACTGAACGCACCAATAACAGATCCGCATCGGCCACTTGTGCGGCTGTCATCTGGCGACCCGCAACCCGGATCACCTCACCGAAGTCGGCAAATAGCACATCCGCCACAGGCATATTTTCATCAATCAGGATCCGCATTGTCTCTCCTTCTGTCGGCAAGTGTTCAGTCAGGCCCAGTCCCCAAGGCCCATCATTGTAGCCATATGTCCCCGGCTTGGGCAGCATCGCGTGTAGTCCCATCACCGGCCACTGCGTGGCGGCCAGTGATGACAAAACTCGATAAATTCAGCCAGGACAGGATGCAGATACTTCTCCTTATGCCATGCCAGTCGTAGCGGGCGCTGGATCCCGGGCTGCAAATCCAGTACCACCACGCGTCCATCCTGGACCGCCGCTGTGGCGGCAAGCCCGGAGAGCAGACACAATCCCAACCCCGCAGCTACCGCATTCAAAATGGACTCTGTGGTATTAAGCTCCAGTCCGGCCTGCCAACTCTGCAGATGGGATCCAATCAAGCGCTGGAACTGCTCGCGACTCCCGGATCCTGGCTCCCGTAACAGCCAGCGCTGCTGCTCCAAATCCGCCATGCTCAGGCGCCCGGCCAAAGCCAGCGGGTGATTGGGCGCCGCAACGACATGCATACTATCGGGCATCCACTCCTGCAGGCGGAGATTACTATCGCTGCTATTCCCCTCCAGCAATGCCATATCCAGACGAAAATCAGCGAGCTGTTCCACCAAAGTACGGGTGTTACTGATCTCGATCTTAAAATCGACATCCGGGTGATTCTGCAGAAAGTCAGCCAGCAGGCGCGGAAGCAGATAGTTGCCGATGGTATGGCTGGCTCCAATCCGCAGGACACCGCTGGCGCGATCGGAGCGCTGGAACAGATGTTCTATGGTGTCCAGCCGCTGCAGCAGCTCATCGGCTAGCGGTAACAGCTGGGCCCCCTGGGTATTGAGTTGCAGACGATTACGGACCCGATCAAACAACCGGCAATCGAGTTGTTTCTCCAACTCCTGCAGTGACATGCTGGCTGCCGCTTTGGTAATAAACAGCCGCTCGGCAGCCTCCGCCAGATTTCCGGCTTGCACGACGGCGACAAAAAGTCGTAACTGTTTCAGAGAAATGTTCATATTGTTCAGAAATACTAAACACTGGGTTCAGTTGATTCAAATATTCTTAAATTATGCCACGTCTTATCATGACTGCCATCATCGCGAGGCAGGAGCATCGATATGTTCAAACGGGTACAACATAAGTTGACACGACTCCCCACCCCACTGGCCGGGTTGGCTCTAGCCATTGCCGCCCTGGGCTGGTGTTGGGAAAACGCCCTGCCGCTGCAACACTACGCCAAGTGGACTGGCGCGGTCATCGCTGCTTGTTTATTGCTCAGCCTTGGCATCAAATTCGTGCGCTTTCCCCGTCTGCTGCGCGACGATTTGGCTCATCCAGTGGTTGGCAGCGTGGTTCCAACCTTCGCCATGGGTTGGATGCTGGTATCTAGCAGTGTAGGAGAATGGCAGCCAGTGCTGGGACAAGCAATCTGGCTAGGTGCCATCACCCTGCATCTGGTATTTCTGGGCTGCTTCATCCATTACCGGGCCAAAAAATTTGCCCTACACCATATGCTGCCAAGCTGGTTTGTACCGCCGGTCGGCATCATAGTCGCCGATGTCGCCTTTCCCGGTGGCGCCTTGCAACCACTGGCGGATGCCCTGTTGCATCTGGGGCTTACTTGTTATGCCATCCTATTGCCGATCATGATCTATCGCCTGATATTTGAGCGGGATATTCCGGATCCGGCCAAACCCACCCTCGCCATCCTGGCCGCTCCTGCCAGCCTGTGTCTGGCCGGTTACCTGACCGTGAGCCAGGAACCATCGGCTCTGGTGGTCGCCCTGCTGGCAAGCATTGCCGTGCTGATGACCGCCATCATTTATGTCGCCTTCTTCTCATTGCTGCGCTTGCCGTTCAACCCGGGATATGCCGCTTTTACCTTCCCCATGGTGATCGGGGCGACGGCCTTGTACAAGCTGGCGACACAACTGAGTCGCTGGCAGCTGGATGCCAGTAGTATTCAGCTGGTACGGCACCTGGCGCTGGCCGAGCTCATGATTGCCACTGGAGTCGTCGGCTACGTCGCCCTTCGGTACCTGCTGCATTATGGCCGCAAAACACAGCCTCTCTTGACGCAGGAGCTTGCCTGACACTGCGCGGGCACTGCAGACTCCGCCACTCCCCTTGCACCTTCCCCTTGACGGATAGCCCGCTTTCCTTGGCATAGCCCGTTGGCTGGTTGATTGTTGATGGTCGAAGATCTTGGAGGGCTAACCGGTGATCACATGGCAGGGTAAATCTCAGATAAAGCAAAGGGGACCCGAAGGTCCCCTTGTTCTATCACAGTTGATGCTTAGGCCACGGTGCAGGGCTTCAGATACCAAATGTTATCGCAGTAGTCCTGGATGGAGCGGTCGGAGTTGAACTTGCCCATGGTGGCAGAGTTCACGATCACAGCCTTGGCCCATGCCTTCTTGTCACGGTACATGGCATCCACCTTCTTCTGGGCTTCGGAGTAGGACTCGAAGTCAGCCAGAGCCAGGTAGGTATCACCGCCATCCAGCAAGGCACGCTTGATGGAGGAGAGTTCACCTGGACGACCCGGAGTGAAGAAGTCAGTGTCGAACCAGTCGAGCACAGCCTTCAGCTCAGGGTTGGCATAGTAGTAATCCCAAGGATTGTAGCCAGCGGCCTTCAGTGCCTTCACTTCGTCCACTTCCAGACCGAAGATGGCATTGTATTCAGCGCCCGCTTCTTCGGCGATTTCGATGTTCGCGCCGTCCAGAGTACCTAGCGTGATGGCACCGTTCATCGCCAACTTCATGTTACCAGTACCAGAGGCTTCGTAACCGGCAGTGGAGATCTGCTGGGATACGTCAGCCGCCGGGATCAGCTTCTCAGCCAGGCTCACACGATAGTTCGGCATGAATACAACCTTCAACTTGCCCTGGATGCGCTCATCACTGTTCACACGCTCAGCAACCTTGTTGATGGCGTAGATGATGTCCTTGGCCAGCTTGTAGCCAGGAGCGGCCTTGGAGCCGAAGATGAACACACGCGGGTGCATGTCGTAGTCCGGATTGGCCAGCAGACGACGATACAGAGCCATGATGTGGATCAGGTTCAGCTGTTGACGCTTGTACTCGTGCAGACGCTTGATCTGGATATCGAAGATCGCCTCGGCACTCACGTCGATGCCAGTTTCAGCCTTGATGACTTTAACCAACTTCTGCTTGTTCGCCAGCTTGATGTCCATGAACTTCTTCTGGAACGCTGCATCGTCGGCATGAGCCAGGGCGCCACGCATCTTGTCCAGTTGCAGCGGCCATTCATTACCCACGGTTTCGGTGTACAGCTTGGCCAGCTCAGGGTTACAGGAGAGCAACCAGCGACGCGGAGTCACGCCATTGGTCACGTTGCACATCTTCTCCGGCCACAGTTCGGCAAACTCGGGGAACAAGTCTTCCTTCACCAGCTTGGAGTGGATTTCGGCAACGCCGTTGACCTTGTGGGAGCCGATCACGCACAAGTTACCCATGCGGACCTTGCGCGCGCTGCCTTCTTCGATGATGGACAGCTTGGCCTTGATGGCGTCATCGCCAGGCCACTTGGCTTCAACCTTGTCTTCCAGGAAGCGACGGTTGATTTCGTAAATGATTTCCAGGTGACGTGGCAGTACACGTTCAAACAGATACACAGCCCACTTCTCCAGCGCTTCTGGCAGCAGAGTGTGGTTGGTGTAAGAGAACACCTTGTAGCAGATGTTCCAGGCGGCATCCCACTCCAGCTCTTCTTCGTCGACCAGGATACGCATCAGTTCCGGGATGGCGATAGTCGGGTGAGTATCGTTCAGCTGCACAGCGATTTGATCGGCAAACTTGCTGAAGTCATTACCATGCACACGCTTGTAACGACGCATGATGTCCTTCAGGGAGCAAGCACAGAAGAAGTACTGTTGCACCAGACGCAGGATCTTACCGGCCTCGGTCTCATCGTTCGGGTACAGAACCTTGGAGATGGTTTCGGCCTGAGCCTTTTCAGCCTGGGAGTCGATGTAACCACCGGCGTTGAAAACGTCCCAGTCAAAGAATTCGGAGGCGCGGGATTCCCACAGGCGCAGGATGTTGACGGTCTTACCTTGGTAACCCACAACCGGGATATCCCACGGCAGGCCCTTGATCTTCTGACCGGCATGCCACACTTTCTTCATCTTACCATCTTCGCCAAATACGGTTTCAACATAACCGTACAGCGGAATTTCCTGGGCAGATTCAGGGCGGCAGATTTCCCAAGGGTTGCCATATTCGCGCCAGGAGTCTGGACGCTCGATCTGACGGCCATCGCGGATTTCCTGACGGAACAGACCGTGTTCGTAGTGGATACCGTAACCAACCGCTGGCATGTTCAGGGTTGCCAGAGAGTCGATGAAGCAAGCAGCCAGACGACCGAGGCCACCGTTACCCAGCGCCATATCCGGCTCTTCTTCACACAAGTCGGCGATGTCGATGCCCAGATCCTTGAGTGCATCACCGCATACTTCGTACAGCGAGAGGTTATGCAGATTGTTGGCAGTCAGACGACCCATCAGAAATTCGGCAGACAGATAGTGAACTGCACGGGTATTTTCCTGGAAGTGGGTTTGCTGAGTCTGAGTCAGACGCTCAAACACCAATTCGTTTACTGCAGCGCAGGTAGCCTTCCACCAAGCTTGTCTGCTCGCTTTTTGCTCGCTGGTACCCAGCGTGGAGCGCAGGTGGTGAACGATATCCTGCTTCAACTGCTCTTTATTCAGGGCGCTGAGCTGTTCAACTTTTTTCTTCGCCATAACCGATTTCCTTCGTTACTCGAGAGTAGTGAGCCAAATTTCAGGCTGCCGGGCGTGAATTATAAGGGCTGTAGATCCGGCAGCAGAATACTAACCAAAGGTCTGACCCCAAAATATAACCCAGGTCACATTTTTTTCTGGTAAACGGATACATTGCTCATGAAACTATTTTCAGAAAACAAATAACTCCATAAAAACAAAAAACCAATAAACTCAATTACTTAATCAAATAATCACGGATGAAAAGGTTATTTTCATCCCCTGAGCTTGAAATGTCCTGAAAATACCTGAAAATACGCAACAATTTCACCTGATGAGAAAGCGATTTCAACATCAGGATGTCGACATATTATTTTATCCCCTACCGTTAAATAGCCTCGCCTCAGGTTTCTACGCTACGCCAACCCACAGACTCAGATAAATTTACTATTTTGTAACAATTCGTTATCTGCGGAATATTTCTCAGGGAAAGTTCTATTTTGGTGCATCCCCATCCATCAGCCGAAGGAGAGACTGCCGATAGAACGCGATACGCCGACAATGGAACCAAGCCTCCAGGCACAAGCCATGAACGAAAGGTTACTGTACCGCAAAAACAAAAACGCCAGCGATAGACAATCGCTGGCGTGATGTGGGTGCCTAATCGACCGTCAGGTGTCAGACACCGGCTTTGGCCAGAGCAGCAGAGACAATTTCTTGCGCCTCTTTCTGGATCCGATCCAGATGGGCCTCACCCTTGAAGCTTTCCATATAGATCTTGTAGATAGATTCAGTGCCACTCGGTCGAGCGGCAAACCAGCCGTTTTCCGTGACAACCTTGAGCCCACCAATGGCGGCGCCATTACCCGGAGCAGCGGTCAGCTTGGCAATAATCGGCTCACCAGCCAACTCCGCGGCTTCGACCATCGCCGGGTCCAGCTTGGAGAGAACATTCTTCTGCTCGGTGTTGGCTGGCGCATCGATACGACGATACAAAGGCGCGCCAAAGCGCGTCGTGAGCTCATCGTAGTGAGTCTGCGGATCCTTGCCGGTCACCGCCAGAATTTCAGCGGCCAGCAAACAGAGCAGGATACCATCCTTGTCGGTGGTCCAAACGCGACCATCCTTACGCAGGAAGGAAGCCCCCGCACTCTCTTCGCCACCGAAGCCGAAGCTGCCATCAAACAAGCCATCCACGAACCACTTGAAGCCTACCGGTACTTCTTTGAGTTCACGGTTAATGGAAGCCGCAACCCGATCGATAATCGATGAAGAGACCAGCGTCTTGCCGACGGCGGCCTGTGCTGGCCAACCCGGTCTGTGGGTAAAGAGGTACTGGATGGCCACGGCCAGATAATGATTCGGGTTCATCAGACCCGCCTTGCAGACGATGCCATGACGATCGTTATCCGGATCGTTCGCCACCGCGATATCGAACTTGTCTTTCAGATCGATCAAGCTGGCCATGGCCCATGGGCTGGAACAGTCCATGCGGATCTTGCCATCTTTATCCAGCGTCATGAACGAGAAGGTCGGATCGACCGCATAGTTGACGACTTCAATATTCAGACCATAGGTCTTGGCAATCAGGTCCCAGTACGCCACACCGGCGCCACCCAAGGGATCTACACCAATTTTGACCCCAGCCTTCTTGATGGCCTCCATATCGATAACCTGAGCCAGGTCATCAATATAAGGCGTCATCATGTCCAGCTCCTGAACATTGGCCAGCTGACGTGCCTCGGCAAACGCAACGCGCTTCACACCGGCAAGCCCCTGCTCCAGCAACTCATTGGCGCGGTTTTCTACCCACTTGGTGATCTCGCCTTCCGCTGGGCCACCATGGGGCGGATTGTATTTGAAACCACCATCTTCTGGCGGGTTATGGGACGGCGTAATAACGATGCCATCCGCCTGATCGGCATGACCGGCGCCGTTGTAGCGCAAAATGGCGTGGGAAATCACTGGCGTCGGGGTATAACCCAGACCTTTTTCGATAAAGACCTGCACGCCATTGGCAGCCAGCACCTCGACAGCGGATGCCAGAGCGGCTTCGGACAAGGCATGGGTATCCATACCGATGTACAAGGGACCCGTGATCCCCTGTGTGGCACGATACTCGGCAATCGCCTGGCTCACCGCCAGAATGTGGGATTCGGTAAAAGCGCTGAGCAAGGCACTACCGCGATGTCCCGAGGTACCGAACGCAACACGTTGTTCCGCCTTGCTCATATCGGGCTTATTCAGGTAATACGCAGACATCAGACGCGGAATATTAGTCAGGTCTTCCAGACGGGCCGGTTTCCCGGCATGGGAATGTTGAGCCATTTGATTACTTCCTGATTGTATTTGTGAATTAAATCTTCTCGCACACCTGCTCGGTGAATTCGGCGGCGTAGCCCATCGCGGTCATCAACAGAGCGACGATGTTGCGCTTGCGCCCGGTATTGGTATTGGAAATGACCCAGTACGGAGTACCAGGTACCGGCTTTGGTTTGGTGGTGTTGCCGGTAGCTCGCAGTTCTTCTTCGCTACGCGCAAAATAGATACGCTTGCGGCCCTTGATTTCGGTCGCGCTGGTAAAGGCATCCGGGTTAGCTTGATAAAGAGAACTCAGGATCAGCATGAAACGGTCGATGGCACTTTCTTTGGCCGCCAACTCACTGCTATTGAGCAACTCGGAAAGTTCAACTGTTTGAGCAGCTTCAGCAAGAGGCGACTCTTCTGTTTCTGGATACACAGACAAATAAGTCTCTTCGCCATTGAGTGGCGTCATGCCAAGCAGGCGACGCAAGATTTCAGAAGCACTCTCTCCGATATGCTGGGTTTGGCGGGCTATGTAGCGATAGAGCTCTTCATCAACCTCAATGGTCTTCATACAGTTGGGTCACCTCGTGAAAAACAAACGCGCGGATTATACATCGCCAGGGGAGCAAGCCCAACAGATGGCCTGTGCTTTTGCGACGATGACAAGGGGTTGTCGAAGAACTATTCGGCAGCTTGAGTGCCAGAGCATCAGCAACTGCCTGGAATATGAGCTTTAGGTTACAATGAGGTTCCAAAATTGTTAGCACCGACTCGAGGTATGCTCTTGTTACATTACCGCCATCAAGGAGTGACCTCTGCGCCTCCCGTTGTGTTATTGCATGGATTATTTGGCGATCTGGATAACCTGGGTGCCCTCGCCCGGACTCTGGCCAGCCATCATCAGGTCATTCAGCTCGACTTACCCAACCATGGTGCATCCCCACAGTCGGCAGATATGCACTGGGCAACCATGTGCCAGCAATTATTAGCGCTGCTCGATCATCAGGGTTGGGAACAGGTCAGCCTCGTCGGCCACTCGCTGGGAGGCAAGCTGGCGATGCAGTTTGCGTTACGTTATCCGCAACGGGTCACCCATCTGGTGGTGGTCGATATTGCCCCAGTCCGCTATGCACCGCGTCATGATAGCGTCATCGCCGCCTTGCAAGCAGTTGCCACCCAACCAGAAATCAGCCGGAAAGAAGCCGACGACCTCATGACCCCCTGGCTTGCTGACGCCGGTGTGCGGCAATTCCTGCTCAAGAGCTTTGCTCCCGGCAAGGGATGGCGTTTTAACTTATCGGCACTGGTGGACAACTACCCAACGCTGATGGACTGGGAGGAACTGCCGGGGAGGTTTGATGGTGCGGCTCTGTTTATCAAGGGAGGGAGTTCGGATTATCTGTTGCCGGAATATCAAGCCCGGATCCTGGCGCTCTTTCCGCGTGCCAAAGCCCGAATTATCCAGGAAGCAGGCCACTGGCTGCATGCCGAAAAACCGGCATTGTTCAACAAACTTGTTGTGGATTTCCTGTCGACAAGCCGTTAACAGTGGCTTGAAGCTTATGCTATAGTTCGCGCCCTGATGCTCAACCCCGCCGGAGACAAGCACTCGAATCGAGTCACGGTGGCAGACACAAGCCCGTTGCATCATGGGGCAGGAGCCTGGGTTGATCAGCCTGGTCATTCAGGATGAACACGAACACCTCGCATGCTCCGAACAGGCATGAAGGTGATGAATTCATCGTTTGGTTGGTTCTGCAAGTGCGACATACCCAGGTATGACGAAGTGCACAGCTGAGCCGGATTGGGTCAAGTTCGTAGTAGATGTAGCATGGCAAAACACCAAGAAGACCGAACCACCCTGGATCTATTCGCGGAAGAAAAGCGCCCGGGTCGCCCCAAAACCAATCCGCTACCCCGAGCCTTGCAGTTGAAGGTGAATAAACGCAATCAGCTCAAACGAGATAAGGCCAATGGCCTGCGGCGGGTAGAGTTGAAGGTTGAGGCCGAGTTGCTTGAACAACTCAACGAATTGGCGAAACGGCAGAATCTGAGTCGAGCGGATCTGATCCAGTTAGTATTGAAGCAACATATCGAAACAGAGACTGTGCACCAGTCCCTGGCTTAATTCATAATCAACCATCATTTAACACCAAGGGTATACAACCACTATGGCAAGTGTAGGTCTGTTTTTCGGTAGCGATACCGGTAATACGGAAGCCGTGGCAGGCATGATCCAGAAAGAATTGGGCTCACATCTGGTCGATGTCTTCGATATCGCCAAGAGCACCAAGGCCGATATCGAGAGCTTCGATCTGCTGATCCTGGGGATCCCGACCTGGTACTACGGTGAATCGCAGGCTGATTGGGATGATTTTTTTCCGGAGCTTGAAGAGATCGACTTCAACAACAAGTTGGTCGCTATCTTCGGGTGCGGCGATCAGGAAGACTATGCCGAGTACTTCCTGGATGCGATGGGCACCTTGCGTGACATCATAGAGCCTCGCGGTGCCATCATCATTGGCCACTGGCCGACCGATGGCTATCAATTTGAAGCCTCCAAGGCACTGGTCGATGACAAGCACTTTGTCGGTCTGGGGATCGATGAAGATCGACAACCGGATCTGACTGCCGCCCGCGTGGAAGCCTGGTGCAAGCAGTTGTTTGACGAGATGTGTCTCGCCGAACTGCAATAAACCTCTGGCCCGCGACTGCGGGCCTGTTTTATGGTGGGCCCCCACAACTCACTTTCAAGGGCCCCCATGTCGACGCTGTTTATCTCTGGCCTGACCAATGTTGAAACCACGGTCGCCATTCCAGGATTCCCCCTCCCTTATGCTCCAGTGCACTATCCCTTTCATGGCATCCAGAGCACAGTTTCTGGTGTGGGCGTCAATGTTGCCAAGGCATTGCATCGTTTGGGGCACAGTGTCCAACTGCACAGTCTGATTGGCCCAGATCTGGCGGGTGACACCGTCATGATGGCTCTCGAGCAAACGGGCATTCCGGCGCATGGAATGAGCCGAACCCTGAGCGCCACCCCGCAGAGTGTGATCCTCTACGATCCAGACGGCCGCCGACAGATCCAGGTCGACTTGAAGGAATGTCAGGAGATGTCGTTGCCTGACGGCTATGAGTCCGCTCTGCAGCAGTGCGAGCTGGCGATTTTATGCAACATCAACTTTTCCCGGCCCTTACTGGCCACCGCCAAACGCCTGAACAAGCTGATTGCCTGTGATGTCCACGTCCTGTGGGACATAGATGACGATTACAATCGGGAGTTCATGGCCGCCGCCGATATTCTGTTTTTGAGTGACGAAGGTCTGAATGGTCGCCCTGCAGAAGCGTTTATCCGCTCTTTAGCCCAGCGATATCATAACTGTTTCATCATCATGGGATGTGGACGCAACGGAGCCCTACTCTATCAATCCGCTCTGGATGAGTTTTTTCATGCTCCAGCCATAGCCCCTCGCGGGGTCATCAACACCATAGGTGCCGGTGATGCGCTGTTTTCAGCCTTTATCCATGAGTGGTTACAACACGGAGATCCACAGCTAGCCTTGCGCCGGGCCTGTCTGTTCGCCGGTTGGAAAATTGGTACCGTGGGCGCCGCCGATGGGCTTCCAGATGTGAAGGAATGGCAGCAGTTGTTAATGCAATATGGGCTTTGAACAGAAAAATGCTAACATTGGTTATCCCAGCAATTAGGGGAACAGTTCTCCAGACGGTTCCATTTCATAGTGAGTGGACCCTATAATGCAACTTCCTGATGCCAGCTTGCGGCCCTTGCCGCCTCAGAAGACAGAGTGCCATGACCTCAAATAATCAGCAGCTTAAAGATGCCGGACTGAAGATCACCTCCCCCCGCATCAAGATCCTCGAGTACCTGCAAACGCCGGAATGCCAACACATCAGTGCCGAGGAGCTCTATAAAAAACTGCTGGATCAAGGCGAAGAGATTGGCCTTGCTACCGTCTATCGGGTATTGAACCAGTTTGATGATGCCGGGATTGTCACTCGCCATCACTTTGAAGGTGGCAAGTCAGTCTTCGAACTGGCCCACCAGGAACATCATGATCACCTGGTCTGCCTGGATTGTGGCCGCGTGATCGAGTTTCATGACGATGTGATTGAACAGCGGCAAAATGAGGTCGCACAAAAATACGGTCTCGAGCTAACCCATCACAGCCTGTATCTGTATGGTCACTGCAATCATCCTGATTGTGTCGCCAAGCGCAGCAAGAACAAATAAGCATCAGCAGAACAACCAACATTCGGGGTTCTGACGCTGATGAAACAAAAAACCGCCATCTCTGGCGGTTTTTTGTTTCTAGCCACAGCCTGTTATTAGCCCTGCCAAGTATCACGCAGTGCAACCGTCAGGTTGAACACGAGCGACTCTGGCGAGGATAACTTGCTATCCGCACAGAAATAGCCTTCCCGCTCGAACTGATAAGCCTGTTCGGGGGCTGCCTGTTGCAGACTTGGTTCGACACGAGCCCCGTCAATCACCGTCAAGGAGGCAGGATTGATAGTGGTCAGGAAATCCTCCGCCGCACCCGGGTTTGCCACGGCAAACAGACGATCATACAACCGGACTTGAGCGGGCAGCGAATGCTCAGCACTGACCCAGTGGATCACGCCTTTAACCTTGCGACCATCCGCCGGATCGGTACCCAGCGTCTCCGGATCGTAGCTGCAGTAGATGGTCGTGATCTTGCCATCCACATCTTTTTCGACCCGCTCAGCCTTGATTACATAGGCATGACGTAACCGCACTTCCTTACCCAGCACCAAACGCTTGAACTGCTTATTCGCTTCCTCGCGAAAATCTGCTTCATCAATCAGAATTTCACGGGCAAACGGCAAATCATGAGTTCCCAGTTCCGGCTTGTTCGGATGATTGGGCGAACTGAGGATCTCGACCTTATCCTGCGGATAGTTTTCGATCACCACGCGCACCGGCCGTAACACTGCCATAGCCCGAGGTGCGTTCTCGTTCAAGTCTTCACGGATGCAAGACTCCAGAGCGCTCATCTCGACCGTATTATCCTGCTTGGTGACACCAATGCGACGACAGAACTCGCGGATCGCCTCGGGGGTGTAGCCACGGCGACGCAAACCGGAGACGGTGGGCATCCGCGGATCATCCCAACCCTCGACAATGTTCTCGGTCACCAGCAAGTTCAGCTTACGCTTGGACATAATGCTGTATTCGAGGTTCAGACGGCTGAACTCATATTGGCGCGGATGACAGTCGATGCTGATGTTGTCGAGAACCCAGTCATACAAGCGGCGGTTATCCTGGAACTCCAGAGTGCAGATGGAGTGGGTAATTCCCTCCAGCGCGTCCGAAATGCAATGGGTGAAGTCATACATCGGGTAGATGCACCACTTATTGCCTGTCTGATGATGCTCGGCGAACTTGACGCGGTAAATCACCGGATCCCGCATCACGATAAACGAAGAGGCCATGTCAATCTTGGCCCGCAAACAAGCCTCGCCTTCCTTGAAGCCACCGGCACGCATTTTCTCGAACAACGCCAGATTCTCTGCAACCGAGCGGTCACGGAATGGACTGTTCTTGCCTGGCGCCGTGAGTGTGCCCCGATATTCGCGGATCTGCTCGGCCGTCAGCTCATCCACATAAGCCAGCCCCTTTTCGATCAGCTCGATGGCATAACCATACAACTTATCGAAATAGTCCGAAGAGTAACGAACCGCTCCGTTCCACTGGAACCCTAACCACTGCACATCGCGCTGAATAGACTCGACGTACTCCACTTCTTCTTTAGCTGGGTTGGTATCATCAAATCGCAGATTACAGGTTCCCTGATAATCCTGGGCGATACCAAAATTCAGACAGATGGATTTAGCATGGCCGATATGGAGATACCCATTCGGTTCGGGCGGGAAACGGGTCGCAATACTGCTGTGTTTCCCACTCGCCAGATCCTCATCGATAATCTGACGAATAAAATTGCTGGGGCGATGTTCCGCCTGAGTCATTCACTTCACCTCAAGAGATAATAGCTGCAACTGCGCGATAACCGCTTATGATCCATGAATCTCCACCCTGGCTCAAGGGATTTATCTGTTGTCTCCGTCCACTGTCAGACGAAATAAATCCGTCCAAGACGAGAAAAAAAGAGGTTCATCGCGACACTCTGGACAAAGTGGCGCTTATTTCGGAATCCCCGGACAGCCCGACGCCACGGTACGGATAGAACAACGGTTATGCTCACATCGGAGTATCGGGCCGGAGAAAACGGTCGCGCAGATGACGAACGAGATCATCGCCAAGAAAAACGGTTGGAGTCACTGTATTTGGGTGCGCCAACACAGTGAACTATCCAACCGTTCTTACAGGCTACTAATCCATATACCTGAGCCGCGGGTTATACCTGGTCCGCGTGATTCCGGAGCGCAGGGTTTCCAGACAAGAGAATTAGCTCGGTAATACCACAGTACGCAAGTCGGTATCTGCCGGGATCTTCTTCATTTCACCGGCGATAATCTCCGCCAGCGGACCGAGTACGACTTGCAGATTATTCTCTCCAAGTTTCACGACGCCCGAAGCACCCAGAGCTCTAAGCACTCGCTCGCTGACAACCGAGCGATCCCTGAGCGTCAACCGCAAGCGGGTAATACAAGCATCGATACTCAGCAGATTGTCATATCCTCCCAACGCTTTGAGATATTGTTTGGCCAATTCACTACGGTTGGTAGCAACCACACCCTGAATAGCAGAGCTTGAATCAACGGTGTCATCCTCTTCCCGACCTGGTGTTTTCAGGTTGAAGCGACTGATGACCATGCGGAAGACGAAGTAGTAGATAAAGAAGAATGCAATCCCTTGCAGCAGCAACATGTACCACTGGACCGCTAACGGATTGCGCGAGGAGAGCACCATGTCAACCAGACCGGCACTGAAGCCAAACCCGGCAATCCAGTGCATGGATGCGGCGATAAATACCGAGATACCGGTAAGCAGCGCATGCAGCACGTAGAGCAGTGGCGCCACAAACATGAACGCAAACTCCAGCGGCTCGGTCACCCCGGTAAAGAAGGCGGAAAAGGCGGCGGCAATCATGATCGAAGCCACCTTTTCCTTATTTTTGGTCTTGGCGGTTTGGTAAATCGCCAGCGCTGCGCCCGGTAAGCCGAACATCATGATGGGGAAGAAACCCGCCTGATACATACCAGTGATACCGACCACAGCCTTGCCTTCGGCCAGGGATTTAGCGCCGCCCAGAAAGTTAGGAATGTCATTGATACCGGCCACGTCAAACCAAAACACAGAATTCAGCGCATGGTGCAGACCAATCGGTATCAGCATGCGGTTGAAGAACGCATAAATGCCTGCGCCCGTTGCCCCCATGCCCTGAATTTGCTCACCAAAACTGACCAATCCATCATAGATCACCGGCCAGACATACATCAGCACGAAGGCCAGCGGGATCATGGCAAAGGACGTCAGGATCGGGATCAGACGACGGCCGCTGAAGAAAGCCAGAGCCTTATGCAATTCGACACTACTGAAACGATTGTAAAGCTCGGCGGCAATAATACCGGTCAGAATACCGACAAACTGGTTCTGAATTTTATTAAACGCCGCTGGTACATCGGCCGGCACCAATCCGAGAATTTGCGCAACCGCACCGGGAGAACAGAGGGTGGTCAGCACCAGAAAGCCGACAAACCCCGCTAACGCAGCGGCACCATCCTTATCTTTGGACATGCCATAAGCCACCCCCACCGCAAACAACACCGACATATTATCGATGATGGCGCTACCCGATTTGATAAAGAACGCCGCTAATGCACTGTTGCCACCCCAGGCTACCGGATCAATCCAGTAACCCACCCCCATCAGAATGGCTGCCGCAGGCAGTGTTGCGACAGGCACCATCAAGGCACGGCCGACTTTTTGTAGATAACCGAGAATATTCACATCCTTCTCCTATAACTGACCAAGTGACCCTGGCGGATAAGCAAAAACAGGTCGCCGATCCACTTCATTCACCACTGACTAAAACTGCTGGAACTCGTAACACGACGGCAACTGCTCCCGGTACACCTCGGATAAAGGATGTTCCCTCGCCGGCACCGCAGTCACCGGCATCCATGACAGACGACGAAGCCGCCGTGCAGTGACCATCGTAGAAATAAACTAACTAAAACAAACAATTACACATCAAATTTGATATTCACCCCAGGATCGTCAAACCAAATTGAAGATATCAGGGGATGGGATCAGTCTAGAACAGTTATTTCGCGACAATAACAAACCATGATTAAAATCGTGACAAAAATCACCATGAAATGCGAAAAAGACATAAATTAATAGCCACAAATCAGATCTTGGTTTACATTGTGAATTAAGATACTGCAACATACAACGCCACGAGGAATCACTGATGCGCCTGATCCCACTCAAAGAAACTGCTCATGTTGGTTACTGGTCTGCTCGCTACATTGTTGATCGCATCACTCAATTTGCGCCGACTCCAGAGCGGCCGTTTGTACTGGGCCTGCCCACGGGCAGCACTCCTCTGAATACCTACCGGCGTTTGATTGAGCTCTATCAGCAAGGTGAGGTTAGTTTCGCGAATGTGGTGACATTCAACATGGATGAATACGTCGGCCTACCGGAAAACCATCCGCAGAGCTATCACAGCTTCATGTTCGAAAATTTCTTCGACCACATCGATATTCGCCGTGAAAATATCAATCTGTTGGATGGCAATGCCCTGGACTTGATAGCGGAATGTCAGCGTTACGAAGATAAAATCAAATCCTATGGCCGCATTCATCTCTTCATGGGCGGAGTTGGTAACGATGGCCACATCGCCTTCAATGAGCCGGCATCCTCCTTAAGCTCCCGAACGCGGATCAAGACGCTGACCGAAGATACCCGTATCGCTAACGCCCGGTTTTTTGATGATGTCAGCCAGGTGCCACGCCTGGCGCTCACGGTAGGGGTCGGAACCCTGCTGGATGCTGAAGAGATCCTGATCCTGGTCACCGGACACGCCAAGGCACAAGCACTGCAAGCAGCCGTCGAGGGTAGCGTCAACCATATGTGGACCATTTCCGCCCTGCAGCTGCATCCCCGTGGCATCATAGTGTGCGACGAGCCCAGCACCATGGAGCTCAAGGTCAAGACAGTGCGTTACTTCCAGGAGTTGGAAGCCGAAAACATTAAGCGGATTTGAGGGTGAGCAGATGTTTGTATTGCGTAATGGGCTAGTCCATTCCGAAACCGGGTTACTCCAAGGGCATGGGGTATTAATCGACCAGGGCCGCATCGCGGCTATTCGCCCGCTCTCTGCCTTCAGCCCAGACCTGCCTGCTTATGATCTGCAAGGCCAGCACCTCAGCGCCGGTTTTATCGACCTCCAGCTCAATGGCTGCGGCGGCGTCATGTTCAATGCAGCACAGACACAGGAAACTTTGGCAGTGATGCAGGAAGCGAACTTGAAGTCTGGCACCACCAGCTTCTTGCCGACGCTGATCACCAGCCCGGATACGGATATGCGCTGCGCCATTGAGGCGACTCGCGATTACATGCAGGCACACCCCAATCAGGTGCTAGGTCTCCACCTTGAAGGGCCATATACCAATCCGATCCGCAAAGGCATTCATCCTGCCGCCCAGATCCGCCATCCCACCGAGGAGATGATCGAGTATCTCTGCCAGAACGCGCCCTGGATTGCCAAGATCACGTTAGCTCCGGAGCAAAATGATTTGAACCACATTCGGCGACTCAGCGAGGCCGGAATACTGGTTGCGATCGGCCACAGTGCAGCCAACTACGAGCAGGCAATCGCCGGATTCAACGCCGGGATCCGTTTTGCCACCCATTTGTATAACGCCATGACCCCTACCCTGAATGGCCGGGAGCCCGGTATTGTGGGGGCTATCTACGATCGGCAAGATATCTACGCCGGGATCATTGTGGATGGTCACCATGTCCATCCGGCAAACGTCCGTCTGGCGCATCGTATCCTCGGCGAACGTCTTTGTCTGGTCACCGATGCAACCGCCCCGGCCGGGGCGCCGGCCGACTTTGATCATTTTGATTTTTGTGGCACCACGGTCTTCTACCGTCATGGGCAATGCGTGGACAAGAATGGTACACTCGGCGGCTCGGCGCTTACCATGATCGAAGGGGTTCAAAACCTGGTACTACAGGTCGGGATCCCGCTCGAAGAGGCCTTGCGCATGGCCAGCCTCTATCCAGCCCGCGCCATCGGCCGAGCAAACGATCTGGGTAGCATTGCCCAAGGGAAAGTTGCCAATCTGGTCATCTTCGATGATGCATTCAACGTCACGGCAACTCTGGTCCACGGAACCTACCAAGAACACCGATAAATGACAGACGGACAAATAGCGAACATCGAACTGGTCAAACAGGTTAATGCGGCAGCGGTTTATCGCATTATCGACCTGCAAGGGCCCATATCCCGAGTCAAGGTGGCCGAGATCAGCCAGTTAGCTCCTGCCAGTGTGACCAAAATTACCCGGCAACTGCTGGAGCACGATTTGATCCGTGAGGAGGCGCTGCAAGAGTCTACGGGCGGACGTCGGGCCATCTCCTTGATGACAGTACGGGATCGCTTCCAGTTCGTATCCTGTCGGTTGGGACGCCGCACCCTGTACTTGGCACTTTGCGATCTGGCGGGCCGCGAACTGGTCCAGATGCGACGCGAACTCGTGGGTCAATCAACCATTGACGAGGTGCTGACCACGCTGATCGCAACAATTGACGAGCTGATTAGCAATAACCCACGCAAGATCCGCAAACTGATCGGCTTGGCCGTGACCTTGCCTGGACTGGTCAATCCGGAGTCAGGCGAGGTGCTGTATATGCCCACGCTGACGTTGAATAAAGTGCCCCTTGCACAGCTATTGGAAACTCACTTTGCACTCCCCTGCTATGTGGGAAATGACACCCGCTCCCTGGCGCTGGCGGAGCATTTTTTTGGCGCCTCGCAAGACACTCAAGATGCCATACTCATCACCATCCACAACGGGGTGGGCTCTGGCATCATCAGCAAAGGGCGGGTCCTGTTAGGGCAAAATCGCAACGTCGGCGAAATAGGCCATATCCAAGTCGAACGATTTGGCCGCCGCTGTCACTGCGGTAACTTTGGTTGCCTGGAGACCATAGTCTCCAATGCAGCCATCGTGGAGCGCAGCCAGGAATTGCTGGCTCGCGGTCATGCATCCTCGCTGTCATCTGCTTCTACCTCATTGACCATCGAGCAGATCTGCCGGGCTGCCAATGCGGGAGATGCCCTGGCATGCCAAATCATTCAGGAAACGGGAGAATATTTGGGGCGAACCATTGCTATCATGGTGAATCTGTTTAATCCCGAGAAGATCCTGTTGGCTGGCGAGGTGGTCGAAGCGGACAAAATCTTGTTCCCCGCCATCCGACGGTGTGTGGAACAGCAGTCTCTCCCCAGCTTTCATCAAAACCTGCCCATCGAACGTGCCTATTTTCAGGGACAGCACACCATGGGGGGCGTTGCCTTGATCAAACGAGCCTTGCTCGAGGGCGACCTCTTACAACGCATCATGGAAATGTGACAAACCACGAGAATAAATAAACCGGAACTTCCGGTTTTTTTAACACCGCTTGCAAGCCGTTTTTGGTAAAAATCCTGATTTGTATGTTTTTTCAGCTATTTAAGCCAGTTTATTCGTCATTGTGTGAAACTTTTGCAGCTTGAACAGTGCAGAATGACGAACGATAAATATAATTTATCATCACATGAAAAAACTCGATTTTTAACTCTTTCCATGGCTGAACATACTTCCCCGCGATAGGACAACAACAATAGCAATGACTACCATGAGCTTTGTATCTGATAAGCGTTTTAACGACTTCCAACATTTCCCACGCGGCCTGCGCCGTAGCGGGCAGTTCACTGTTGCCGAAGCCGATACTCTGGAACAGTGTGGCCAAGCCATGCTCGAACTCTACCAAGGCAAGCGCGAGCCCGCCGATGAGGTAGAAAAAACTTTCATTGAGCGAGTCCAGGCCGGAGATGCCACAGGCAGCCCTCATGCCAAGGTATGGTTCAAGTATCTGAAAGTGATAGGCCCGCGTCGGGTGCATCGCCTCTGCACATCAGGTGGCAATGCAACGGATGATGCCAGCTTCGAGCCCGTCGAAGAGTCTCTGGATTAATGGATACGGATCTGCTGCGTACCTTTATCGAGGTCAGTAAAAGCCGACATTTTGGTCGCGCAGCAGAAACCCTATATTTGACGCAATCAGCCGTCAGTTTTCGCATCCGTCAGTTGGAGCAACAACTGGGGGTGACCCTCTTTGCTCGCCATCGTAACAATATCCAGCTCACCAGTGCCGGAGAGCGCCTGTATCCCTATGCCGAAGCCATATTGCAAACCCTGGGACGCGCCAAGCAGGAAATGGGGCAGCAAGGTGATGTACAACGTCAACTCGCAGTAGGTGCACCGTTATTCTGCTGGGAAATGGGGTTGCAAGAATGGCTCGATCCCTGGTTTGAGCAGGCATCGCAACCGCTATTAAGGTATGAAATTGGCAACCGCGAGCAACTCTGTCGCCAGTTGCTGGAAAGAACCCTCGATGTAGCCATCTTGGGAGAACCAAGCAAAATTGATGAGGTCTCAGTCCGTCCTCTGGCCGAATACCATCTCAGTCTAGTGAGTCGGCAAGCAGGCTTGGCCCTGTCGCAAACACAGCAACAGCCGCTGATGATGATTGAAACCCATGCCCATTTTACACACACCAATTTCCCCGCCGAACTGCAGGGTCGTGTACCCACCTTGCTGACGCCTTCCCTGCGACAAGCAGAGCAACATCTGAAGCAACACGGTGGCATTGCTTACTTGCCTCATCCGGCGGTCGCTCCGGCGTTGAAACAGGGTCTTTTGCACATGGTGGATGGCGCTCCACACCTACCCCGCACTCTCTACTTGGCTTATCGCTCCAGCGCGACGCAGCAAGAGTCGTTATCAGGTTTGCTCAATAGCAATTGGCGTATTGGCCAAAAATCAAGCCGCCCTACCCCAAGCACCCCACGCTAAGCACGATACAACTCCGATTACGACCAGGAACGCTCGGCGAGAAGAGATCCGCTCGCCACATCCCGAATTGAGAAACAACCATTCTGATAGAGCCCGAAGCTGGCCGGCCCCTGTCTGGGCATGGCAATAGATCCTGGATTCATCGCGAGCAGACCGGGAGCAGGCTCCGAGAACCCCGCCATGTGAGTATGCCCGGAAAGCAGGACATCCCCGGAGCCTAGCGCCAGTTGCTCAATCGAATACAGATGGCCATGAGTCATGCAACAGCGTCGACGCCCCAGCAACAAAAAGTTGCAGGGAGACAAACAGGGAAAGGCCAATAACATTTGATCGACTTCGCTATCGCAGTTACCTCGCACCGCAAGGATCCGGGTACGTAGTTGATTCAAGGACTCGGCGACTGCGGCCGGAGAATAGCCCTGAGGCACCGGATTACGCGGACCATGGTTCAGGATATCGCCCAGTAGCAGGTAGTAATCCGGTGCATAGGGTTGTAGCTGGCGAAGCGTCTGTTCCAGAGCAGGTAAACAACCATGAATATCGGAAAGGATGGCTAGAGTTGTCACATCAATACCTGAGCATTATGCCAAATGAGGAAAGCCAGCTTACCTCAATGTCACTGCAGGTGACGAGGCAGTAGTCCATAACAGACTCTTGAGCCCCCGCCCTTTTCACACCAGCAAAGCATCAACAGTCGCGCGATAGCGATAGTCAAACACTACTCGTGAGCATCGTTCGCGGAAAAAGTCAGACAAACACTATTCACGCAGTAGCGCCGTTTGGTCGGCGTTGGTCCATCCTCGAAAACATGCCCTAGATGGGCACCACACTGCTGGCAGAGGATCTCGGTGCGAACCATTCCGTGAGACTTATCTTTTTCATAACGTACCGCACCGGCTATGGCAGTATCAAAACTCGGCCAACCACAACCAGAATCAAATTTTGAAGAGGAGGAAAATAGGGTGTTGTTACAACACACACAATGATATTCCCCAGTCTTGCGATTATGCAGCAAGGCGCCGGAGAAGGGGCGCTCTGTGCCTTTTTCCCAGCAAACCCGATACTGCTCCTCGGTCAGTTGTTCTCGCCAAGAATCGAGGGTGGGTATTTCCATCTTGTTAGCCTTGTTACCAATTTGTAACAGAAAGCATACCTGATCTTGTCGTGCCTCTCACCCCTTAACCACAGAAACTGCACTCGCATCACAAATCCTCTGCCGCAACAGTTTGACAGAGTGAGCACGTCCAACCGCTATCTGACGGCGAACATCATCGGGTAGCAGGAAACCATCGACAGCTGCCGTGTCGATCACCTGCTCCCATTCCATGGAATCGGCCGCGGCCGGTAAACGAAAATGGATGTCGTAGCCGCTGGCATTAAACAGAGCTAACCAACGCTCACCCGTGCCTTTGAGATCGCCAATATCCATCACAAACACCTGCGACACCGGCGCATTCCAATCGGCATCCGATAATAAGTGCCCATCCGGGTGATACCAGGCCACCTGGTGCAAAGCCCCATGCGACCCCAAATAATGATCATCGATCAACCGCAATCCCGAAAAGACGGCAGAATTGCGTCGTAACTGGATCATCTGTTTAACGAACTCCAGCAGGCGTTCGTCCTCTTCTCGCAGTTCCCAACTCTGCCAGCTGATCCGATTATCCTGACAGTAGGCGTTATTGTTGCCCATTTGGCTGCGACCAATCTCGTCCCCGGCCAACATGTGCGGCGTGCCTTGCGACAGCAACAGCGTTGCAATCAGATTACGCTTTTGCTGCTGACGCATATGACTGATCCGCAGATCCGCGGTGGGTCCTTCAATACCGTAATTGGCTGACAAATTATGCCCATGACCATCCCGGTTATCTTCGCCATTGGCCTGATTATGACGCTGGTTGTAACTGACTAAATCTTCAAGTGTGAAACCATCGTGGTAGCAGATGAAATTAACGCTAGCGTGGATCGAGCGGTAGGACTTGGGAAAGACATCCCGTGAACCGAGCAGGCGTGTCGCAAAGTCGGCCATACGTCCGGTATCACCACGCCAAAATGAACGAGCGGTATCCCGGAAACGATCATTGGTTTCCTTCCACTGACTGGGGAATTGCCCAAGCCGGTAGCCGAAGGGGCCAATATCCCAAGGTTCGGCGATCAATTTAGCCTGACTAATCACCGGATCCTGCATGATAGCCTTGAAAAAACCACCGCAGGGATCAAACTCGTTGCCTTCCCGAGCCAGAGTTACTGCCAGATCGAAGCGAAAACCATCCACCTGCATTTCTTCCAGCCAATAACGCAGGCTGTCCATGACCAGACGCAGAACGTTGGGATGATCAACGTTCACACTGTTGCCACAGCCAGCTACGTTAATGTAACGCTGATAATCAGGACCATGGCTGCCATTTTCAAAGGTGTAGTAGTTGCGGTTATCCAGTCCCTTGAAGGAGAGGATGGGACCGCCCTGACCGGATTCAGCCGTATGATTGAACACCACATCAAGAATGACCTCGATACCCGCGCGATGTAATTCCCGGACCATGGTCTTGAACTCGGTCACCGCATCGGTCACCGCATAACGAGGATCGGGGGCCATAAAGCAAACCGGGTTGTAACCCCAATAATTGACCAGATCCAAACCGATCAATCGCGGTTCACTCATGAAGCTGGCCACGGGCATCAGCTGAAGCGTCGTAATGCCGAGAGCCGTCAGATATTCGAGAACAGCAGGCTGACACAAAGCCAGATATGTTCCTCGATACGCCTCTGGAACATTCGGGTGTAACCGGGTAAACCCCTTCACATGGGTTTCATAAAGGATAGTCTGATGGTCGGCATATCCCGGCTTGCTCACGCCTTGCCAGTCGAAATCATCTGCCGTCACCACAGATTTACTCATCATCTGCTGGCTGTCGCCCTCATACAGGGTCTCATTCCAGAGTAATGGTCGATTGATGTTTTTGGTATAGGGATCAAGCAGCAGCTTTTGCTCATCAAACAGCAACCCCTGCTCCGGATGGTGAGCACCTGCGACTCGCCAGCCATATAACTGTCCTGCAACAACGCCTTCGACATAACCAAACCAGTAATGTCCTTTGCGCTCACGTAACGAAATACGCGCCGTCTCTTTTTCATCGCGATCAAACAAACACAAGGTGACGCTGGTGGCATCCGGCGCCCAAAGAGAAAAGTTGCATCCCTTACTATCGAGAGAGGCCCCTAAAGGGGCCTCTCTACCAGGCTTGAGCATGAAGCTATCGCCCATTGGATTAATCCCCAATCCGCTTGATAAAGACTGTTGCTAACGGAGGTAGATTAATCAGAATTGATTGCGCTTGTCCATGTATAGTAACCGCCTCACTTTGGAAGCTGAGACCACCCATATCGTAATCACTACCCCAGTAGTAACTACTATCGGTATTTAAGACCACCTGATAGGTTCCGGTCTCCGGCACACCCAAACGGTAACCATCAACCGGAGTCGGTGTGAAATTACCCACCACGAGAACAGAGCGATCGCCCGTTTTGTTACGGCGCAACATGGCATAGACACTGCGTTGATAATCGCTGTGATCCAGCCAAATAAAACCACCACGCTCATAATCAGCCTCATACATGGCCGGTTCGTTGCGGTAGAAATGGTTCAAGTCCCGGATCACACTCTTCTGACCACTGTGCTTATCAAATTGCAGCAACCACCACGACAGCTGAGCATCATGGTTCCACTCGCTGGATTGCGCTATTTCCGTGCCCATGAAGTTCGACTTTTTCCCAGGATGGGCATACATGAACCCCATGTATGCACGCAAATTTGCGGCTTGCTGCCACTCATCGCCTGGCATCTTATACAGCATGGAGTGCTTGCCATGTACCACTTCATCATGGGACAACGACAGGATAAAGTTTTCATCGTAGTGATAGACCATCGAGAAGGTCATCTCGCTGTGATGATACTGGCGATGAATGGGATCCTTCTTCATGTATTCCAAGGTGTCGTGCATCCACCCCATATTCCACTTGAAGCCAAATCCAAGGCCACCGGTAAAGGTGGGGCGAGACACGCCCGCAAATGCAGTCGACTCTTCAGCAATCGTCATGGCCTGCGGATAGTGCTTATACACTTCCTCATTGAACCAGCGCAACAAGCTGATCGCTTCATAGTTGTGGTTGCCGCCATGGATATTGGGCACCCACTCCCCATCTTTACGGGAATAATCCCAATACAACATGGAAGCCACAGCATCAACACGCAGGCCATCAATGTGGAAATGGTCTAACCAATACAAGGCACTGGCGACCAGGAATTGCCGTACATGGTCGCGGCCAAAATCATAGATGTAGGAATTCCAGTCCGGGTGCCAGCCGCGACGGGGATCTTCATATTCATATAAAGGAGTGCCGTCGAACCGCGCCAAGCCATGGGAATCAGAAGGGAAATGTGCAGGAACCCAGTCGAGAATGATACCTATCCCGGCTTGGTGACACTGATCGACAAAGTATTTGAAATCGTCCGCCGAACCGAAACGACTGGTAGGCGCAAACATCCCCACCGGCTGGTACCCCCAGGATCCGGAGAAAGGGTGCTCCGAAATCGGCATCAGCTCGATATGGGTGTATCCCATCTCCTGAATGTAGGGAATCAGTTCAGCCGCCATCTCGCGGTAGCTCAATGAAGAGCCGTCATCATGACGCTTCCAGGAGGCGAAATGGAGCTCGTAGATGGACATCGGTTGTTCGAGCTTGTCATTCAATTGTGACGCTAACCAATCGGCATCATGCCATTCATACTGGGCGTGATCATAAACTACCGAGGCAAAGGAAGGGTATTGCTCGGCATAAAAACCAACGGGATCCGCCTTATGAGGCAAACGATTACCCATCGGATCTTTGAGTTCATATTTATAGTGTTCACCAGCTTGCAGTCCAGGAACAAATAGCACCCAGTGACCACACAAGCTGCGTTGCATCGGATGACGGCGGCCATCCCAAAAGTTGAAATCGCCAATTAAGCTAACAGACGTCGCGCTGGGAGCATAAACAGCAAACCGGACGCCAGAGACTTTGACGCCATCGACTTCGGTTTCGATCAGTTGCGCACCGAGTGTTTTATAAAGGTTGGCGGCTTGCAGTTTCATCTCAGCAAGGCCTGCGTAGGCCTCAGCATGGAATTGATAAGGATCGACAATCGTCGTATCTGTATCTGGATATTGAACCTGCAGGGCGTAGGAAAAGTTTTTTTTCCGACGCGGGAAGCTAGCTTCGAAGAGTCCAAGCTTGTCGACACAAACCATGGCTGCGATCACCTTGTCGCTGCCCAGCTCCTTGACCTCAACAGACAGGGCGCCAGGCAACCAGGCGCGTAACAGTAAACCAGAGCCATCTGGATTAACCACTAAACCTAAATTTTCAAACGGTTTGCCACAACGGGCCCCCGTTAATTCTTTTATCAGCATGCCATCACCCTTTATAAAACGAACCCATCAGCCCGCCCATCGGATACGGGCTAATGGGTCACGTCATCTTATTGTTATAAAAATTAGCGGCCAGCTTTGTTCCGAGCCTCAGTCATCCGTTTTGCCAATTGGGCCAATGCCGGATTAGCAAAGATCTCGCTCAGGTTTTTCGTCAACTTACGACGCCAGTTCGGATATTCGGTACTGGTACCCGGAACGTTAACCGGTTTATCCATTTCCAACCAATCTTCAAGCTGGGTGCTGAACAAAGCGCAATTGCCTTGGCACATATGGATCTGCATGCCGTGGTTCAGCTCGGTACTCATCCCAGCCCAATTGACATCGCGCGGAACTGAATCTGGCAAAACACCATGGCCATGCAGACTATCCAAGATCCGTTGTTTAGCTTGATGACGATCGGCACGAAGCGAATTCAGCACCTCTTCATCAGGATAGAGCCCCAGCTCGCGACCCAGAGTCAGATCATCACAGTGCCAGTAACCACGCAGTGTCGGCATATCGTGAGTGGTCAAAGCCGCCATAGCCTGCTCTGGATAATGAGCCGGAGAGATGAAACCGCCATCGGTCTTGGAACGCTCGAAGAAGAAAATCCGGTAGGAGTGAACACCATTTTCCTTCAACAGCACATCCATGCCATCCGGAACTGTGCCCAGATCTTCGCCGATGATCAGGCACTGATTACGGACTGATTCCAGTGCCAGAATGCCCAGCAGATCGTTGACGCGGTAGTAAATGTAAGCGCCCTTGGCAGCAGAAGCTCCTGGCGGTACCCACCACAGACGCAGCAACGCCATGGCATGGTCAATTCGCAGCGATCCACAAGAACGCATATTGGAGCGGAACAGATCGATCATCGGTTGATATTTGGCCTCCAGCAGCTTGGACGGATCCATCGGTGGCAAGCCCCAGTTCTGTCCGAGCGGACCGAGAACGTCAGGCGGCGCACCCACGCTGGCTTTCGGGCAATACAGCTCGCTATTAGCCCAAATTTCTGTGGAACCTTCAGAAACACCAACCGCCAGATCGCGGTAGATACCCATCACCATGCCTGAGCTCTTGGCTTTGGCATCGGCTTGCGCCAACTGTTCATCCGCTAGGAACTGCAAATACATGTAAAAGCGGACATCGGCTTCATGCTCATCCGCCCACTTGGCTACGGCCGGTTTGTGGTATTCACGGAACTCTTCAGGCCACGCTGGCCAGCCCCAGGCATTTTGTCCCTCAGCATACAAGAAGGCCTGCAGAGCATCGTAGATGGCCTGCTGCTTGAGGCTCTCGCCACCCTCGGCAATAAACGCAGCAAATGCCTTGCCGCGATTGGTATTCTTGCCCAGCTTGGCGCCGGCGAACACCTTGCGCAGGATTTCAATCTTGGCCTGAGTTACGCCGGTATAGTCAATATTTTCCAGGTCACGGAGTGACTGCAAACGTTGTTGGAAAGCAGGCGATTCAACCTCACTCTTCACCGCATCATTTTGCTGATACTCAGGAACATTCAGCACATCGATATAAACAACGTTCAACCAACGACGTGATGACGGGCTGTATGGGCTAGCACTTTCCGGATTCGCAGGGTACAACGCATGGATCGGGTTCAAACCGACAAAATGTGCCCCCCATCGTCCCATATTTTCGACCAGAACACCGAGGTCAGTGAAATCACCAATCCCCCAGTTATTCTCGCTACGCAAGCAATATAACTGGACGCTAGGTCCCCACACCTTGCGACCATTAACAAACGGCTCCTGCTTGAAACAAGATTTGGGCGCCACAATCAAGCGCTGTGAACCCAGGACTTGGCGCGCACTCTTCTTGATGACAAGTTCGTGGTAACCAAGGGGTAAATCAGCACTAATAGCGACGTGATAAGCTTGATATTCAACATCATCGATATGAACAACAGCCACCATTTCGCCATTGACTGGCACTAAAGAGCCCTTGAGGCTATTTCCCTCTTCCGTTTTGACTTCCCAGCTCAATTCGTTATTGACCAAGTCGATCGGTAAACGCAGTTCTAAACCGATAACATCGCCACTACGAACGACCTGCACCGGATCCATGGGCTGAGTCCAATGAGCGCGATTCTCTTCGTCGAGCTGAAGCTGTAACGCCGCCTCATCGTCAACCTTGTAGCCCATAGCACCCAGCATGGCGGCCTTACTTTCCTGACTCACCAATGCCGGGTTTCCCCACGCATCCACATAATCATTGGCAATGCCTTTGGCACTCGCCAATTGTTCAATCAAAGTTGTCATATTGGTATTTTCCCGCTGTTACGCTTTTTTGATTGAGTCTCTATCCAGAACATCTTCTTTTCCAAAAAACAAGGTGGCATAAAGCAGACCGCCTGTTAGTCTGACTCGCGACTAATCCTAGCTTTACACGCGCCTCGGTGACGAATTTTCTCATATCAGCCCGCGTGCGAATGTGACCTCACAAACACTCATGAGCGGCGGTTTTGGTCGATTGGTCGCGAATCAATCACCAGTGTGCAATTTACAACCAGTTTGGACATTGATGCAGTCCACGTTGCAATGTCATCAAATTTCAATCAAATGTAATATCCGAAAGCAAGTTTCAGGCTTTTTTATGATATTGCGCAATTAAAAAGGGGTTGATGGTTGACTCCCCCCCGTGATCTTGTAAATTTATTAGCGGATTTTTTCTGTTGAACAACAAACGTTGGGTACAACTATTATGACTATCAAAGTAGGTATTAACGGTTTCGGCCGTATCGGTCGCTTCGTATTCCGTGCTTCTTTCGAGCGCGCTGATCTGGGCATCGAAGTTGTCGGTATCAATGATCTGATCGACGTTGAATACATGGCTTACATGCTGAAGTACGACTCAACTCACGGCCGTTTCAAGGGCACCGTTGAAGTTAAGGATGGCAACCTGGTCGTTAACGGTAAGACCGTTCGCGTTACCGCTGAGCGTGACCCGGCTAACCTGAAGTGGGATGCTATCGGTGTTGACGTTGTTGCCGAAGGTACCGGCCTGTTCCTGGACGATGCTACCGCTCGCAAGCACATCACTGCTGGCGCCAAGAAGGTTGTCATGACTGGCCCGTCCAAGGACGCTACCCCGATGTTCGTAATGGGTGTTAACCACACCGAATACGCTGGCCAAGACATCGTTTCTAACGCTTCTTGCACCACCAACTGCTTGGCCCCTATCGCCAAGGTTCTGAACGACACTTGGGGTATCGAGTCTGGTCTGATGACCACTGTTCACGCTACCACTGCTACCCAGAAGACCGTTGATGGTCCGTCCGCTAAGGACTGGCGTGGTGGCCGCGGCGCGGCTCAAAACATCATTCCGTCTTCTACCGGTGCAGCCAAGGCCGTTGGCGTTGTTATCCCTGAACTGAAGGGCAAGCTGACTGGTATGGCTTTCCGCGTTCCGACTCCGGACGTTTCTGTTGTTGACCTGACCGTTAACCTGAAGAAGCCGGCTACCTACGCTGAAATCTGTGAAGCTATGAAGGCTGCTTCTGAAGGCGCCATGAAGGGTGTTCTGGGCTACACCACTGATGAAGTTGTTTCCAACGACTTCGTCGGCGAAACCTGCACTTCCGTGTTCGACGCCAAGGCTGGTATCCAGCTGACCGACACCTTCGTTAAGGTTGTATCCTGGTACGACAACGAAATCGGTTACTCAAACAAGGTTCTGGAGCTGATCGCTCACATCTCCAAGTAATTTGGAGCTGTAACCCTGTTAGATGAAAGGCGGCTATGAAGCCGCCTTTTTCTTTGGAGGAGATCTGTTATGTCATCGCTGCTCAATCTTGAAACGGTACGCCAACTTACAGAAACCACGCGCTTGGCACGTAATAGTGCTGGAATCGAATTTTTGGTGGTAAATCGACCACAATCCGAAGCCATCATCAGTTTATTTGGAGCCCATCTACTCCACTTTGCCCCCCGAAATAGCACTCCTTGGTTCTGGCTAAGCTCCGAAGCTATCCTGGATGGAAGTCGCGGGATCCGGGGTGGCGTCCCCATTTGTTGGCCCTGGTTTGGCCCTTCACCTGAGCGAGTTGGATTGGGGAAGCCCCAACATGGCTTTGCTCGGACATCCCTCTGGCAACTTGATGGTATTAGTGACTCACCTGACAGCACCTTGTTGCACCTGTCACTGCAAGATTCGGAAGCAACGCGAGCGATTTGGCCTCATTCCTTTACGCTGGAATATGATCTGCTGATTGGTGATGACCTGACGCTCATGCTCACCAGCCGCAATGAAGGGGATACACCCTTGGTGTATAGCGGTGCCTTGCACAGCTATTTCACGATTTCAGCGCCTGAGAAGGTCCAGATCCATGGATTAGGCGCTAGCTATGTGGATAAGCTGGATAGCAGTCGAGAAAAAGAAGCCGGTATATTCAGCCTGGATAGAGCCATCGATCGCGTCTATACCCAACCCGGACCATCCACAGAGCTGCAGACCGGGAGCCATCATCTGGTACTGGATCATGGGAATGCGGACTCCATCGTGGTCTGGACGCCCTGGGTCGAAGGTTCGACCGCGATGAATGATGTGAATAATAACGCCTGGGCTCAGATGGTCTGCGTGGAAACGGCCATCACAGCGCCGAGTGGCATCGCCGTACAACCGGACGACGAGCACTCATTGTTTGTAAAAATTAGCTCGCGATAAGCATTACAACTGCTGAGATCAAATAGGGTGAAGGGCCGCAGGCCCTTCATATTACTAAATATTATTCTGCACTTTATGCTGTAACTCAGCGGCAAATGCCAGCATACGATCCAGTGGTACCAGAGCTTTCTGACGCATGCCTTCATCCACTAGAATTTCATGTTCCCCCGCAGACTCCTGCAATGCAGCATGAATGGCGACCAAGCCATTCATCGCCATCCACGGACAATGGGCACAACTACGGCAGGTTGCACCATCACCTCCGGTCGGAGCCTCAATCATGATTTTGTCAGGACAGGCTTGTTGCATCTTGTAAAAAATACCGCGGTCTGTCGCTACTATTAACGTCTGCTGTGGGAGTTGCTGGGCGGCTTTAATCAACTGACTTGTTGAGCCCACCGCATCCGCAATCGCAATCACAGCTTCCGGTGACTCGGGATGCACCAACACCGCAGCATCCGGGTGTTGCTGCTTGAGCTGCAATAGTGCCTTGGCCTTGAATTCATCATGCACAATACAAGCAGCTTGCCAACGGAGCATATCTGCGCCCGTTTTCTTGGCGATATAGGCCCCTAGATGACGATCGGGAGCCCAAATAATTTTTTTACCTTGGGCATCCAGATGCTCAATTAACTCAACTGCAATACTGGAGGTTACAATCCAGTCCGCTCGCGCCTTGACGGCAACCGATGTGTTGGCGTACACCACGACAGTATGGTCAGGATGAGCATCACAAAAAGCACTGAACTCATCGGCAGGACACCCGAGGTCTAACGAACATTCGGCCTTCAACGTTGGCATTAAGACCTGCTTCTCCGGGCTCAGGATCTTGGCCGTTTCTCCCATGAAACGAACGCCGGCAACAATCAATGTCTGCGCCGAATGCTGTTTGCCAAAACGCGCCATTTCGAGCGAATCACCCACAAAGCCGCCCGTCTCCTCGGCAAGAGCCTGGATCTCGGGATCCGTATAATAGTGAGCAATCAGAACCGCATTCCGCTGCTTTAACAGAGCGCGGATCTTGGTTTTATAGTCCTGCTGCTGCTCTGGCGATAATGGGACAGGCTTGGGAGGAAACGGATAATCCAAAGCAACGACACCAACCGTACTGTTCATCAAGTCACACCTAAAGCTCAGAAAGTTGATTGATTATACCGCCAAGTGCACTAGATCCCAATCTTTGCGGCCGCACCCTCGATTGCCTCTCCCCGTGCCCATTAATGACTATTCTATAACTGGGTCCTCTGCGAGATGCGCATCATGAATGAAATGTCGCTCCGAAATAAGTTACTCCTGTTTGTTACAGCTATATTGTTATCCAGCAGTATCATTACCACCTATTTCCTCTGGTCCGCGCTAGAAAATGCGAATGCAGCCATAGTCACCAAGTCGAAAAGTGCTTTGGAAAATGAAGTCCGTCATAGCTTGGCGCGACAAACCGGCTTGTATGGTGAGCGGATTGCCACGTTCATTAACCAAGCCTACCGCATCCCCGCGGTAATAAGCGGCACCATCGAACAGGCCTATAAAAAACCAAGCACGGCGCCATCGCGGGAACAATTGCAGGAGATTTTGCGCGGTATCATCGGCAAAGACACGCAGATAAGCTCAGTTTATGCGCAATTTGAAAGTGGTGGGTATTTGGATACCGATGCGGAATGGAGCAAAGGAGCTCAACATTCGGTGGTCGATAAAGGAAGTCTGGAGATTTATTTTGTCCGCAATGCAGATGGTTCGATCAGCCAGCAACCGATTGACCTAGCGACCAGTAATGCCAAATATGATGAAACCCTGAATGAATTTGGTATTCGCAATGGGGAATGGTACCTGTGTGCAAAAAACAAATTACAACCATGCCTGATGGAGCCTTACCTCTACGAGATATCCCCAGGCCATAACGAATTAATGACCAGTCTAACCTTCCCCGTACTGCGGGACGGCAAATTCACCGGTGTTGTTGGTGTCGATCTAAACTTGCCATTATTCCAGAAACAGGCCGAGGAGTTATCCAAAACGCTTTACGCCGGAACCGCATCGGTACTACTGCTCAGCAGTAAGAAACTCATCGTCAGCAGCAGTCAGCACAAGGATAAATTGGGCAGACCGCTGAATGAGTTAGCCGGAGATGAGGCAGAAAACTGGAATCGACTACTAACAAGTGATACGCCGACACTGGTTAACAACCACTTTATCTGGGCTCGCTACCCAATCGACATTTCCATGGCAGGCCAGACATGGACCTTGCTGCTATCGGTTCCCCAAGAGCAAGCGACCGCTCAAGCCAACCTGATAGCCAGGGAGCTGCACGAATTGATGAAAGATGTCGAGGTGAAACAAATCATCATTGGCATGGCAATCACCTTGGTTGCAATCATATTGCTGGTGATATTGCTCAGCTCAATCGCAAAACCGCTACGCCTTATTACGACTCATGTTGCAGATTTGACCTCTGCAGAGGGCGATTTGACACAAAAAATAGGCGTAAAGAGCCATGCAGAACTGATTACTCTCGCCCGTCATCTCAATCTTTTTATATCCAAGCTCCGCGATATCATTGTCGAACTGAAAAAAGTTGGTCATGAGGTGAGTGCCGAGTCCGTTCGTGTAGGCACCATCGCAGATGAGATCCAGGACAGTGTCTCCTTGCAACACCGCGAAATTGATAGCGTGGTGACAGCGATGCACGAAATGAGTACCACCGCATCGGATGTTGCTCGTTATGCCGCAGAGGCCGCAACTGAAGCGGAACATGCAACCAAACAAACCGAACACGCTCAGCAGACACTCTCCCGAACTAAACAGGAAATTGAATTGCTGGCCGCCGAGATGGGCACGGCAAATAAGGCAATCAGCCAGGTGGCTACCAGCAGTGCCAATATCAGCGGCATTTTGGATGTCATTCGCGCCATCTCAGAACAAACCAATTTGTTAGCCTTGAATGCGGCCATAGAAGCGGCCCGAGCAGGAGATATGGGGCGTGGATTTGCCGTCGTAGCCGACGAGGTAAGGGCCTTGGCATCAAAGACCAGAGTATCGACCGATGAAATCGGTACGCTCATCAGTACCTTGCAAAATGAAGTCGCGAATACGCTGGGGATCATTAATTCTGGAGTCGATCGAGCACATACTACTGTACGTAGCTCAGATGAGGCATATACCAGCTTGTTGCACGTCGTGCAGCAGATCCAGGCTATGTATGACCATATTACCCAGGTAGCAACGGCAGCCGAGGAGCAAAGCTCTGTCAGTGAAGAGATCAATATGAATTTGACCCGGATTGGTGATGCCGCAGGGGTACTCACCCAACAGGCGGACCGAGCCAACCAGGGTAGTTCGAGCTTGAAACAACAAGTTCGTCATCTGGAAGATCAACTGGGCAAGCTCCGCACTTAATTGAATAAAACGTGCATAAAAAAATCCCGCCTTGACGCGGGATTTTTAATTTGGTGGGTCGTGC
>NZ_JBVAYG010000008.1:0-159504 GCF_055413365.1 Pseudaeromonas sp. HNCC25DJ182 | reverse complement strand
CCTGCAAGCAGGGGCTTTTCGTTGGGTGTTGCAATCAGGTCATCAAGCCTCAACCGGCTTGCGCTGCCGCCAAGCGGCAATGCCGAGAGCCAGCAGCACCCAGGTAATCAGTGGCCAGCTACCGAAACGGTTGTAAGGGGTCAGTCCCGATGCCGGCGCCACATCGACTCGCAATACCTGCTGCTCGAACTGGGGCAGCATCTTGATCGGTTGACCGTGCGCGTCAATCGCCAGAGTGACACCACTGTTGGTGGCGCGGATCACTGGCTTGCCGAACTCGATGGCACGCATACGGGTAATATCCATATGCTGCCAGGGGCCGTGGGAGGTTCCGAACCAGGTGTCGTTGCTGACCGTCAGCAGATAGTCGGTGTCGGCATGTACGTTACGTCTTAACTCCTCGGAGAAGGCCATCTCGTAGCAAATCGCGGTGGCGAAGCGATGGCCGTGGACCAGAATGTTTTCCTGTTCCGGCGCCCCGCGGCTGAACGAGGACATGGGCAGATTGAAGAATGGCGCTATGGGGCGCAACAGATCACCAAAGGGCACAAACTCGCCAATCGGCACCAGATGCTGCTTGTAGTAGCGATTGCCATGGGCGTACCGATAGCTCTGGAGGCCATCATTGTCGATCTGCCCCATACCGATGACGCCGTTATAGAAGCGGCGCTCGCTCATATCCAGATACTGGATGCCGGTTAAAAATCCGGTCTTGTGTTCGCGCATGGCGCTATCCACATTGGCCAGGAATTCCTGCATCTCGTTTTCCAGCGCCGGTACGGCTGATTCTGGCCAGACGATGACATCGGCATCCTGATTCAAACGACTCATCTCCAGATAACGCAGCAGGGTCGGACGGATGTTTTTCGGATCCCACTTGGCTTCCTGGGCAATATTGCCTTGCATCAGCGCGAAGTTGAGCGGCTTGCCGGGGGTGGTCCAGCTCAGCGGCTGCAGACCGGCTCCCACCGCAAAAGCTGCCACCGGCAATAGCAGCCAGAAGGGCTGGCGTTGGCGCAGGGCCAGGGCTATGCCACCACTGCTGAGCAGCAGCAGCAGTGTGACGCCTTGTACGCCGAGCAAGGGGGCAATACCGACCAGCGGGCTATTGATCTGACTATAACCGAACCACAACCAGGGGAAGCCGGTTAGCACGTGACCCATGGCCCAGTCACTCAGCAACCAGAGTGCAGGGAAGGCCATCAGACTGCGAAGCCAATCGATATGTCCGTGTTGCTGCGGAAACAGGCGGGCCCAAACCCAGCAGGCGGCCATGGGGAACAGGGCTAAATAGGCTGCCAGCAGTGCGACCATCACAAAGGCCACTGGCAGGGCTATGCCGCCAAATACCGTCATGCTGATATGGATCCACCATAGGCCCGGCAGGTTGAGACCGAAGGCGAAGGCAAACCCAATCTTGGCGGCGCGTTTTGGAGCCTGGTTGCTCAGTAGCAGCTGTAACAACGTCAGGGAAACCAGCGCCAACGGCCAGATATTCCAGGGGCCGAAGGCCGGTGTGGCCAGCGCGCCCGCCAGTGCCGCGGATAACAGGCCAGTCCAGCCTGACGAGAGAGACGTACACCAGTTGGAGCGTGAAGCGAAGAGTCGGGTCATCATGGGTAGGTTCTGAGCCTATGGGTTAAGAGTTGGATGCAGGACTGGTTGCTAAAAGCAGACCGCCAGCCCAGATGGAGCTGGCGGTCTACTGCTGATGCCGTGTCATCCATATCATGGGGCAGGATCAATCGTCGAGGTTTTCACCATCGGCTTCATGGGTCTGCGGGATCTTGACCTGCAACTGCAACAAGCGACGCCGATCGGCATGGACCACCTTGAAGGTAAAACCTGCCAGGGTAACGGCTTCGCCTTTTTTCGGCAGATGACCGAAGGCATGCATCACCAGACCGCCCACGGTATCGACTTCGTCATCACTGAAGGTGGTATCGAAGTAGTCGTTAAACTCTTCGATGGGGGTCAGGCCATGGACGGCAAACACGCTCTTGCTGACGCGGCGGATCTGCTCTTGTTCGTCCTCGCCGGCATCGTATTCATCTTCGATCTCACCGACGATGAGCTCCAGAATATCCTCAATGGTAACGAGGCCGGAGACGCCGCCGAACTCATCGACCACGATAGCCATATGGTAGCGCTGCTGCTGGAACTCTTTGAGCAATCGATCGACGCGCTTGCTTTCCGGGACCACTACGGCTGGACGCAGCACCTTGTCAAAGCTGAAGGGTTCATCGGTCAAACCCACCGCAAACTGCAGCAGATCTTTGGCCAGTAGTATGCCTTCGACATGGTCCTTGTCTTCATTGATCACCGGAAAACGCGAATGAGCCGATTCGATGATGATCGGCAGGAAGGTTTCCACCGCCTGGTTACGGCGGATGGTGACCATCTGCGAGCGCGGGATCATGATATCGCGCACCCGCAGCTCGGCGATTTCGAGCACACCCTCGATCATCTCCTTGGTCTCTTCGTCGATGACGTCGCGCTCTTCGGCATCCTGGATCATGCCGACCAGCTCATGGCGATCCTTGGGTTCGCCCTGAAACAGGTGGCTCAGGCGATCCAGCCAATTTTTGCGGGGTGTCTGGCTCGGGGACTGACTCGGTTCGTCACTCATGGTGTGTGGATTGGTCCTTAGATCTCATCATCTTGATAGGGGTTGTCGAAACCGAGCGTTTGCATGAATTCCACTTCCAGGGCCTCCATCTCTTCGGCTTCTTCATCTTCAATATGGTCATACCCTAACAAATGCAAGCTACCGTGCACAACCATATGAGCCCAGTGTGCCAATAAAGGCTTACCCTGCTCCTGCGCTTCCTGCTCAACCACCTGGCGGCAGATGATGAGATCGCCGAGCAAGGGAAGTTCGACTCCGGGAGGGCACTCGAAGGGAAAGGAGAGCACATTGGTCGGTTTGTCCTTGCCGCGGTAGGTCAGATTCAGCTGATTGCTCTCGGCTTCATCCACCAGACGGATGGTGACTTCCGCCTCTTCCTGAAACGGCAATACAGCGGCATCCAGCCAACGCTGGAAGTCGCTTTCGGCCGGCAGGCCTGTCTGGTTGTCGCAGGCTAACTGCAAATCGAGGATCACGCTCATGACGAAGACTCCGGGTTGGCTTGCGGTTTTTGCCGCTCGGCTTCCAGCCGTCGCTGCTGCTCTTCAAAGGACTCATAGGCCTTAACGATGCGCGCCACGACCGGGTGGCGGACCACGTCCTCGGCCTGGAAGAAGTTAAAGGAAAGCCCATCGACCTGGCTCAGTACCTCGATGGCATGACGCAGGCCGGATTTTTGATGGCGGGGCAAGTCGATCTGGGTGATATCGCCGGTGACCACGGCCTTGGAGTTGAAGCCGATCCGGGTCAGGAACATCTTCATCTGCTCGACGGAGGTATTCTGTCCCTCATCGAGGATGATGAAGGCATCGTTCAGAGTGCGGCCGCGCATATAGGCTAGCGGCGCTATCTCGATGATCTGGCGCTCGATCAGTTTCTCGACCCGCTCGAACCCCAGCATCTCGAACAGGGCGTCATACAGCGGACGCAAATAAGGATCCACTTTTTGCGACAGATCGCCGGGCAGGAAGCCGAGTTTCTCACCGGCCTCGACGGCGGGGCGTGTCAGCAGGATGCGGCGGACTTCCTGACGCTCCAGCGCATCGACGGCAGCGGCAACGGCGAGGTAGGTCTTACCGGTCCCGGCCGGACCAATGCCGAAGGTGATGTCATGGGTCACCACGTTGGCGATGTATTGGGCCTGATTCGGGGTCCGCGGCTTGACCATGCCACGCTTGGTCTTGATGTTGATTTCCTTGCCATAGGGGATGCTGTCGGCGGCTTCCGGATGGGCGTCATCGTCCTGCTCCAGCAGATGGCATTCGGTGATCGCCAGATGGACCTGATCCGGCGTCAGGTCGATCAGTTTCTGGCCGCGTACCGGCTGGGTTTCGACATACAGACGCTTGAGCAGTTCGATCACGGCCTCGGCTTGCAGTGCTTTACCCACCACCTGAAAGTGATGGTTGCGATAGATGATTTCGACGCCGAGGCGGCGTTCGATCTGCTTGATGTTGTCATCGAACGGCCCGCACAGGCTGGCCAGACGTTGGGCGTCTGCGGGTTCCAGGTGCAAATCCAGGGTGGTGATATGACGGCTCAAGGTATCCTCTCGGGCAATTAGAAAAACGGGGGCCAGAAGCCCCCGCCAGGATCAGGGGCGGAAGGTGGCAACACCCAACTCATCGGCTACGCCATCCGGGCGGCGGGCGAGGATTTCGCTGGGGCGGATGCTGTGGCGTAAATCCATATCCGCTTCGGTACGCACCAGCTTGCCACGCAAGGAATGGGGGAACACTTCGGTGATCTCTACATCGACAAACTGGCCAATCAGGCGGGCGTCGCCTTCGAAATTGACCACCCGGCTGTTCTCGGTGCGGCCGCGCAATTCCATCAGATCGTTCTTGGATGGCCCTTCCACCAGAATGCGCTGGGTGGTACCGAACATCTCGCGGCTGTACTGCATGGCCTGGTTGTTGATCACCTGTTGCAGGTGATACAGGCGCTCCTTCTTCACCTCCATCGGGGTGTCATCCGGCATGTCGGCGGCGGGTGTACCCGGGCGCGGACTGAAGATGAAGCTGAAGCTCATATCGAACTTGATATCTTCGATGAGCTTCATGGTCCGGGCGAAGTCGTCATCGGTTTCACCGGGGAAACCGACGATAAAGTCGGAGCTGATGGTGATATCCGGACGGGCGGCACGCAGTTTGCGGATCTTGGATTTGTACTCCAGCGCCGTGTGCGGCCGTTTCATCATCGTCAGGATACGGTCCGAACCGCTCTGGACTGGCAGGTGCAGGAAGCTGACCAGCTCGGGGGTGTCTTTGTAGACCTCGATGATGTCATCGGTAAATTCGATCGGGTGGCTGGTGGTATAGCGAATGCGGTCGATGCCATCGATGGCGGCGACCAGGCGCAGCAACTGGGCAAAGGTACAGAGTTCACCGTCGTGGGTCGGTCCGCGATAGGCGTTGACGTTTTGCCCCAGCAGATTGACTTCCCGCACTCCTTGCTCGGCCAGTTGGGCGATCTCGAACAGTACATCATCCAGCGGGCGACTCACCTCTTCACCCCGGGTATAGGGCACAACGCAGTAGGTGCAGTACTTGGAACAGCCTTCCATGATGGAGACATAAGCCGTCGGGCCATCCGCGCGCGGTTCGGGCAGGGAGTCAAACTTCTCGATTTCCGGGAAGGAGACATCGACCTGGGCACCGTGACCAGTCTGGACCTGTTTGATCATCTCGGGCAGGCGGTGCAGGGTCTGCGGGCCGAAGACGATATCGACTTGCGGTGCGCGGGTGCGGATCGCATCCCCTTCTTGTGAAGCGACACAGCCACCAACCGCAATCACCAGATTGGGATTGAGCTTTTTCAACTCCTTCCAACGCCCCAGTTGATGGAACAACTTCTCCTGGGCTTTTTCCCGGATAGAGCAGGTGTTGAGCACCAGAACGTCCGCTTCATCAGCCAGTTCAGTTGCTTCGTAGCCTTGAGAGGCTCCTAACAAGTCGGCCATCTTGGACGAGTCGTACTCGTTCATCTGGCAGCCCCAGGTTTTGATATGCAGTTTTTTGCTCATGGAGATTCTTTGCGCGCTTAACCAAATATTCAGTGGAGGCAGGAAGGGACTCAGCCATTCGCTACCCGAAGGACCGCGTATTCTACCCCCTTACTTCGGTGGAGACTAGTTTCTATCCAACCCGCATTTTGTAAGGGTATTGCTCCATGTTGCGTGCATTTTTCTGTGTGCTTCATTACCCGCATCGTGAGCTGGGATACAATGGCCTCTTACCCATAACCTCGTTGTTGCGCTACTGCCGGATGGCAGGCGCTGGAGCTGATTGATGGAATCTCAGGTTACCCCTATTCCCGCGCGCTTGAATGCCGATGTGACCCTGATTGGTGGCGGTATGGTGGGCGCTGCGGCGGCCTGTCGCCTGGCGCAAGCCGGGTTCAGTGTGGCGCTGGTCGAGGCACAAGCACCGCAGCTGTTCGCTCCGGAGCAGCCCATGGATCTGCGGGTTTCGGCGATCAGTCCAGCCTCTATCCGCTTGCTACAAGCTTGTGGCGCCTGGGAAGCGGTGTTGGCGATGCGTGCCTGCCCCTATCGGCGACTGGAAACCTGGGAGTCGGAGGGGATGGCGACGCGGTTTGCCGCCGAACAGTTAGGGGTTTCCGAGCTGGGTTACATAGTGGAAAACCGGGTGTTGCAACTGGCCTTATGGCAGCAGTTGCAGGGTTTATCGAATGTTACGATCCTGGTCGGAACCCAACTCTCGGCCCTGGAGCAAGGTGCGGAGGAGATCCGGTGCACCCTGAGCGATGGTCGCCAGATCAGTAGCCGCCTGCTGCTGGGCGTGGATGGCGCTCAGTCGCGGACCCGGGAGTTGGCGCAGATAGGCGTCACCAGCTGGGATTATCGCCAAGCCTGCTTGCTCATCAATGTGGATATTGCCGGTGAGCAGCAGGATATTACCTGGCAACAATTTACTCCGCGCGGCCCCCGGGCCTTTTTGCCGTTGGCTGGAAGTCATGGCTCACTCGTGTGGTATGACACCCCGGAGCGGGTGCGGGAGCTGCAGGCTCTGCCATTACCCCAGCTCGCCGAGCATGTGCGGCGCGAGTTTCCCGAGCGTTTGCCGGAGTTTTCAGTGACCGCCGCCGGGAGTTTTGGGCTGACCCGCCGTCATGCCCAACGCTACGTCAATGGTCGGGTGGTGCTACTGGGCGATGCGGCTCACACCATACATCCGCTGGCAGGGCAGGGCGTGAACCTGGGTTTCAAGGACGTTATCACCCTGTGCGAATTGCTGGTCAACAGCCGACAAGCCGGTAATGCCTGGGATGAACCCGCGCTGTTACGGGGTTATGAGCGTCAGCGTTGCCGCGACAATCTGCTGATGCAAACGGCGATGGACGGTTTTTACCTGACATTCAGTAATGATCTGCCCCCTTTGCGCCTGCTGCGTAATATGGGGTTGCTGCTGGCTGAACATGGCGGTCCACTCAAGCGCCTGGCGCTGCGCTATGCGCTAGGGCTGGCGTAAGTGCAGCATTTTTTAGCATGAGCAAGGATAAGGCTCATGCTGAAACAACGCGCAAATTGATCCCGTTATCTGGCTTTGCCGATATTGGAGTGACGAACAGGGGGAAAACAAATACACGCGGAGAGATGAAAATAAGAGGGGAGAATGGTGGCTATGACGGGATTCGAACCTGTGACCCCCGCATTATGAGTGCGATGCTCTAACCAACTGAGCTACATAGCCATTTTGATTTTTTACATGTGGAGCTGTATGACTGGTGTTCTGTGATTTGAACCTAGGCATATTGCCGAGATCAAAACCAACTTCTCAGTCATTTATCTAAAAATATGGCTGGGGTGCTAGGATTCGAACCTAGGTATGGCGAGATCAAAACCCGCTGCCTTACCGCTTGGCGACACCCCAGTGGATGGTGGCTATGACGGGATTCGAACCTGTGACCCCCGCATTATGAGTGCGATGCTCTAACCAACTGAGCTACATAGCCATTTTGAAGCGTTTACTAACTGATACTGCAGGAAAACATGGTAGTACATAACAATATGGCTGGGGTGCTAGGATTCGAACCTAGGTATGGCGAGATCAAAACCCGCTGCCTTACCGCTTGGCGACACCCCATCCGGGAACAGAATCTACCTTGAACGACCAACTTCTAAATCGAAAAGTAGAAGATGGCTGGGGTGCTAGGATTCGAACCTAGGTATGGCGAGATCAAAACCCGCTGCCTTACCGCTTGGCGACACCCCAATCAAGAATTCTGCTGCACAATATGAAGAAATGCTGGTGACCAGCGAACCATCAGTCAACGATCAAGACGATGTAGAAGATGGCTGGGGTGCTAGGATTCGAACCTAGGTATGGCGAGATCAAAACCCGCTGCCTTACCGCTTGGCGACACCCCAATGATGGTGGCTATGACGGGATTCGAACCTGTGACCCCCGCATTATGAGTGCGATGCTCTAACCAACTGAGCTACATAGCCAACACTCTTCACCGTTCAACAGTACCCTGTTCAACTGTGCGGGCGAATTATGCGGATCTGACCCTGAGGCGTCAACCCCTTTTTCCCCTGCCTTTGTCTGCTTGGCGAAGAAATGGCCGCTCACCGTCCGGATGAGTAATCAATCAGCGGCAAGCGGCTGAATCTGCATCACATTTGCCATGTGTTGTCAGCGGCCGAAGCCTTGAAGGCCGCATCCGCCAGCATGGTGAGATGTGGCGTGGGCGCGGTCTCACTCTTAACCTGTAGGGCGAGTCATCTCTGATGCTTCAGCCGATGGGCGGTCCTTGCATCGACAGAGGCTCAGAATTTGCTCACGTAACCAGCGATGTACCTCATCCCCATCCATCCGTGGATGCCAGAGCATCGATACGTTAACCTCTGGTGCTGGGAAGGGGAGCTCAAAACTGAACAAGCCGTTTCTTAAGTTTTCAGTATGACGCTCTGGAACCGCAGAGACCAAATCGGTGGCTCGGCTCAGAGCTAGCGCGGCGGCAAAGCCATCCACTGTTATCACTATGTTTCTCTCTAATCCCAAGGATTGAAGCTCCTCATCGATTTGCCCCTTACCAACACCGCGGCGAGATACCCGTACGTGTCGGAAGGCGGCGTAACGGTCTGCGGTGATGATGCCCTGACTCAAGGGATGTCCTTGGCGTACGACACCGATGAAACGATCATGAAACAGCACCCGCGTCCGTACTTCCGGGCCCGTTTCACTCCCGACCACTCCGGTTTCCAGATCGACAGTTCCATGACGTAGAGCTTGGCTATCTTTGGTTGTTTTCTGCAGCAAGCGCAGGCGAATACCGGGGGCCTCTCGGGCGAGTTGTTCCACCAGTTCCGGTCCGAAATTTTCGATAAAGCCGTCACTGGTGCGCAGGGTAAAGGTGCGCTCCACATGCTTCATGTCAGCGGGTTTGGCTGGTCTCAGGACGGCGGTAACGCCTTGGGCCAACCTGGCAACCTCCTCCCTGATCTCAAGTGCCCTCGGCGTGGGGACTAGTCCGCGTCCTGCGCGTACCAGCAGCGGATCCGCCATGGTTTCGCGCAAGCGGGCGAGCGCCCGGCTCATGGCGGATGGACTCAAATTAAGTCGCTTGGCGGCACGAGCGACGTTGCACTCGTCCAGCAAGACATTCAGCGTGATCAACAAATTCAAATCGGGAGTGGTCATGGGTGGCCCTATCTGTGGTTCTGGCAGCAAGCGGCATGGATTTGATGTCTGGCGTTATATGCAGCTATTCAATGCAAATGATGCGTCTTCTGCAAGATTAGGTGTCGGCCTATGCTCCTGGCAACCGTTGCTGATAGGAGTTTCGAGATGACAAGCCATAATGATCAACCTATGACCGGGACCGCTCGGGGTCCTGGTGTTCAAGAGACAGTCCCCGGCGTTGCCGCGAGTGCTCAGCTGGACAGGGCCGCGATCTGGGTGCTGGTCAGTCTTTCCCTGGCCGCGCTGCTCTCTTCGCTGGGGACCAGTATTGCTAACGTAGGATTGCCTACCTTGGCCCAGACCTTCGGGGCATCGTTCTCGCAGGTTCAGTGGGTCGTTCTTGCCTACCTGCTGGCCATTACTACCTTGATTGTCAGTGCGGGCCGATTGGGCGACCTCTTCGGTCGCCGTCGCATGCTATTGACCGGTATTGCCCTATTTTCTGCCGCCTCTGTACTGTGCGCGTTGGCACCTTCGCTCGGACTCTTGATTGCCGCGCGGGTGGTACAGGGCTTGGGGGCGGCATTGATGATGTCGCTGGTCATGGCTCTGGCGGGAGAGAGTATTCCGCAAGAAAAAACCGGTAGCGCCATGGGGATCATCGGCACAGTCTCTGCGATTGGTACGGCCTTGGGGCCTTCGCTCGGAGGTGCCTTGATTGAACTCGGTGGTTGGCCGCTGATCTTCCTGGTCAATGCCCCTCTGGGAGTCCTGGCTTGGCTGCTGGCCTTTCGTTTTCTGCCTGCGGATCGTCAGTCAGCAGCAGGGATAAAACCGCGTTTCGACATCCTGGGTACCTTGTTATTAACCCTGACGTTGGCCGCCTACGCGTTAGCGATGACCCTGAGATCTGGCCACTTCGGTGAACGCAATGCCGCGTTGTTGCTGGTAGCGGGTCTTGGGCTGCTGCTATTTATCCGCTCCCAGACCCGCTCCGTCGCGCCCCTGATCATGTTGTCGATGTTCCGCGACCCGGTATTGACGACCGGTTTTGCGATGAGCAGCCTGGTGACCACGGTCGTTATGGCCACCTTGGTGGTCGGCCCCTTTTATCTGACTGGAGCCTTGGCATTGGATGTTGCCCAGATTGGATTGACTATGGCATCGGGTCCGATCGTGGCCGCCCTGATCGGTGCGCCGGCGGGATACTTAGTCGACCGTCTGGGCGCTTATCGGATGACGTGGGTTGGGTTGAGCGCCATGGCGGCTGGTTCCGGACTTCTCTCCCTGCTGCCTAGCGCGCTGGGGGTTGCTGGTTATATCTTGCCGCTGATGATACTGACGGCGGGTTACGCGCTGTTTCAGGCGGCCAACAACACCACTGTCATCACCCAGCTGAGTAGTCAGCAGCGTGGTGTTGGCTCCGGATTGCTGGGGTTATCCCGGAATCTTGGGTTGATCACCGGCGCCTCGGTGATGGGGATGGTCTTTGCGCTGGGTGCGGGCGTGTCCGATATCTCCAGCGCTCGACCTGAGGATGTCGAAACGGGTATGCGGATCACCTTCGGCATTGCCACTGGGCTGATCCTATGTGCACTGAGTTTGGCTGCCATGGGGCGCGCAGGGTCGCGGGGCTGAGTTGAATTCTGTTAAGACAGTTATATGGGGATATAAAGGGGGAACGCGGTATTTATCAAGAAAAAGCCCATCCATAAATGGATGGGCTTAGATTGAGTTTTTTACTGCTAGCGATTCAGATTATGTACAGAGTGAGGTACCCAAAGTGAATATTGCGCAACCATTCAAACCCAATTAACTGAATTTATAACAATCTAAAAGGATTAAACGTTAAACAGGAAGTTCAGCACGTCACCATCTTTAACGATGTAATCCTTGCCTTCGGCGCGCATCTTGCCCGCTTCCTTGGCGCCTTGTTCACCCTTGTAGGTGATGAAGTCGTCAAACGCGATGGTCTGGGCACGAATAAAGCCCTTTTCGAAATCGGTGTGGATCTTGCCCGCGGCCTGCGGGGCAGTGGCTCCGACCGGGATGGTCCAGGCACGCACTTCCTTCACCCCGGCGGTGAAGTAGGTCTGCAGGTTCAGCAACTCGTAACCGGCGCGGATCACCCGGTTCAGGCCAGGCTCTTCCAGTCCCAATTCGGCCATGAACTCTTCACGGTCGGCATCTTCCATCTCGGCCAGATCCGACTCGATGGCGGCGCACACCGGCACCACCACAGAGCCTTCTTTGGCAGCAATGGCGCGGACCTGGTCCAGGAACGGATTGTTCTCGAAGCCATCTTCGTTGACGTTGGCAATGTACATGGTGGGCTTGAGCGTCAGGAAGCTCAGATAACGAATGGCCGCTTTCTCTTCGGCGGACAGCTCCAGGGTGCGCAGCATACCGGCTTCAGACAGCACCGGCAGGCATTTCTCCAGTACCGACAGCTCCAGCTTGGCATCCTTGTCGCCACCCTTGGCTTTCTTTTGGATGCGGTGGATGGCGCGTTCGCAGGTATCCAGATCCGCCAACGCCAGTTCGGTATTGATGGTCTCGATATCTTCGGCAGGATGAACCTTGCCAGCGACGTGGATGATGTTGTCATCTTCGAAGCAACGTACGACGTGACCGATGGCTTCGGTTTCGCGAATGTTGGTCAGGAATTTGTTGCCCAGACCTTCACCGGTGGAGGCTCCCTTGACCAGACCTGCGATATCCACAAACTCCATGGTGGTGGGCACCACGCGCTGCGGCTTGATGATGGCGGCCAGCGCATCGAGGCGCGGATCCGGCATCGGAACCACACCGGTATTCGGCTCTATGGTGCAGAACGGGAAGTTGGCCGCTTCGATGCCTGCCTTGGTCAGGGCATTGAACAGGGTGGACTTGCCGACGTTGGGCAAACCGACGATACCGCATTTGAAACCCATGGAGGTCTCCTTCTAAGGGGTTAGGAGCCGGCCTTGAACGTGTGCAAACGGTTCATGGCGCGGGTCATATCTTGTTGAAACAGGATGTCGGTGCAGCGCAGGGCTTCGTCCAGCGCGGCATCGATAAGTTCTTGCTCCTTCTGTGGAGCCTTGGTTAGCACGAATCCGGCGACCTGATTTTTATCGCCCGGATGGCCGATACCTAACCGCAGACGATGGAATTCCTTGCTGTTGCCCATCTTACTGATGATGTCCTTGAGGCCATTATGACCACCATGCCCCCCCCCTTGTTTGAAGCGGGCGACTCCTGGTGGTAAATCCAGCTCATCATGGGCGACCAGGATACTTTCCACCGGGATCTGGAAAAACTTGGCCAGGGCACTCACCGACTTGCCACTCAGGTTCATAAAGGTGGTCGGGATCAGCAGGCGCACTTCTTGACCGGCCAGGGTGATCCGGGCGGTCAGACCATAATATTTCGGATCCTCGCGCAGCGAGCCATTGTGGCGAGCCGCCAGTTCAGCCACATACCAGGCGCCCGCATTGTGGCGGGTGTAGGCATATTCCTGGCCTGGATTTCCCAGACCGACAATTAGTCGAATGTCGCTACTCATGACGCTTGCTCTATCAAATGGGCACAATGCAATGGCAGATCGCGGGAGAATTGCTCCGGTTGCAGGATGCGACATTCTAGCCAGCTGAGGGCTGGCACTCAATGTCGACACGCGGATAATCACCGCACGTGCTAGTCACCGGATAAAAACGAAGAGGCGGCACAGGCCGCCTCCGCATCCAGAACTGGCGCTGGACTTGGCTCAGGTCAGCTGGACCGGAATATCCTTGCCGGTGCGGGCAATATTATTCTGGGCATCCAGGTAGACCAGACGCGGCTTATGGGCGGCGATTTCGCTCTCATCGAACATCCCATAGGCACAGATGATGACTCGGTCACCAACCGCTGCCTTGCGCGCCGCCGCGCCATTCAGAGAGATCATGCGCGAGCCCCGTTCACCCGCAATGGCATAGGTGTGAAAACGGTCACCGGTCTCGACGTTATAGATGTCGATTTGCTCATTTTCGATGATGCCAGCCGCATCCAGCAGATCCAGGTCGATACCGCAGGATCCTTCATAATTCAGTACTGCGTGAGTCACGCGAGCCTGATGCAGCTTGCCTCTGAGCATAATTCGTTGCATTGCATTTCCTCTTTCAACCACCACCGGAACCCCAGCGGGCGGAATATAAACTATCTGCCCTGTGGGTGCAAATTCACCACCAGATTGTCGATGAGCCGGGCTTTGCCGAGGAAGGCGGCCATCAGGATCACCAGAGCCTGGCTGTGCGAGCTCACGGGCAATAGTGTCTGGGCATCGACAATATCGATGGCATCGGTACGGAATCCGGCGTCGTCCAGTTGTTCGCTGGCTTGCTGGACCAGGGCATCGAAGTCGCGCTCGCCTTGAGCTATTTGCGTGCCCAGCCAATTCATGGTGCGCGCCAGTTGCGGGGCCAGAGCCCGCTCGCTGGTAGTCAGGTAGCCATTGCGCGAGGAGAGCGCCAGGCCATCGTCAGCGCGAACCGTTGCGACGCCGATGATGTCGATAGGCAGTGCCAGATCGGTCACCATTTTGCGGATCAGGGCTAACTGCTGAAAATCCTTCTGCCCGAAACAGGCAACATCCGGCTGAACCAGATTAAACAGTTTGCACACCACTGTCGCCACACCACGGAAGTGACCCGGGCGCAGGGCGCCTTCGAGCAGGGTGGATATCCCCGGGACTTCGACGAAGGTCTGGGCCCCCAGGCCTTGCGGATACATGATCTCCGGCGTGGGTGTGAACACCAGATCCACGCCGGCTTCGGCCAGCAGTGCGCAATCTTGGTCCAGAGTGCGCGGGTAGTTGGCGAGGTCTTCAGCGCGATCAAACTGCATCGGATTGACGAAGATGCTGACCACTACGCGCTGCGCCCGTTGCCGGGCCTCATGGACCAGAGTCAGATGTCCCTGATGCAGGTTGCCCATGGTCGGGACAAAGGCCACGGTTTCACCCGCCTGGCGATAGGTCCGAATCGTGGCACGCAGTGTCTGGGTGTCATTAACCACTTGCATGTATTGCTCCTTGTGAGCGGCGACGGGCCCGCGAGTTCGGGCTTTCCAGAGCGTCGCCGTCAAACGAAAAGGCTGTTAGTTAAAAGTTTGTTCTGGGCCCGGGAAGCTGCCATTGGCAACTTGCTGCTGATACAGACGTACCGCAGCGCGGATATCGCCGCTTTCGGCCAGGAAATTCTTGGTGAATTTAGGGGTATAACCGGACGTGACCCCAAACGCATCGTGCATCACCAGGATCTGGCCATCGGTGCTATTGCCTGCACCGATGCCAATCACCGGAATGCGCAGGGCTTTGGTGATGCGCTCGGCTAGGGCCGAAGGTACACATTCAAGTACCAGTAACTGGATCCCGGCAGCCTGCAGAGCCAGAGCACTGCGGTAAATCTCTTCGGCTTGTTCCATGTCGCGGCCTTGGACACGGAAGCCGCCAAAGACATGTACGGATTGCGGAGTAAGACCTAAATGGCCACAAACGGGAACCCCATTACGCTGCAGTTGTTTCACTGTCTCGCATAACCACTCGCCTCCCTCGATCTTGACCATGCTGGCACCGGCAGCCATTAAGGTGGCGGCATTGCGACAGGCGGTTGCCGGATCGCTATAGCTCATGAACGACATATCGGCGATCACCAGAGCATTCTGGGTGCCGCGACGCACACAGCGGGTATGGTAGGCCATCTCGTCGATGGTGACGGGCAGGGTATCGCTATGACCTTGCATGACCATGCCAAGGGAGTCACCAATCAGGATGACCGGGATCCCGGCCTCATCAAACAGACGGGCGAAGGTCGCATCGTAGGCGGTGATGGTCGCAAACTTGGTACCTTCCTGCTTCATTTTTTGCAGGTGGCTGACGGTCGTTTTGCTCATGGAGACTCCTTGTATTACGGGCTGTCCGCGAGCGGAAACAGGCCGCTGCGGTCACAGGTTGCAACCCAATCCCGAAGCGCACTGCCGCATGGCAGTTGCAGATCCGGGACCAAATCGAACAGGGGAACGAGGACAAAGGCACGATCTTTCATGCCGTAATGGGGAATGGTCAGGCGATCATCCTGGAGCTGTTCCTGGCCGAACAGCAGCAAATCCAAATCCAGAGTACGGGGTCCCCAACGTTCGGCTTTACGCACCCGTCCCAGGTCCAGCTCTATGTGCTGAGTTGCGTCCAGCAGTTGATGAGGCGTTAGCTCTGTATCGAGCCATGCTACGCCGTTGATGTAATCTGGCTGGTCGCTGGGCCCCATGGGACGAGAAGCGTACAGGGGAGAGCAGGCGATGAAACGCGTCCGGGGCAGCTGCTGCAGGGCAGCCACGGCCTGGTGAATTTGTGTCAGCGGAGCGCCCAGGTTAGCCCCGAGCGCAATAAAAACCTGGCTCATGCCGCGCCTTCTTTCGGACGTCGGGGTGAGCGACGACGGCGGCGGCGGGGCTTGGCACGTTCCGAAGGCTCTTCATCAGTCGGCGAGCCATAGGCAACTGCGGGGGTGTGGCTGGCCAACTCGCCGCGTTGGCCGGCATTGGCCTGTTGATATTCGGCCCACCATTGCACCAGCTCTTTGAGTCGGCCATCGATTCGGCTGCGTAGCTCGAGGAAGTCGAATGCGGCGCGGAAACGAGGGTGTGCGAACAGACGCTCGGCCCGCTTGCCGGAGCGGCGGGGCAGGCGATCCTGCAGCAGCCAGATCTCGCGTACGTCGGAGGTAAAGCGACGGGGAATGGCGATGGTCTTGATCTGCTGGTCAATGGCTTCATTCATCGCCAACAACAGGGTATCTTGCGGCGGCAAGGTGCTCTCATTGGCAAAGTCACGGCTGCGTTTTTCCACCACCCCCCAGAGCAGAGCGGCATAGAAGAACGCTGGCGTGACCGGCAGGTCGGCGGCAACCCGATCATCGGTGTTGGTCAGAGCCTGTTCCAGGAATCGTTCGAATGGACTGTTGTTTTCTTTGGTCAACAGGGTGGCGACCTGCGGGAACAGAGGGGCAAACAGACCATACTCACGCAGTAGGTGGTAGGTCTTGAGCGCATGACCGGCCTGGAACAGCTTGAGGGTTTCCTCAAACAGCCGGGCGGGCGGAATATCCTGCAGCAGGGGAGCCAATTCGCGAATGGGAGCAGCCGAGCGCTCGCTGATGGTCAGATCCAGCTTGGCGGCGAAACGGATAGCGCGCAGCATGCGAACCGGATCTTCGCGATAGCGGGTTTCCGGGTCACCAATCAGTTCCAGCGTTCCGGCATCCAGATCGTCCAGGCCGCCGTGGAAGTCATGCAGGCTGAAATCCTTGATGCTGTAGTACAGGGCGTTCACCGTGAAGTCGCGGCGTTCAGCATCTTCTTCGATAGTGCCGTAGACATTATCCCGCAGCAGCATACCTTCATCCGAACGGCTGGAAATATGCTTGCTGGTGTTCACCTTGTGATGGTGACCGCGGAAGGTTGCAACTTCGATGACATCACGCCCAAACACCACATGGGCGAGGCGGAAACGACGACCGACCAGACGGCAGTTGGAGAACAGACGCTTGATCTGCTCCGGGGTGGCATCGGTGACGATATCGAAATCCTTGGGGTGTTTTCCCAGCAGCAGGTCACGGACACCGCCCCCGACCAGGTAGGCGTCATAGCCTGACTTGTTCAGGCGATAGAGTACCTTCAGGGCATTATCACTGATCTGGCGTCGAGAAATGGAGTGCTGGTCTCGCGTCAGTATGCGGCGTTCGTCTGCCATGGGTTGGTCCTCTTCATCCTTACCGAGTACCTTACGGCAGAAATTCGCAATCTGGGAAAAAATAGTACACCTCCGGGATATCACCCGCTTGTTGCAGCGGCGCTATGATAGCGCAGCATGCAAAAATGAGAAACCGATCGCTATCCCTGGCGTGAAAGACTCAGGATCTGCGATTGGGTTGGAATTTTATGCTGTTGCCAGTGCCGAACGGCCCACTCCAACAGCGCTTCTTTCGTGTCTCCTGCCAACTCGGCCGGTGGCTGCTGACCGAGAAAGTGCAGAGCCTGCCACAGGGTCTGGCTGATCTGCTCGCAGCCCAGGGCAGGGGCATGGTTCTGTTTGGATAATTTCAATCCGTTTTCTTGCAATGCCAGCGGCAGGTGTAGCCATTCCGGGACCGGTGCGCCCAGGAGGCTGTATAGTGCTATCTGGCGGACGGTTGGTTCGATCAGATCCGCACCGCGAACGACCTGGGTGATACCGCTATCGGCGTCATCGATCACTACGGCCAGGTTGTAGGCGAACAAGCCATCTCGCCGCTTGAGGATAAAATCCTCGGTGGCCAGCGCACCAGGCACCTCGATATGGCCGCGGACCCCATCCTCGAAATGGTAGACCGGAGCCATCAATCGCAGGCGGATGGCAGAGCCCCTGGCGGGCAAGCCGAGATCCCGGCAATGACCGTCATAAAAACCACCACTGGCCTGAATGCGTGCCCGACTACATTGGCAGTGATAGGTCAGACCGCGACGAGCGAATGATTCGAGTACCGCCTGATAGCGATCATGGCGCTGGCTTTGGTACATCACTTCCCCATCCCAGAGCAACCCGTAACGTTCCAGCGTGCGCAGAATATCGTCGGCGGCCCCTGGAACTTCCCGGGGCGGATCCAGATCTTCGATGCGAACCAGCCAGCGTCCACCCAACGCCCGCGCCTGCAGGTAACTGCCTACCGCCGCGACCAGCGAGCCAAAATGCAGGGGGCCGGAGGGCGATGGCGCAAAGCGTCCCAGATAGGAAGAAGCAGACATGGATAGTTACGATTCAGGTTGACGGCGTGATAACGGGGCAGAGTCTGACATAGCCCAGCCAGTGGCGGCAAACAGATTTGCGTTGATCATCGGGACCGGAGATGGTCCAGGGCGTGAGATGAAGGAGGCGGTGGTGGAACCACGCTAAAACAAGAGGGAGCCATTGGCTCCCTCTGGGTAATGCGCAGGAGGGAATTAACCCGCCATTTGCTTTTCCTTGATCTCGGCCAGCGTCTTGCAGTCCACGCACAGCTCGGCGGTAGGACGCGCTTCTAGGCGGCGGATGCCGATCTCGATACCGCAATGTTCGCAGTAACCGAAATCATCGTCTTCGAGCTTGACCAGGGTCTTTTCAATTTTCTTGATCAGCTTGCGTTCGCGGTCACGCGCCCGCAGCTCCAGTGCAAACTCTTCTTCTTGAGCCGCACGGTCAACCGGATCCGGGAAATTGGCCGCTTCATCTTTCATATGATCGACGGTACGGTCTACTTCTTCACGCAACTGGTTACGCCAGGCTTCGAGGATCTTGCGGAAGTGGGTCTTCTGCACCTCATTCATGTATTCCTCACCAGGTTTGGCCTGGTAAGGTTCCACACCGGCGATGGCCAGAGGACCCAGAGATTTGTTGGTATCGCCCATTGGCATGTTGATCTCCTAATTCGCACAACACAGCACGTCACGGTGTGCTGGCTACTGATAATCTTGAGGCCGGTATCTATATCAGAAGGTTTTAGCCCTAGCAAATACGTTGACTATTTTTGTTAGCCAGACCTGCTTTTATTCTTCTGCCGCCTCACGCTGTCAAACAACTCGCGGAGTACCACGATTTGGTACCGTTATATTGTGTCGTTTTTGCCACTTTCAAGGTGTCATCGCGACAAATGTACAGAAAAAGCCACTCCAGGCCACGGGACCAGCATGAATACCCTCTGTTTGCTGGTTTTTTCAACGATCAGTCGAGGCACTGCGCATAGGTCAGCGCCTGGAGCTGCGCTATGATGGGGGCTGCTTTTTTGGTTATAGCAGACAACCATCATGTTCGATGAGACCGATCACATAAAATCCCCGGTTCAGGCCCGGCAGGTTGCCGATGAACGCTCTCCGGCATCACCACTACTGCAAAGGGCATGCCTGCTCCGGCGTTACCAGCGTTTTCTGGCTGATGTACGGTTGGCGGATGGTCAGCAGGTGACCCTGCATTGCCCCAACACCGGGCGCATGACCGGTTGCGCCGAGCCAGGCTGGGGCGTCTGGTTTTCGGTGTCGGATAATCCGAAGCGCAAATACAGCCGGAGCTGGGAGTTGAGTGAATCAGATGCCGGTCACTTCATCGGCGTCAATACGGCGCGGGCAAATGCCCTGGCGGCGGCGGCCATTCAATCCGGCGTCATCCGCGAGTTGCAAGGCTATGGCGTACTTCGACAGGAGGTGCGCTATGGTGAGGAAAACAGCCGTATCGATCTGTTGCTGGAGCAGGGGACTGCGGCCGACTGCTACATCGAAGTCAAGAGCGTGACTCTGCTGGGATGGGATGCTCATCCCGAGCTGGCCGCCGCCGGAGTGGGCTTCTTCCCGGATGCTCCCAGTGCTCGTGCCAGCAAACATCTGCGCGAATTGATCCGCATGAAGGAGGCGGGTGTGCGGGCGGTGATCCTGTTCTGTGTCCAACATACCGGGATCCGCGAAGTGCGTCCTGCCACCCATATCGATCCGTCGTACAGTGCCTTGCTGGCCGAAGCGCATCAGGCCGGGGTGGAGCTCCTGGCCTATGGCGCGGACATCTCGCCACAGGCCATTCATCTGGTTCGGCCGCTACCCGTCCACCTCTGACCCGGATGCTGCTGATTAGCCCGTCGTTGCAGCTGAACCCGTGCGCGTAAATTGCCAGCTGGCGAGCTTTTGGTACTGCACTCCGTCGGGTGTGGAGCAGGATTCATAGAGGTGAAACCCGCTGACCGGCAGCGTGATTGGGCTGCAGGGCCCCGCCGAGGATGGCTGGGGGCGGGCCTTGCGATAGAGGGTCAGATGGGGGCGATAGGGACGCTCATCCAATGGCAACCCCAGCGCCAAGACCCCGGCCCGTAGTGCTTGCTCCAGTTCCAGCAGTTGGCGCGGCGCTTGGCTCGGCCCGACCCAGGCCACTTTGGCCTGGGGAAACAACCCCAACTGATCAAGCACCACCCTGAATCCAGCCTGTTGCGATGCCACCTGATACCCGAGCTGACAGAGCCGGGGCAGCCGCTCCTCATCGACTGCGCCTAAAAACAGCACCGTCAGATGCAGATTGTCGGCCACCACCGGAGAGGCAGATAAGGCCAACAGCTGTTGCAACCTCTGCAGCGCCTGGCTTTGGGAGTGGGCATCCAGTCCGAAAAACAGGCGTCGGAGTTTTATTGGCGTCGTTGATGTTTGCTGTGTCGTTGATGTTTGTGATGTTACTGATGTCCGTGGCGTTATTGATGTCTGTGACATGGGGGGCTCGATGCGGCGGCGAGACATACACTTAGTTTGCCAGTCGCCCGGGTTGGTTGTCATCGTGGATAGCCAAAGCAGAGGGCGCCGCAGCGCCCCCGATATCTTTATGGTTTATTCGCGAACTGGTTTCAGGCTTCGCAACAAGCATCGCCATAAAAGGCTGCTTCATACAGCGCCTTGACATCGCTGACGGTCGGCTTGCCCGGATTGGTCCAGGTACAGGGATCGGCGTGCGCATTCTGGCTCATCCGCTCCAGAACATCGCGGAACTTGCTCTCGTCAAAGTCCACTTCATCACACTGCTGGAAGCAGCAGGGAATGTTCAGCTTCTGGTTCAGGGCTTCGATGGCGGCCGGTAGATCGGCAATGCCCATCAACTTCTCGACCCGTGCGTACTTGTCACTGAACTGACGGTTGAAGCGGATGATATAAGGCATGAGGATGGCATTGGCCAAGCCGTGAGTGACCCCGAATTCGCCACCGATCTTGTGGGCCAGCGAGTGGACCAGACCGAGTGAGGCATTGGTGAAGGCCATACCGGCCAGCGCCGAGGCATTGTGCATGTTGAAGCGTGCCGTCTGGTTATCCGGTTCATGGAACGCGGTTTCCAGATTATTCAGCACCAGGCTGATCGCTTCGATGGCATAGGGATCGGTAAACGAGGTGGCTGCGGTGGAGGCGACGGCTTCGATAGCATGGGCCAATACATCCATACCGGTGTTGGCGGTGATATGGGGCGGCATCTTGGCCGGGATGGCCGGATCCAGGATGGCGATATCCGGCACCATATCGGCGGCGACAATCGGGTACTTGATATGGTTGGCGGTGTCGGTAATCACCGAGAAGGCGGTGATTTCCGAGGCGGTACCGCTGGTGGATGGAATGGCGATGAAACGGGCCTTGTTGCGCAGCGGCGGCATGGAGCCCGGGGTGATGATATCGGCAAATTGCAGGTGAGGGTGTTCATAGAAACACCACATCACCTTGGCGGCATCCAGTGCCGAGCCGCCGCCGATAGCGACAATCCAGTCCGGTTCAAACTCCTGCATCGCCTTGGCGCCGCGCAGTACGGTTTCGACGGAAGGATTGGGTTCGACACCATCAATCAGCAGGGTGCTCATGCCGGCCTGGTGCAGCAACGCCTCGGCTCGATCCAGAAAACCAAAGCGTTGCATCGAACTGCCGCCGGTGACCAATACCGCCTTGTGGCCTTTGAGTTGGCTCAGGTGCTCCAGAGCGTTATCGCCGTAGATGATGTCGCGAGGAATGGAAAAACGCATGACAGACATAGGGACTCCCATCGATAAACTAGACATGAGGTAAGGAGGCAGTGCAGCGCGGTTGCCGATGGCGTTCGGGTTGCTTATGACTCCAGCCGTAAACCGTTTTCATCATGCCGCAGCGGTGGGGCAGCTTGTTTGCCCTAGTTAACAAATCCCTGCTTTTTATCTGGGTTTTAGGTTTCTATCTGGCGCGTGGTGGCGATTTTCCATGCCGAAATCCGCCCGTGTTAGTTCACAGATCTGGCTTGTTAATAAAACGTTTCCATTGTGTGGTTTTTTTGGGGTTATTATCATGCGCCCCCTCCGGGGCGACATTGCTCCCAACGAACAGAGTGCATGGAGCCCATATGACTGCTGATGCCAGCCAACCGACCCATTTCTATCTGCGTGCCTGGCGCTGGCATTTTTATGCGGGTCTGTTTGTCGCCCCGTTTTTATGCCTGCTCGCGGTGACCGGCATTATCTATTTGTACAAACCACAACTGGATCGCCTGCTCTACCCGGAGCTGCTGATCGTGGCTCCCGCTCATCACCATTTACCGGCTGATCAATTGCTGGCTGTTGCCCGGGCTCATTACCCCGACGCCAGTGTGAGCCGGTATTTACCTTCCGTCGCTGACGATCGCAGTGTCGAGATCGTTCTGGATGATCAGGGTGTGGAGCGGTCACAATTTGTGGATCCCTATACCGGACGTTGGCTGGGGGAGCAGGAAACGGCATCGACCCTGCAGGGTGTGGCGCGTGGACTGCACGCGGAATTACTGATGGGCAAGGTTGGCGACTGGATCCTGGAGGTCGTGGCCGGTTGGGGGCTGCTCTTGCTGGTGAGCGGCCTCTATCTGTGGTGGCCTCGCGCCGGGGCAGGAGTGAATGGCGTCATGGTTCCCCGCCGCAGTCTGAAGCAGCGACGGGGCTGGCGCGATCTGCATGCCGCAACCGGCTTCTGGGCGGCCACAGGATTACTGTTTTTCCTGCTGAGCGGCATGACCTGGACCGGTTTTTGGGGCGGTCAGTTTGCCGATGTCTGGAATCGCTTCCCGGCCAGCATGTGGAATCAGGTCCCCGAGTCGGCACCGCTGGCCCGGCAATTAAACCAGCCCCATCAGCAGACTGTGCCCTGGGCTCTGGAAAATACACCTTTGCCGGAATCGGGTGCTCATCACACCCATACCACCAACCCGACGACAGGCCATCATGGCCAGATAGCTTTGCAGCAGATTGTTGAACTCGCCCAGTCTCGGGGTGTGACTCCTGGCTACAGTATCTCGCTGCCTCAAGGCGAGCGTGGCGTTTACACTGTATCCCTGTTTGCCGACGATCCGCGTCATGATGCGACTCTGCATATTGATCAATACAGCGGAGCTGTGCTGGCGGATGTGCGCTGGCAGGATTACTCCGCTGTGGCCAAGGCGGTGGAAACCGGCGTCATGCTGCATATGGGCAAGATGTACGGCCCACTCCACCAGTTGGTGATGCTGGTGTTATGTCTGCTGATCCTGCTGTTATCTCTGAGTGGTTTTTGGCTGTGGTGGCAACGCCGTCCGGCCCGGCGCTTTGGCGCCCCTCCTTTGCCTCACTCGCTACCACTGTGGCGAGGCGCCTTGGTGATCAGTGCCGTACTGGGGATGCTCTTTCCGTTACTGGGCGGCACTTTGTTACTGGTCTGGCTGCTGGATACGGCCTGGTTGCGCTGGCGCGGACGTTCGTTACGCCCTGCTGTCACCTCCTGAAATCACATGGATTTTTCCGGGCGACTCGTTCTTGATCGGTTGGTCGCCTGGATCTTCACAGCCTCCATCGCTGAACTTTCTTCGCCAGCCCTTGGTCACGGCCGCCAGCTTTGGCACAATGCGCCCATCTCAACTCGGTGCCGCCATGAGGGCACTGCGTCATTGTTGGAGTTTCGGTGTCTTCTTCTTGTTCTGATCTCGAGTCCTCTTCCTTACCTGCACTGGCCGTTTTGCCGGCCCTGCAAGCGGCTTTGGACGCAGGTCAGCCGGTGATTCTGCAGGCGCCTCCCGGGGCCGGTAAATCCACTGCTTTGCCTCTGGCCCTGTTGCAATCTGATACCGTCAGCGGCCGCATCATCATGCTGGAGCCGCGCCGGTTGGCGGCGCGCAATATTGCCCGTTATCTGGCGCAGCAGTTGGGTGAGGAGGTTGGTCAGCAGATTGGTTATCGGGTTCGGGGCGAGAGTCGGGTCAGTGCGGCCACACGACTGGAGATAGTCACCGAGGGGATCCTGACCCGGATGATCCAGGCCGATCCGGAGTTGCCCGGTGTCAGTCTGCTGATTTTCGATGAATTTCATGAGCGCAGCCTGCATGCGGATCTGGCGCTGGCCCTGAGCATCGAATCGCGCAGTGCCCTGCGCCCGGATCTGCGTCTGCTGGTGATGTCCGCCACTCTGGATGGTCTGGATTTTTCATCCCTGTTGCCTGATGCCGTGCTGCTGCACAGTGCCGGGCGCGCCTATCCCATCGTCCATCACTATCGTCCTGGCAACCGGCAGCAGCCCCTGGTGCCGCAATGTGGCGCCGTAGTGTTGGAGGCGCTGCAGAGCGAGTCGGGAAGCTTACTGGTGTTTTTGCCCGGTGCGGGGGAAATTGAGCGTCTGGCGCAGTGGCTGCAAGAGCGCTTGACCGATAGCCCTCAGGTGCGGGTAGCTCCGCTGCATGGTCGGCTGCCGTTTGCCGAGCAGCAAAAGGCCATACTGCCAACTCCCGCCGGAGAGCGCAAAATCGTACTGGCGACCAATGTGGCGGAAACCTCGCTGACCATCGAAGGCATTCGCGTGGTAGTGGATAGCGGTCTGGAGCGACGGGTACGCTTCGATGTCAACAGTGGTATCGAGCGCCTGGAGCTCAAACAGATCGCCAATGCTTCAGCGACCCAACGGTCGGGGCGGGCCGGGCGTCTGGGGCCCGGGGTCTGTTACCGTCTGTGGAGTGCCGAGCAGCAGGATCGGTTGGATGAGCAGAGCCCGCCGGATATCCGGGTGGTGGAACTGAGTAATCTACTGCTCGAAGCCGCGCTATGGGGCTGCGAGCCGGAAGGCTTGCCGCTGCTGGAGTTGCCCCCGGCGGCGAACTTGCTGGTGGGGCGCCGGTTACTGCAACAACTCGAAGCGCTGGATGATCAGCATCATCTGACACCGCGCGGGCGGCTGATGGCCCGGCTCCCCTGTCATCCGCGACTGGCTCATCTGTTGCTGTGCGCCGCTGATCTTGAACAGGATGGCTTGGATGGCGTGCTGGACGAGGCTTGTTACCTAGTGGCGTTACTGGAAGAGGAGAAGCGTGGTGCCGATCGGTTGAGCAGCTTGCTGGTCCGTTACGGCTCCGCGCTCAAGCACCAGGCGCAACGCTGGCGTGAGCGGCTCAGCCAAGTGCTGCCAGCACTGAGTAGAAAAAGCGTGGGGACCGCCAGTGCTGGAAACTGGCTGGGTCTGCTGGCGGCATTGGCCTGGCCGGATCGCATCGGTAAGTTGCGCAATGGCTGTCGCTATCAATTATCCGGCGGCCAGAGCGCCGATCTGGCGCCAGATCACTCCCTGACCGGCCGGGACTGGCTGGTGGCGATTGACCCTGTGCTCAACGCCCAGGGGATCCGACTCTATCTGGCCGAAGCCGTGGATCTGGAGGCGCTACAGCGTTATCTACCGGCGTTGTTTAGCCGCGAGAGCTGGTTGGGGTGGGATGAGCGGGAAGGCCGCGTGCGCGCCGAGCAGCAACTGCGACTGGGCAATATAGTGCTGGAGCGCCAACCGCTGGCCAACCTGAGTGACGAACAAAAAGCCCTCTGCCTGCTGGATGGTATTCGCAGCAAGGGGCTGGGGTGTCTGCCCTGGGATGAGGAGAGCGAGCAGTATCTGGCCCGGCTACGCTGTGCCGCCGAATGGTTGCCGGAGTTGACGTTTCCGGCGGCTGATGAGGCAAGCCTGTTGGCACAACTGGAGAGCTGGTTGCTGCCCCACCTGCAAGGTATGAGTCGATTGGAGCAGCTCAAACGGTTGGATTTGAGTAGCATATTACGGCAGTGGCTACCTTGGCCGTTGCCCCGGGAGTTGGATGCTCTGCTGCCGAGTCACTTTACCGCGCCGACCGGTAGTCGCTTGCGCATCCGCTATCAAGCGGGGCAAGCGCCAGTGTTGCCGGTACGCATCCAGGAAATGTTTGGACAGCGACAGACGCCGACTGTGGCTCGTGGCACAGTGGCCCTGCTGGTAGAATTGCTCTCTCCGGCCCAGCGCCCCCTGCAGTTGACCCAGGATCTGGCCGCTTTCTGGCAAGGCAGTTACGGTGAAGTAAAAAAAGAGATGAAGGGGCGTTACCCCAAACACTACTGGCCGGATGACCCTTCCGAGGCGATGCCGACCCGATATACCAAGCACAGGATGAACCAAGACAATGGCAGCGCGTAAACCCAGAGCAAAGAAAAAACAAGCCTGGTATCAGCAGGTGAACTGGCGCCGTTGGGGCTGGTTGGCCTTCAAGTTGGGACTGGTGTTATTTGCCGGTCTGCTGGTGACCGGCATCTATCTGGATAGCCTGATCCGCGACAAATTTGATGGCCAGAAGTGGCAACTGCCAGCCCTGGTTTACAGCCGACCGCTGGAGCTCTACCCGGGGCAACGTTTGTCGCAGAAGCAGATGCTGCACGAGTTGAAATTGCTCAACTATCGGCCGAGCAGCAGACCAACCAGCGCCGGCCAGTATGCCTCGGGGGGCAACAAGCTGGTGTTGATCCGCCGTGCCTTCACCTTCTCCGACGGAGGTGAACAGACGCGACCCTTGCTGCTGACCTTTGACGGGCAACGGCTCAAGCGCATTCAAAATGCCGACTCCCTCAAGGATTTGGGTTATGTGCGCATGGATCCGGTACTGCTCGATCGTCTGACCGGGGAGGAGATCGAGGACCGGCTGTTGTTACGCCTGGATGAAGTGCCGCAGAGTTTTATCGATACCCTGCTGACGGTCGAAGATCGCGACTTCTACAACCATGGCGGTGTCTCCTTGCTCTCCATCGGCCGCGCCTTCTTTGCCAATCTCAAGGCGGGCCGTGCGGTGCAGGGCGGTAGCACCCTGACCCAGCAGTTGGCGAAGAACTTCTTCCTGACGCGCGAGCGCAGCCTATGGCGCAAGGTGCAGGAGGCCTATATGGCGGTGATCATGGATTACCGTTACAGCAAGGCGCAGATCCTCGAGACCTATATCAACGAGATCTACCTGGGGCAGAACAAGGCGCAGGGGGTGTATGGCTTCGGGCTGGCGTCCTACTTCTATTTCGGCCTGCCGCTCAACGAGCTGGATCAGGATCAGATGGCACTGCTGGTCGGCATGGTGCGCGGCCCCTCCTACTATGATCCCTGGCGTTATCCGGAGCGGGCCAAGGAGCGGCGGGATCTGGTGTTGCGGGTGTTGCTCGATAACCTGAAGATCGAGCCGCCCGATTATCAGGTCTATCTGGCCAAGCCGCTGACCCTGCTGGAGCGTGGCCAGATGAGCTATGGCCGGACTCCGGCGTTTATGAGCCTGCTCAAACGCGAGCTGAAGGATAAATTCGGCGACAGTTTTCTGAGCCAATCCGGGCTCAAGATCTTCACCAGCCTGGATCCGGTGGCGCAACTGGCGGCCGAGCAGGCGGTGACCAGTCAGCTGGATCGCATCGAGAAGGAGCGCAAGCGCCCCGATCTGCAAGGCGCCATGGTGATTTCCAACTGGCGTACCGGCGAGATCTCCGCGGTGGTCGGTGGGCGGGATGCTCGCTATGCCGGATTCAACCGGGCGCTGGATGCCCGGCGGCCGATTGGCTCTCTGGTGAAACCGGCGGTCTATCTCACCGGTTTGCAGAAGGGCTATAACCTGGCGACTCCGCTGCGCGATGCGCCGCTGACCCTGCGTAATCAGGGCGGTCAGACCTGGAAGCCGCAGAATTACGACAAGGGGTATCGGGGCCAGGTGCCCCTGTATCAGGCGATGGCAGAGTCTCTGAACCTGCCCACCGTGCGCTTGGGGATGGATGTCGGGGTCGGCAAGGTGGTGGATACCTTGCGTGCGCTGGGTGTCACTCAGCCCATTCAGGCTTTCCCGTCCTTGTTTCTCGGCACTGTGGCGCTCTCACCCTTCGAGGTGAACCAGATGTATCTGACTCTTGCCAGTGAAGGCCTGTATCAGCCGCTGACCACGGTGCGAGCCGTGCTCGGATCCGGGAATCAGAGTCTGTATCAGAAGGATGTGAAGGCTGAACGGCGGGTGGATGCCCGGGTCAGCTATCTGACGCTGTTTACCATGACCAAGGTGGCAAGCCAGGGTACGGCGCGCTCTTTGGCGGCTCGGTTCCCCGGGGCGATCCTGGCCGGCAAGACCGGCACCACCGATAATTTGCGCGACTCCTGGTTCAGTGGTCTGGACAATGACGAGTTGGTGAGCGTCTGGGTTGGCCGCGATGACAATCAACCCGCAGGTCTCACCGGTGCCAATGGGGCTCTGCAACTGTTCGGGGATTATCTCGATCGCCGCGGCGTCAACTCGCTGCAGCTGGCGGTGCCCAAAGGCATCGTCTGGGCCAACTTCTCCCGTGGCGGCAAGCCGGTGGCCAGCGGATGTGCCGGTTCACTGGCGCTCCCGGCACGACTGGATCTGCTGGGTCCGACTGAAGGGTGCAGCAGCGACGGCGATGCACGCCCCGATAATCCGGTCGACTGGTTCAAACAGTTGTTTAGCTTGAATGACGATGCGATCCCGGAGCGGGGATAATCTCAAACCCGCAACGGAGATAGTTTCGTTGCGGCCAGAATTCAACATGACGATGTCGATCGTCGTTTTTGCCGGAAATGGCGAACCATAGATCCGGGAGTGACCATGAATAGTCTGTTGTTAAAAGCCCTGAAGTCGTTTTCCGCGACCTGCAATAAAGCCATGTTGCAAGCCAATGATGAGGATCGGATCAAGCTGACCCTCAAGGTGTTGCACAAGAATCGGATCCCCATCAATCCGGCGGAGATCGAGCCCTGGCTGGTCGCCAATCAATGGTCTTCGCGCTCCGTGACCAGCATCGTCGGCTGGGCGCAAACCATCAGCTCGGGTGGCAAGCTGCAGTTGAGCAACAAGAATCCCAAGCTGACTGAAAACGAGGTCTGGACCAAGCTCAATGCGCGCTGAGCCTGGCACCGAGGGCTGAGTATCACCTTCTCTTTTTTCTTTGGCTTAAAGCCGCGCCTTGATGGTTAGTTCGAGCCGGATACGGCCGCGGAGGCTTCGGTTCATCGTTGCCGATGAGCAAGTTGAGCGAGTTAAACAAGCGACCTGAGGGTCGCTTTTTTTTTTTGCTCTGGCTGGCAATAGTTTCGAACGAGCTCAGTGCTGAATCGATTTCTCATTTTGCGACTGCAGGCTGCAAGGCTATTTCGCAAACTGAGAATAATTCTTATCGAAATCACAAAATACCTGAGTAGAATCATCGGGTGTTGCTGTAATGTTGCTTGTCTGTTGCTGGCATGTTCCCTGCTTAGGCTCCTATCGTCCAACGCGCAGATGGTAGCCCGTTGCTCCAACCTTAATCCGTTTTTTCCAGGAGCTGTTTTATGAGAGTTAATCAGCCGGTAAGCCAACAAGAACGCCTGTTTTCCTCGGAGCAGAGCCTGATTTCCACCACAGATCTGCACAGCCATATCACAGACGCCAATGCGGCCTTCTGTGCCGTTGCCGGCTTCAGCCATGATGAGCTGGTGGGGCAACCCCATAATCTGGTGCGGCATCCCGATATGCCTACTGCCGCCTTTGCCAATATGTGGTCCTTCATTCAGAACAAGAAAAGCTGGATGGGTCTGGTCAAGAATCGCTGCAAAAATGGTGATCACTACTGGGTCAGTGCGTTTGTGACGCCCATCCAGGATGAACAGGGCCGTACCATCGAATACCAGTCGGTACGCACCTTGCCGAGCGAAGAAGAAAAACAACGCGCCAGCGCCGTCTACGCCCAACTGCAACAGGGCACCACACCGCGCGCGTTGCGTCAGCGCTGGTTGAACTGCGAAAGTGGGATCTGGGCAGCATGCTCTGTGCTGATCCTGGCTCTGGGCTGGCTGGGGATTGCTGGAGCCAACGTCTGGAATCAGGGACTGATGTGGGCGGCCTTGGGCTGTTTGTTATCCTGTGGCCGCCTCTTCTGGCAACGACTCGGCAGACTGCGCGCCCAAGCGCGCCATGATTTTGATAACCCATTGATGCAGTTGATTTATATCGGTCGGGTGGACAGCTTAGCCGAAATTGAATTGGCCATGCGGATGCGTCGGGCGGAGCTTCGTGCCGTGGTGGCTCGAACCACCGAGACCACCCAGAGTATCCTGGCGTCTGTGGAGCAGGATGTGCGTAATGCCGAATCCATCACGCATAACTTGTCCGGGCAACTGGGCCAAACCGATATGGTAGCTACGGCTGTGACCGAGATGGCGCAATCGATCCGCGAGGTGGCCCATAACGCCAGCGATACCGCGCGGTTGATCGAGGAGGCCAATAGTCTCTCCAGCACCGGACAAAGCGCGGTGAGCAAGTCCATCGCCGCTGTCGGCGGGGTCCATGAATCGCTCAGCAATGCCCAGACCGTGATCCATACCTTGGTCGAAAATTGCCGGGATATTGGTCGGGTGCTGGAGGTGATCAACGCCATTGCCAATCAGACCAATCTGTTGGCGCTCAATGCGGCCATCGAAGCGGCTCGGGCGGGAGATGCCGGGCGCGGTTTCTCGGTGGTCGCCGATGAAATTCGCTCGCTGGCAATCAAGACCCAAGCCTCGACCGGAGAGATCCAGTCCATGATTGCGCTGCTGCAGCAAAACTCGGCCAAGGCGGAGTCGGCCATGCTCAGCGGGTATAGCCTGTCGGATTCTTCGCGACAGCTGACGGCGGATACCGGTGAGGTGTTGCAGCAAATCCACCAGATGCTGGATAGTATTGCCCAGCTGGGTGCCCATATTGCCCACTCCATGGAGGAGCAGAGCGAAGTCACCGAGAGCATCCATCACAATGTGCTGACCATCCGGGAATTGGCCAGCGACTCGACCGATTCCAGCAAGAAGGCCGCGCTGCACATTTTGGGGCTCAGCGGTCGTCTGAGTGCCATGAATAAATTGGTGATGCAATTCCAGCGCTCGGCCGGCTCAAGCCGCAGCCGGAGTGCTCAGGAGGTCAGTTCCCGTATGCGCACCGCTACTGCAGAGAGCTAGTTTGCCGAAGGGGGTGTGTGATTCGATAGGGCGATACTCTCGGCCCTATCGTTTTTTCGTTCCTAACGTTTTTCGTCCCTGCCGTTTTTCGCCGCTGGCTGGATAAACCAGAGCGGAGTCGTGCCGATCAGAGTACTACCTTGATGGCCAAACCGAGCAGGATCAGGCCGCTGAGCTTGTCGATCAACCGGGCTCTGAGCTTGAGCTGGGTCAAGACCGGACCGTGAGAAAGCAGGAGTGCCACCAGACTGTACCACAGGGCATCAATGCCACCTGCGGTCAGCATCATCAGAATGCCTTCGCGCCAGCCGGTGTCCTGATGCACAAACTGACTGAACAGCGCGACAAAGAAGATCGCCAGTTGTGGGTTGAGAAAGGAGACTGCCAGCCCTTCCAGAGCACCGCGCTGACCGCTGGGGGCATGGGCGGTTTCCGCCTCGAGTTGGGATGATGCTTGGGCCAACAGGGCCTTGAGGCCGAGCCAGGCTAAAAATAAAGCACCGCCATACTGGATCGCCTGAAACAACCAAGGCGTGCGAGTGATGAGCAGCGCCAGCCCCAGCGCTGTGATGAGGGCGTAAACGCCGACGCCAACGCCATGGCCCAAACCGGTGGCGACCCCATGCAGACGTCCGCCCTGGACGGTATTGCGAATGATCAGTGCCAGACTGGGCCCCGGACTGATGGCGCCCATCAGGCAGATGGCGGCCAGCGCCAACCAGGTGGTGAATTCCATATCCTTTCCTTCTCTTCACACGCTTGTTTTGCCGGAGATGCGGGGCGACATCGTAGCCGGGCATCGAATGGACTCCAGCCTAGAGGGATTTTGATTATTCTAAAAATGAAATTAATGAATCAACAGTATTCAATATTGGAATTTCTATACCACCAATTGGGCTGCCAGATGTTGTTCGGCGGCTCGGGTGGCCTGTTGCAGATGGCCGCTAAGAAATGGAAAGACCAGCTCGCGGAACCAACGGTGGGCCGGATCCTGCTGATAGCGTTGGTGCCAGATCAGCTGGTAGTGCTGACGAGCACAGGCAAAGGGCAAGGGGCGCAGGATCAAGTCGTGCTCCTGTGCCAGCTGCCAGGCGATATGACTGGGGGTGCTGAGCAAACAATCAGTGCGCTTGAGGAGCTCTACCGCGGCCTGAAAGAAAGGCACCTTGGCAAACCAGCGGCGGCTGAGTCCGCGGGGGGCCAATACGCGCTCGATGGCACTCTCTTTATCGCCGCCACCGCTGACCTGCAGGTGGGCGGCCGCCAGGTACTCGGCCAAACCGAATGGTCGGCGGTTCAAGGGATGATCGCGACGCATGACAATCGCCAAACCATCCTCGCCCTGGCACTGACTGTTGAGCTGGGCGGGCAGAGTGTCGGTCAGTGTCGAGACCAGATCCAGCTCCAGGCTATGCAGTAAGGGGAGTTGCTCCTTGTGCCACAGACTGTACTCCAAGGCGGCGTGGGGAGCCGCCTGGGCCAGTGCTTCGCCGATCTCCGGCAATATGTACTGGGCCACATAATCCGAAGAGGCCAGACGAAATACCCGCTGGCACTCGGCCGGTTCAAAATGGACGGGAGCGTAGAGTTCGTCCAACACTTCCAGCGTGTGGCTCAGGCTTTGCAGCAAGAGCTCGGCGCGTGGCGTCAACAGCCAGCGCTGGCCTTCCCGTACCAGCAATTCATCGGCAAATTCCTGTCGCAACTGGGCCAACTGTTTGCTGATGGAGGGCTGACTTAAGTGCTGCAGCTCGGCGGCACGACTGACGCTGCGGGTTTCCAGCAGCGCCTTAAGGGTAGGCAGCAGGTTGAGATTGACGTGGCGCATGGTGGACCTCGACAACGGCGTGAGACCACATCTTATCCGATCTGCCGCTGAGCCGTGAGGTCAGGAACAAGCGTGTTCGTGCGGCATTTCATCGGGAAATTGGATAGAAAGCTAGGTTAGACAGCATTTTCTCGAGTTCAGCTGTCACAGTAAAGAGCTCGCCTTGAATCCCTTTTTAGAGTAAAAATCCAATTTAACGCTATTTTATTTTTGTATTGACGACTAAATGAGCGCAATCACAAAATTATTAACCAAAAATGATCGATATCACGATATTGCTGGGCGCATGTTGTCGGTTTATTCGTCACTCGGCACTCTGCTGCTGCTCATTCGGTGAGCAATTGATGAATGGATAACAAAAACGACACATGAAGGAAACCGATATGAATTGTAAAACCAGGATTGCCTTGTTGCTGGGTAGCTTGTTGGCCTGCCAGGCCGCCAGTGCCGACGTCATCATGCATGCGTTCAACTGGAAATATGCCGATGTGACCGCCAAGGCCAGCGATATTGCTGCGGCCGGGTACAAGGTGGTGTTGATTTCTCCGCCGCTCAAGTCTTCCGGCTCCGAGTGGTGGGCGCGCTACCAGCCCCAGGACTACCGGGTGATTGACACCCCCTTGGGCAACAAGCAGACCCTGAAAACCATGATCGATACCCTCTCGGCCAAAGGGATCCGGGTGTATGCCGATGTGGTGCTCAACCATATGGCCAACGAGAGCTGGAAGCGTAGCGATCTGAACTATCCGGGCTCTGAGGTGCTGGGCAACTATGCGCAGAACGCCACCTACTTCAACGCGCAAAAACTGTATGGCGATCTGGCGGTCAACTTCCTGGGTGCCAGTGATTTCCATCCGGCCGGTTGCATCACCAACTGGAATGATCCGGGCAATGTGCAGTACTGGCGTCTGTGTGGCGGCAGTGGCGACACCGGGCTGCCGGATCTAAACCCCAATAACTGGGTGGTCAGTCAGCAGCAGTCCTATCTGAGTGCTCTGAAGGCGCTCGGCATCAAGGGCTTCCGCGTCGATGCGGTCAAGCATATGGATAACTACCATCTGAATGCGGTCTTCACCCCGACCATCATCAGTGGCATGCATGTGTTTGGTGAGGTGATCACCTCCGGCGGCGCCGGCAACAGCGACTATGACAAGTTCCTCAAACCCTATCTGGATAACACCAGCCATGGAGCCTATGACTTCCCGCTGTTTGCCTCAATCCGTGCTGCGCTGGCCTATGGTGGCAGCATGAATCAGCTGTATGATCCGGGCGCCTATGGTCAGGCCTTGCCGGGTAGTCGGGCCGTGACTTTTGCCATTACCCACGATATCCCGACCAACTCGGGGTTCCGCTACCAAATCATGAACCAGACCGACGAGAAGCTGGCCTACGCCTACATCCTCGGTCGCGATGGTGGCACGCCCATGGTCTACACCGACCACAACGAGAGTAACGATGGCAGCCGCTGGGTCGATTATTACAAGCGCGCGGATATCAAGGCGATGATCAAGTTCCACAATGCCATGCAGGGTAAACCGATGCAGATGCTGGGCAGCAGTGATTGCGTGGTGGCCTTCAAGCGCGGCAAGGTTGGCGTCGTCGGCATCAACAAGTGCGACACGGCCCAGGATCTGTGGGTGGATACCTACAAGTACGAGTTTGACTGGAACCGCACCTACCGCGATGTACTCGATACCACCCAGACCATGCAGGTGACCGCCCAGTGGCACAAGTTGACCATCCCGGCTCGTGGTGCTCGGATGTGGATTGAAGAATAAGTTATCCGCTTGTCTTACAAAAACGCCGGCTCTGCCCGGCGTTTTTTTGTCAGCATTTTCCTGGCTCGACTCGATGAGGCTATGTCTGGTCCGCTCATCAGAGCCAATACCTCTAGTCTTCAGTTGGTAATGCCGATATCCAGCTTGAAGCTATGCGGGGTTGAAGATTGCTCGGCGGCACCCATCTGGTAGACGCGGATGCGGTACTGACCACTGGCGGGTAGTTTGCCTTCAAAGCGATTACCGAGGGTCGAGCCGATGAAGATGGCCTCTTCGCTCTTGGGGGGGAGAACATTGAAGTAGGTGCTGGATTTACCGGTGAGGTTCACCACCATGCTCTGGCCTGCCTTGGCGCCGAGGACGTAATCCAGTGTCTGACGCCCGGCGATCTTGCCCTGGAGGCTCGTGTTGGATTCTCCTGATTTAAATTGGACTTGCTCTACTTTGATGCCATCTTCGGCCATAGCCGCAGGCTGGGTGAGGAAACTCCAACAGAGTGCGGTGGCGATCAGAGCTCGTTTCATGTGTGACTCCTGTAGTGGAAACCGTTAGGCAAGTGTGCGTTGCCAAGACGCTATCATGTTGATACCACTTCCTTAGCCTAATCTGGATGGTGTCGTTCGTCATCACCCGACGGGGGACGTCATGATTTTTCAGCCTCATGGGGTAATCACCCTGATGCTGTTTTCCGGCTTGTGATGCCGTATGCTGGGCATCACGACTGGTCAGTGGGGCATGGCATGGCGATTCAGGGAGTTGGAGCTGAGTGGGGAGAGCGACGCTCTTCAACGGGCGGGGCGAGCCGGGGCAAGGTCGCGGCTCCTGCCGCCAAAGAGGAGAGCGGCAAGAGCCCGGATCTGGATTTTCTGGCGCGCATCGATCGCAGCCGCATCACCCACTCGGCCGCCTTTCGTCGTCTGCAGGGCAAGACCCAGGTGGTCGGTGTCGGCGAGAACGACTTCTTCCGCACCCGCTTGACCCATTCCCTGGAAGTGGCCCAGATCGGCGCGTCACTGGCCAACCGCCTGGCCTGGTATGGCAAGCGGGAAGGGATGGAAGAGCTGGCGCCCTGGGTGCCGCCCGAGCACCTCATCGAGACTGCCTGTCTGGCCCACGATATCGGCCATCCGGCCTTCGGCCACAATGGCGAGAAGATCCTCAACTACTACATGCTGGAATTTGGCGGTTTCGAGGGCAATGGCCAGACCCTGCGCATCCTCAGCCGGCTGGGTGAATACTCTGATGGTTTCGGTTACGACTTCACCCGCCGAACCCTGCTGGCGGTGCTGAAATATCCGGTGCTGTTCGGCGAGGTGGCGCCGGATTATCCCGAGCGCCCGCTGGCGACACCACGCAATCTGACCCCCTGGCATCCGCCCAAGTGTATCCACAATGATGAGTCCGAGATCCGCGACTGGTTGTTGGCACCGTTCAGCGACGCGGACCGTCATCTGTTCTGTACTCCGGTCGCTGTGGAGAAGGTGGAGGCGGGGATCCGCATCAAGGGGTTGCGTGCCGCCCATAAGAGTCTCGATTGCAGCGTGATGGAGATTGCCGACGATATCGCCTACGGTGTGCACGATCTGGAAGACGCGCTGGCGGTAGGGCTGCTCAGTCCGCACAAGGTGGCGGATGAACTTGGCGAGCTGTTGGCCGAAGTCGCCCGGCTGGAGAGTCGCAAGAATCGCGAACCGGATTATTACGCCAAGCGGATTGCCAGCGGTGAGCCGCGTTTGCTCAAGCAGGCGATCACCAATCTGGTCCATGTGCTGGTGACCCAGACTGAACCGGTGACGTTGGGGCTGTTCGACCATCCGTTGCTGGATTATCGCCTGCGCTTGCGATCCGAAGCCGAGTCTATTCTCAAACGGCTGAAGGGCTATGTATTTGACGAGGTGATCGCCCAGCCGCGTATTCGCACCCTGGAATACAAGGGACAGCAGATCATCGCCGAGCTGTTCGAGGCATTTCGCGATAACCCCGGCGATCTGCTGCCGCGTTCGGTCTCGGCCAAGATCACCCCGGGCAGTCGTCACTCCCTGCATCGCACCGTGTGTGACTACATCGCCAGCATGAGTGACGGTGAAGCGACCGCCATCTATCAGCGGCTGTTCCTGCCGGGTAACGGCTCCATCTTCGAGCCCTGGTGATACCTTGATGCCGCCCCTGTTCATTCCTCCGGATCAGCACCAGACACCCGCTCGGCCAGAGCTCAAGCGGGAGGTCTGTTTCTGGCGTTCACCGGCATGCCCCGGGGTTGAGCTCAGACGCGCCAGCTACCGACGGCAGACCTTCCATCGCCACACCCATCCGGTCTATTCCCTCGGCCTGGTGCTCAGCGGCAGCACTGCATTTGACTATTGTGGACAGCACTTTTGTGCCCAAACCGGGGATCTGGTCCTGATTGCACCGGGAGTGGTCCATGACTGCAATCCGCAAGGGGATGCGCCGCTCAGTTACTGGATGTTTTATCTGGATGCGGCCGTGTTGGGGGCCCCGACTGCCGATAGGGCGACTCCGCCGCCGGTCCTCGCCGATCCCGAGCTGTGGCAACGTTGGCAGCAATTGGCCCAGCATCTGGTGCATCTCTGCCAACTGCCCCCCGAACTGGAGGCGGCGGCGGCCGCGACTTGGCAACTTGAGTTGCAACAGGTATGGCAGCAGACCTGGCAGCGCTGGCCGCAACCGCGTCTGTCGGCTCCAGCCGGTACGCCATTGCCCTGGTTACAGCAGGTGCAATCCCAATTGGCTGCCGAGCTGGCACATCCGGTGGCGCTGAGCGAGTTGAGTGTCCAGGTCGGTATCAGCCCCAGCCATTTGAACCGGCGTTTTGGCGCCGCGCTGGGGTTACCGCCCCATCGCTATCATTTACAACTGCGGATTGATGCCGCCAAGCGCAAGCTGGCGGCGGGGGAGTCGATCGTTCAGGTGGCCGCCGATTTGGGCTTTAGCGATCAGAGCCATTTTACCCGCCTGTTCAGCCGGGTGGTGGGGGCAACCCCGGCGCAGTATCAGCAACGACGCTAGGAAGTAAAAGGCGCCGGGAGGTAAAAGGCGCTCCTGTTCATCAACAGGAGGGGGAGCCATGGTTGTGGAGCGTGAATGCGGCGAGTTGACCGGCCGTGAGCGCAATATCATGCCAGACCCGCCGATAGCCGCAGCGTAAGATAACCCCATCGACGTTGCTTTTTGGAACCCAGTTGCCCCATGACTACCTCTGCGGATACCGCCTGTACATCCTCCTCTCGCCTCGCTGCCGATACGGTCTCTTTCACCCGGGCATCTCGTCCCTACACCGGCTGGGCGCTGCTGGCCTTGACCGGTGCCGTGCTGCTGTGGGGAACCTCCTATGCCGCCACCAAAACGGCCTTGGGCTATTTCTCCCCTTGGCTGTTGATCTGGCTGCGGATGGTGATGGCATCCCTGGTGTTATTGCCCTTCTGGCACCGGTTGCCCAAGCCGGTCTATCAGGCCGGGGATTGGAAATGGTTGCTGGGACTCGGGGTGCTGCAACCCTGTCTCTACTTTCTACTCGAGGTGCAGGCGCTGCAGTTTACCAGCTCGGGGCAGGCGGGAACGGTCGCCGCTCTGGCGCCGCTGTTTGTCGCGTTGCTGGCCTGGATCTGGCTCAAGGAGCGGATGGGGCTCAACGGCATTCTGGGGCTGTTGCTCTCCCTGAGCGGTGTAGTGCTGTTGTCGCTGGGGGCCGGACACAACCAGTCAGCACCCAACCCCCTACTGGGCAATGCCTTGCAGCTGCTGGCCATGCTCTGCATCGCCTTTTATATGGTGATCCTCAAGCGGCTGAGCAGTCGCTACGACACCTGGTGGTTGACCGGAACCCAGAATCTGCTCGGTGTACTGTTCTTTCTGCCGGGGATCTGGCTGGCGCCGGAAGGGACTCTCGCCGCTGCGCCGCAAAGCGCCTGGCTCAGCGTGCTCTATCTGGGCGGGCTGGTGACGCTTGGCGGTTTTGGTCTCTATAACATGGCGATGCGCTGGATCCCGGCCTCCCAGGCGGCGATGAGCATCAACTTGGTACCGTTGATCGCGTTACTCATGGGGTGGTTGTGGCTGGATGAGTCGCTCAGCCTGCTGCAGTCGGTCGCTGCGTTGGCCATTTTCGGCGGTGTGGTGTTGGGGCAGTGGCCGACGTCGTTGAGCTGGCGTAAGCGAGAAGTGTGTGTGCGGTAATGCAGACGTGGTTATCGACTGCGCTCCACCGGGCCTAAGTCATCAGCGTTGGTTTACATATGTTTACAGTCGTGAGCTCTCTCATAGATTGGTAAAAAAGTAATCGCTGGCGTTGCTATAGAGCAAAAGCCCGATAGATTGGCATCCAATTGATACCTAACTGGATGATAACTATGAAATGGAGTGCGGGAATTGTAGCGGTATTGTTACTGGCGGGCTGTGGCGGCGGTGGGGGCAGCGGTGGTACCGATACGGGGGGAGGCAGCTCGGGAGGTAGTGAGGATCGGGATTTGCTGGCTCTCTATCAGGGGGTCAAGGACGATGTGGTCCTCAATGAGAGCAACCAAGCGGCTTATATAAAACAGCTCTATATTGCAGCTGATGCGCCTGAACATGATGCTTTATTACCCACTGTAGCCGCAAGAGCTCGGGCTCGTTTGCCTGCGCCACATGCGGCTATGGCACTGCGTCGAGACTCCCGCAAACAGATCAATGAACGTCTGGAGTGCATCACTGGCTCCGGGACTGTCTCGGGGAAGCTGGATGATAATACCGGAGTTGGTACTCTGACGTATCAGTTTAATGATTGTTATCAGAGTGGTTTTTATTTGTCTGGAAAGCAGGCCATTAAATACCTGCGTTGGGATTTGAATAATATCACCCCGCTCGATTATATCATCAGTAATGATAAGTTGCGTTATTCACTCAATGATGATTATCAAGAGTTAAATGGCGATTTAACGGTGACAGATCAGGGTCAGTGTAGTGAAGTCACCATAGAGAATATGCTATATAGCAGTAACGACAAAACATCAGATGTATATGTTGATCATCTCACCACCAAGAATTTGTGTGATAGACTTGATATATCGGGATCTCTTTATCTCGCCAAAACTGGGAAAGTATCAATTTCTACATCGCAGAATTATAGCATGGGGGATATATATAGTAATGTTCCCAATCAAAAGTATACATTGCCAATATCTGGTTACCTTCGTCTGACAGGTAAGCACAGTTCATTGAATATAGCTAGTCAAAAGGTAATGCCTGACTATTCACATTTAGAGGAAAGAAGGACAACCATTTCTCTTGATCAGGACGGCGATGGTAAATCAGAACATTTGTATGATATGCCGACCTGGTATCTGGGAGTTGATGTTTTAGTAAACTTCTCAGATTCTGATCGTGATGGTATGTGGGATGGCTGGGAAAAATTTTATGGTTCAGATCCAGCGGTCGATGATCGAGGCCTAGACTCTGATGATGATGGTTTAAGTAACTACCTCGAGTTTATTGTTGGCTCGTCAATAAACGATCGATTCGACAACGCAGGGCCTATTGACAATAGCCTGCATTTGTCTATTGAACAACCCGAGCTTATTTATCAGAATGATAAATCTGTTGTGTCGATATCTATAATAGGAACAGTTTCCCCTTGGCTTAAAAACTATAAGATTCGTGACGATTTGATACTGGATATGTCGTTGTTCAAAGGTATCGATGTTACTCCTAGCACTAACTCACCGTGTGTCTATAACAAAAATAGTGAGAAACTCATCTGTAAAAATATTGATCTCTCGCAATTTGCTAGCGATTCGCCTCAAACGCTCTCTCTGGGAGATATAGCCATAACGCTGCATGGCGTTCCCTTGTCATCTTACTTGAGCTCCAGTTGGAGTGGTGATCTGCAGATAAGATCTGGATCTATTGATTTAAAAATATCTGCTTCGGATGCAACCTATACAATCTCAGAGATGACGCATGCGTGGGGAATTGAATCTATTAATAATCACATGACATTCCCGGTTTATTTCCATTCAAATAGAAATGGTTGGCCATCGAAAGTTTCTATCCATGGCGAATGGACCGATTCAGACCTGAAAATCAATAGCTTTGAACCTATTGTATCCAGTAACAATAGCTGGAATTGCAACTATACAGATAACAGTTTCACGTGCGATGTGATTCTAGGTTACTTTTCCTCTCTAATGGGCGGGAATATTATCTTCGATAAGCCATCTGCTGTTGGAACCCATGATATTTCGTTTACGGTCACGACCTATTATGGTGCTTTGACAGAAACCACAACAAGTAAGTCCTTGCTTGTGGTTGGGCATGACACATCCACTATCAATCAAGAAATATTGAATGCTCAGCATCAAGGTCAATTAGAATATACTATTCCAGATGGTATTTATGTAGGTGCAGTTCAGGCGGGGAATGTTGATGGTTTTATTCTGAAAGGTAGTCCCAATAGTCAGTTGTGGCTGTATAACCCAGAGAGCTCAGATTATTTATCAGAAAGCCTTGGTTATTCTTATAGCATAAATGTTGATGTATTAGATGGGGTAACTATCTACACGCCTTCTGCTGCCCCTATCCATGCTGGTAAAACAATTAAAAATTGTAATATAACCATAAATGGTCATGGACGACCAAATGGCCATTTTGTTGTTTCTGGTTTAATTGAGTCACCAGTGGTGGAGGGGAATAAAATAGTAATGGACTACTATGTTGATTATCTGTTTGCCGTTCGCCAAGATTTTAATTTAAAAAACAACTTAATTGTGAACAAAGCAAATGGTTCCTCATGGTTGATAAGAGATGTATGTGCGCATAACAACACTGTTGGATTGATTAACAATACATTCGTAGGGACAGGTGTTATACATCCGTGCCCGGGGTCTGTTGCAAGCTTTGAGTTTAAGAATAATTTATTTATTGCTGCGCATGGCAGTGAAAAGGAATCACTGTTTAATGGCAATAATTATGACCAACAATTAATTACCAATAATATTTTCCCTGTTGGTTACAGTGCCATCGGTGGAAATAACCTGTTCACCGACAATCCTGGCGTTGATATCAATCATGACTATCTGTTGCAGGCGGATAGCCCGGCACGGGATGCGGGTGTTGTCGTGGATGGTCTTGGCGATACCGATTGGCAAGGTTTACCACGGGTTGTTGGTGCTGCCCCGGATATAGGTGCTAGCGAGTATCAAATCGCCCCGTAAACAGAGGGGATCCATAACCAAGGGGGGCTTTCAAAGCCCCCTGTTTTATTGAAGGGTTTCGGCTGACGATTTACTTCTGCATCCCTACCCGTTATCCCCAGAGCGGTTAACCTTTTCCTGGGCCATCAATGCTGGTTATGTCTAAATGCCTTACGTTTATTTACATTTTGGGAGGCGCGTCACTTTCGGAATATCTCGTATTTTCCATTGCTTGTTGATTTGAGAAATCACTCTAAAGTGTTGCCGTTTGAATCATTATCTAACGGGATACGACAAGAATGAAGAAGCAACTTACGCTGATGTTGATGGCGATATTGTCCGGTTGTGGGGGCGGCGGAGACAATACAACCCAACCGGCCCCGTCGCTGCTGGAGCAGTATGGTGGCAATCAGCAAAAGGCCACACTGAATTACACCGATGTACCACTCTATACCCAATTGGCGTTGCAACAGCCGGAAAGCTATATGTCGGTCATGAGTACCATGACCCAGCGTGCAGCCGGTGCTGCGCTATCACCGCGTACACTTTCCCGGATGGAGCCGGCCTCCAGTTACAGTTTTTCCTGTGATTCGGGTAGCGGTCTTATTGGGGGGCAACTCAATGAGTGGACGGATCAAGGCACTCTGTATCTCGACTTCGATCACTGCCAATTGGATGGTGTGGAGCTGCAGGGGCGCCAGACATTGGCCATCAGTCGCTGGGATCAGACACTGGATGAGCCACTGGATTATGTGATTACCAACAATGTCACGCAGACGTCAGACCAAGGCGTGCAGCAGCAGGTCAAGGGGACGGTAACGGTCAAGAATGCAGGTCAGTGTGATCAGTTGGCGGTCACGGACATGCTATATAAGGCGGCGGACCCGCAAGATGATATCTATATCGGGGATCTACGTAATTCCCGCGAGTGTGACTACACCAAGACCCACTATAACCAGACTATCAGTGGTGATCTCTATTTGGGAACGAAAGGTAAGGTCCGGGTTTTCACTGAGTTGAACTCGGTGATGGATGATGGTTATTTCTCCATGACGGACATCCAGTGGAACGACGATTCTTATCTGGTACCTGATAACGGGACAATCGGTCTTCTGGGTGAGGCTTCCTCCATGACGCTGAGGTTTGATGACCTGATTTATGATGGTGCGGGAAGCTCATCTCGTAGTGTCAGCATTCATTCGGTAAAAAGTGGCGAAATAAAGACCGCCTATGTTCCCCGGGCTTATCTGTTTGATCCTCGCATCAAATCGCTACGCGATAGCGATGGCGATGGTATGTGGGATGACTGGGAGGCGATTGTCGGACTCGATCCGCAACATGATGATGCGGGTGAGGATCCGGATGGCGATTTGTCAACCAATCTGGCCGAGTTCTTGGGTGGAACCATGCCGTTGGATACTTATAGTACTCCAGCCGCGATCACGACTCGCCTATGGATCGACTCCAAACCGAAAGTGGGGGCGGCGGTAACGGGTTCCCTCACCTGGCTGCCAGAAACGGACCTCCTGTACTCCAACGGCGTGAGGGGTGAGGTGGTTTTCGATGTGGGCCAGGTTCCTGAGCTGGCGATCAGTTCGCCCTTGTGTCAGCCGGAAAATGCGGGTCAGCAGCTACGTTGTACCTTGGATCTGTCGTCATACAAACGAGAGCCATACTCAGGATCCTACGGCTATCAACTCGGCGATTTTACGATTACCGCCAATACTGCCGGTGAATATGTCATTCCCTATCACCTGGAAAGCCGGGCCTTCTTGCCAATTCATTCAAGCATGGTGGTGACGGTTTCCGCGGATTAACACGACAAACTAAAACTGAACTATCAAAAGGGGCCTACGGCCCCTTTTGACTGATGGTCAGCCGTAAGTGCCATAGGGGGCTACCACTGCATCGAGGGGATAAGCGGCCCTTGGCCATAAGTCTGGTGCCGCTGGACGCTTAAACCCGCAAATCGATCTGTTGCACGGTACCGGCTTTGCCATCTTCTGTCAGATAAAGGCCGGTCTGGCGCAGTACGGCCGGGCTTTCGCCGTCGGTGCCCTGGTGGGCCGCCAGATGCATAAAGGGAGTGGCGGTGGCATTGAGGATGATGGCGCCGATCTGCTTGTCGCCCAGCGTCAGCAGGGCTTCGCCAGGGCGGAACAGCCGCAGCTCGGCAAACACGCTATCACCCTCATCGATGACACCATTCCCATCCTGATCAAACTGTGCCAGATCGGCAAAGCCGTTGCTGCTCTGCACGCCGAACAGCTCGGTCCCATTGTCGATCTGGCCATTGCCGTTGCGATCCAGCGCCAGAAAGGTTGAACCGCTGGCCAACATCGGCAGGCGTTCCTGCACGCCATCGCCGCTCAGATCGAAGTCGAAACGGGCTTGTGTGAAGCCGGCGACCTGACCTTCCAGATTCAGTACCAGGGGATCTTTGAGAGCCGAGGCTTTGGTCAACCGTTCGCTCACTTCCGTCAATTGGTAATCCAGCGCAAAACCAAGATCAATCTGGATCTCGCGGCCATCGTCTGTGGTGACCGAGCCCTTGGCGACAAAGCGCAGTTGCTCCTGCTCCATCTTGAGTTCGGTGACTTGCACCGTCTGATCGACGGCTGGCGGCGCTTCGGCAGGAGTGGTGGTTGGGGCAGCCGCTGTGCTCGGGATCGTTGCTCCGCCTGAGGTGGCAACACTCTGAGCATCTGCCGGGCGTGAGCCACCGAGGTGGATCTTGATACCGGTCATGGCCTCCAGCAGGGCCTTGAGAATGCGCATATGGCTATCCAGCGATAGATCTCCTTCGTCCAATCCGCTCAGGCTCGCTGTGCTGCCGCTGGCGGTGGATTGAAAGTTGTGCAACTGGGGCTGCTCCTGCGCGCGCTCGGCACGAAATTTCTCCAGTTGTCGCGCCCCTTCGCTAGCTTGCTGCTCCTTGGCCAGACGGGCCAGCTCCCGACGGTTGAGGGTCGTGGCCTGCTGGACTTCGGCGGGCTGGTAGTTGCTGCTCAAGGGGGTGATCTGGGTGCTACTGACGGCCATCTCGCGGTACTGTTCACTGCGCTGGCTGACGCGGATCTCCTGGGCGGGAAGTGGTTGGCCGCTGACGGTGACCTGCTGACGTATCTGTTGCTGCTGGTGTTGATGCTCAGCCGCCTGCACCAGCTTCTGATTGGTAATACGCATGGCAGACATCCTGCTCGAACGGAGGTTATACCCTGAGTATCGGCCGCCATCAGCCAGGGATTAACATCATTTAGCTATAAAAAAACGGGCTGACAGAGGATTCCTCTCTCAGCCCGTCCCCGGTGAGTACTCACTCGCTTTTAGCCTTGGAGGGACGGCGGTAGACAGACTCCGATGCCGCCCAGGCCGCAATACCCTTGCGGATTTTTTGCCAGATATTGCTGGTGATACTCTTCGGCGAAATAGAACACCGGAGCCGGCGTGATCTGGGTCGTGACCGGGCGAGGATCCTGAGCCGCGACCATGGCCTGTTGGAAGGCTTGGCGACTGGCTTCGGCCGCTGCGGCCTGAGTGTCATTCAGCGTGAACAGCACCGAGCGGTACTGGGTACCGATATCGCCGCCCTGGCGCATACCCTGTGCCGGGTCGTGCTGCTCCCAGAATAATTTCAGCAGATCGGCGTAGCGGATCTGCTGGGGATCAAATACCACCAGCACGCTTTCGGCATGGCCTGTCAGACCACTACAGACTTCCTGATAGGTGGGGTTGGGCGTAAAGCCGCCCTGATAACCGACCGCGGTGGTATAGACGCCGGCCTGCTGCCAGAACAGGCGCTCGACACCCCAGAAACAGCCCATGGCAAAATAGGCCAACTCCAGACCCGCCGGATAGGGCGCCAACATGGAGTGACCGGAAACAAAGTGCTGGGGATTGAGGCGCATGGCCTCGTCGCGACCGGGTAGTGCCTCGGCCGCGCTGATCAGTTCAGTCTTGCTGTGCATTGGGGATCCTTATTGCTGCCGCAGTGACTCGCGGCGCGCCATGAGTTAAATACCAAAGCCTTCATTACGCAGCTGGGCAAATGCCAGATCAGCGGCCTGTAAGGTGGCGTCAATTTCGGCATCGCCATGGGCCAGTGAAATAAAGCCTGCCTCATAGGCGCTGGGTGCCAGATAAATACCTTCCTCCAGCATCAGATGATAAAACCGACGGAAGGCCGCCATGTCACAGCGGGTCACTTGCTCGAAGCTGCGGATCTCGGTTTCAGCGCTGAAGAAGAAGCCGAACATGCCGCCGACCTGGGTGGTACTCAAGGCGATGGAGTTGCGTTCGGCGGCCAGTTTCAAGCCTTCGACCAGCCGTTGGCTCTTGCGGTTGAGTGCTTCGTACAATCCTGGCTGCTGAATGGCCTGCAGCATCGCCAGACCGGCGGCCATGGCGACCGGATTGCCGGAGAGTGTTCCGGCCTGATAGACGGGGCCCACGGGAGCCAGATATTCCATGATCTCGCGACGACCGCCGAAGGCGCCGACTGGCATGCCGCCTCCGATGATTTTCCCCAGCGTAGTCAGATCCGGAGTGATGCCGTAGAAGCCTTGGGCGCCTTGCAGGCTGACCCGGAATCCGGTCATCACCTCATCAAAAATCAGTAGGGCACCGAATTCGTCGCACAGTGCTCGCAAGCCCTCCAGAAAACCTGGAACTGGCGGAATGCAGTTCATGTTACCGGCCACCGGCTCGACTATGATGCAGGCGATCTCCTGCGGGTATTGCTCGAACGCCGCTCGCACGGAAGCCAGATTGTTGTAATCACAGACGAGAGTGTGTTTGACAAAATCGGCTGGCACACCGGGGGAGTTGGGTTGCCCCAAGGTCAAGGCGCCGGAGCCAGCTTTGACCAGCAGCGCGTCGGCATGGCCGTGGTAGCAACCTTCAAACTTGATGAACTTATCGCGTCCGGTGAAGCCCCGCGCCAGACGAATGGCGCTCATGGTCGCCTCGGTGCCGGAGTTGACCATGCGGGTCATCTCCATGGAGGGCAGCAGGCTGCGGATGGTTTCGGCCATCTGCACTTCAATTTCGGTGGGAGCGCCGTAGCTTAAGCCCCGCTCTACCGCTTCCAGCACTGCAGCTTTGATCGCCGGATGATTATGGCCTAACAGCATGGGCCCCCAGGAGCCGATGTAGTCGATGTAGTGCTGACCATCCACATCATACAGATAGGCACCATCGGCTTTGGCGATAAAGCGAGGCGTACCGCCAACCCCGTTGAAGGCGCGGACGGGGGAGTTGACCCCTCCGGGGATGGAGTGGCGGGCTTGTTCGAATAACTGGGCAGAGCGTAGGGATTGGGCAGACATAAAGGTTCCTTACTGACATCAGGCGCAGGTCGTGATGAGGCGGACACGCGATAGGGCGACTATATCAAAATCTGCCGGGGGCCGGTATCGCCGGGCATCCTCAGGGAAGGCGCTGATAGATCTGACATGCGCTCGCGCTGATTCGATGGCGGGCGGTGAATACTTGAACTGACCACTCGGGTATTGGATAATCCCATGGTCAATGATTATGAGGTAACACCATGAGCGATAGCGTTGAGATACAGTTTCCCATCCAGATGACGGATGCTGCGGCCAATAAGGTCAAGAACCTGATTACCGAGGAGGAAAACCCGGATCTCAAGCTGCGGGTCTACATTACCGGCGGTGGTTGCTCCGGCTTCCAGTACGGTTTTACCTTCGACGAAAGCATTAATGATGGTGATACCGTGATTGAGAAAAACGGCGTCACCATGGTGGTGGACGGCATGAGTCTGCAGTACCTGGTCGGTGGCAGCGTGGATTACATCGAAGGGTTGGAAGGCTCCCGGTTTCTGGTGACCAACCCGAATGCGACCGCAACCTGTGGCTGCGGATCTTCCTTCTCGATTTAACTCTGCAACGAGTTCATATCACCAACCCTTCTGTAGCGGGCCCCTCTGGGGCCCGTTTGTTTTGTCCCGGCGCCACCGGATGGCGATTGCGCCTGGGCGCGCATCGTGCGCAGGAGTGCGAGGAAGATAATATCAAAAACCAAGTGATAATTATTATCATCTTTGTATAATCAGTCGTAGATGAAACAAAAAGGAGAATCCGATGACCGCTCAGGAAAAACCCCTATCCCCCCGAGCACAGCTGTTGTGGTTGGCCGAGCGGCGCCAGATTTCGACTCATGTCATGCGCATCTGGTTACGCGGTGAGGGGCTGGCTTTTTTTCCGGTCGATTGCGTCGGGGCTCACCTGAAATTGTTATTCCCGCAACCGGGGCAAGCTGAGCCTTTGCTGCCGCAATGGGGTGCTGGCGGTCCGGTCTGGGCGGATGCAACTCAAAAACCGACGATCCGCACCTACACGGTCCAGAATTTTGATGGCCAGTGTCTGGCGATTGATTTTGTTCTGCATGGTGTTCCGGGTCCGGCCGTCAATTGGGCGCGGCACGCCGAGATAGGCGCTTGCCTCGGGGTATCCCTTCCCGGCAAACCCTGGGCCTGGTTGCACACCGACAGTCACCAATTACTGGCCGGGGATCTGACGGCCCTGCCGATGCTGGCGGCCTTATTGGCCCAGTTACCCGCCGAGGCCAAAGGTGCGGCGTTTATCAGCGTGCCACACGCCTCGGATATCCAGACGCTGATCGCACCGGATGGTGTCGAGGTGCATTGGTTGGTGGATGCCGATCCCCATCAAGGGGAGTGGAGCCTGGCTGCACAAGCCTGGCCATGGCCGCAGACGACGGTTTGCGTCACCGCAGCGGGTGAAGCCAAGCCGCTGCAGCAGCTGCGACGTTATTTGAAACAGCAACGTCAGCAGCACAGAGAACTGTTATATGCGGTGCCATTTTGGAAGCTGGCACAGAGTGAAGAGGGATTTCATGATGAGCGGCATCAATTGATGGATGAGTAATCCTGAATGATGGTGGAGGTAGTGGTATGAAAACTCGTAAAATTGTGGCCGTTGGAGCCATGCTGGCGATTCTGGTCGCTTCCTATTTCAGTGAGAAAGCCCCTGCGGCGGTGAGAACAGAGCCCTCTTGGGGACCGACACTGCACTCACGGGCTCCCGTGCATGCTCCCTTGGCCACCGGGAGTGGGCATAGTTCGGTGACTCAGCCGTCATCACCGATGAAGCATTCTGGCGACCGTGTCAGTCTGATTTCCTCGTCGATAAGCTGATTTCCGAAGCTCTGCGTCGCGCTTTGAAAGCATTTCTGCGGGATGAATCGCCAACAGCCTGATAAACTGGCCTGGCGATTCATCTTCTGGGAGCTTGATATGACCATTCCCGCAGTTACCGATTTATCCCGTCTGGCGCTATATATGCGTCCTTCATGTCCATTTTGTGTGCGCGTGACGGACTATTGCCGCGAGGCTGGACTATTGCTTGAGACTCGCAACATCGCCCAAGGGGAACATCTGGAGGCGCTGATGGTTGGCGGTGGCAAGCGGCAGGTTCCATGTTTGCGCATCCAGGATGATGCCGGTCGTAGTCACTGGTTGTATGAGTCGCTGGATATCATTGCCTATCTGCAACAACAGTTTCCTCCGGCAACCTGAAGCACCGGGACATTCGAAACAGGCCTCGTGATGAGGCCTGTTTTGTTTCGGCAGCCCCCCAATCCGCCGCCGCTGTCATCAAAGCGCCATCGGGTTGTCATGTGACAAAAGTGTCACAATTGCCTGCTAGGCTAGCGCCATCCCAATTGAAAGGAGTGCGTGATGCGTGGTGGATTGATCCTGTTAAGCCTGTTTCTGAGCCTGCCGTTGTCGGCGGCCGAGTTGATCATCAAGGCGCCGTTGCGAGTGCTGGCGGTGTCGCCCCAGCAGTCGATCAGCGGTAGCAACTTGACCCTGAGCCCTGGTGAGCATCAGTTGTTGGTGCGTTACGAAGGCGTGTTGCCGGCCCGGAGCAACTCCGAGAGTGATATCGAGGTGACCTCGGATCCTCAGGTGCTGCATGTGTTGGTTAAGGGTGACGAGACCTTGACGCTCAGCGCGCCGCAACTGAACAGTGAGTCGGCCATGGAGCAATACGTGAAAAGCCCCGCCATAACGCTGAGCGGCAGCGCGTATCCAGAGCAAAGCCTGCGTCAGCAGCCGATAGCCCTCAAAGGGTTTGTTCTGGGCATCGATTATCAAGATCTGCTCGCCGATCATCTGCGGGACGAAGCGGCTGCCACGGCCAGTCAGACGGCCGCAGCGAGCCAGGTAGCAACGGCAAGCGCCGTGGCCGCTACGGCTGGAGTCACTGCTGCGGCGACAGTGGCTCCCGCTCCATCCACCGCTGCAGCGGCTGACATGACCACTGCAGCGTCGCAATCCCGGGAGCAGGCCCTGCAGCAACTATTTTTGCAGTCCACACCAGAAGAGCGAAAGCGCTTTATCGGTTGGGCCGTGCAGCAATTTTAATCACTCCTGAGTGACTGTCGCTGTGTTGCGAATGGCTTGCGCTGATGGATGGATGAATTGCCTTGCACCCGTCGTTGCGGCGGGTAAGCTAGTCTGAAATCCTTCCTCTGCTTTGTTGATGAGATTGCCGATGGCTAAACAGAATGCTGCATTCCAACTCGACCCGACTCTGGCTGCCGATACGGTCTGGTTGGGTGATTTACCGTTAAGTCGGGTGCTGTTGGCCAAAGAGAGCCGCTATCCCTGGCTGATTCTGGTGCCGCGCCGGGCGGGAGTCCGTGAAATCTATGAGCTCGAAGACGAAGCAGGAGTCTTGCTGTCGGAATCTTGCAGTATTGCCCGTCTGATGCAGGTGTCGCTGATGCCGGACAAACTCAATATCGCGGCCATTGGTAATGTGGTGGAGCAGTTGCATCTGCACCATGTGGCGCGGTTTCAAGAAGATGCGGCTTGGCCGAAACCGATCTGGGGTTTGCTGCCTCCCAAGCAGCATACGCCTGAGGCGCTGCAGGTGGCGGTAACCCGCTGGCAACAGTGGCTGGCGGTGTTGCCTGAGTTTGTGCGCGCCGGTTGAGCGGGCGTCAGTGGTTGTCAGGATCCAATACGCCAAGGGCGCCTCTCGAGGCGCCCTTGGTCATGATGGCTGATGAAACCGGAACGTCAGCGCGCCGGACACAGACAACCGAGGATTGCCTGACGGCTGGCGCCGGTCACGGCGGAGAGATTACCGGCCCGGCCATCGAGAAAACTCTTGGCCAGCCAAGCAAAGGCGATTGCTTCGACCCAGTCGGGGTGCAGACCCAGGGCATCGGTCGAATCGAGTCGCCAACCGGGTAACAGGTCCATCAGACGATAGATGAGTGCGTCGTTATGTACACCGCCGCCGCAAACAAAGAGCTCCGGTTCGGGAATGCCAATCGCCAACGGACCTATGGCATCGGTGATGCTGCGGGCGGTGAATTCCAGCAGGGTACGCTGCACATCTTCGGCGCGCATCGGCGGTCGTTCGGCCAAAAACAGCTCCATCCACGGCAGGGTGAAGGTTTCTCGCCCGGTGCTCTTGGGGTGTGGCATATGAAAATAGGGGTGGCCCAGTAAGCGCCCTAGTAATTCGGTGTTGACCCAACCACTGGCGGCCCAAGCACCCTTGGGATCGTAACTGCCGCCCTTGTGCTTGCGATACCACTGATCCATCAGGGTATTTCCTGGTCCGGTATCGAAGCCAAAGACCTGATCATCCGGGCCTGGCAATACCGAGACATTGGCGATGCCGCCGATGTTGAGGATCATCCGCGGCCCTTTCTTCGAACCGAATACCGCCTGATGGAAGGCGGGGACCAGTGGAGCCCCTTGGCCACCCAGAGCCATATCCTTGGCGCGAAAATCGCAGATCACGTCGATACCGGTTTCGACTGCCAGTCGGGCGCCATTGCCGATCTGCAGGGTAAACCCTAATTCAGGACGGTGACGGATGGTCTGGCCGTGGGAGCCGATGGCCTTGATCTGGTTCGGATGATGGCCGGTTTTGGCCAGCAGAGCGCGCACGGCGCCGGCAAAATGCACGGCCACGATCTGATCCATCTCGCCCATGCGATCAATTTCATTCGGACCTGGGTTGCACAGGGCATGCAGACGATTAGTGACCTTGACGGGCCAGGGCTGCGCATGGCTGGCCAGCAACTCTGGACGCTCGCCATGAAAACGAACCAGTACGGCATCGATACCATCCATGCTGGTTCCGGACATCAAGCCGACATACAACTCACTCATGGGGCTGGCTCCTGACCGGGTTGTGATGTGGGTAAGCACTCACCAGAGGAGTAGCCGGAGCAGCTGGATAGCGAAGCGCCAGCGACCCGTGGCGACAAGAGCCGATGAAAACGATGTGAATGCAATCCGAAAATGCCATCTATTTAGTTACTACTTATTCAGTGCCGGATCAGGGCGAATGCCCGTCGAAGTTGTGCCACGCGCCTTGCGGCGTGAGGGGTCTTAGAACCGCGCCAGTTTACAGACTTTCCATTGCCGCCGCCATTCCGTAAGATGGACGCGTTTTTTCATTTAGTTACGGAGTGCAGAAGAATGTCCCAGTTGGAAGCCGCATTGGCCGAAATCAAGCGCGGAGCCGAAGAGATACTGGTTGAATCAGAGTTGGTTGCCAAACTCAAAGAAGGTCGTCCGTTACGGATTAAATTGGGGATGGATCCAACTGCTCCGGATATCCACCTGGGCCACACTGTTATCCTGAACAAGCTGCGGACCTTCCAGGAGCTTGGCCATGAGGTCATCCTGCTGATTGGTGACTTTACCGCGCAAGTCGGTGACCCTTCTGGCAAGAACACCACCCGGCCTCCACTGTCGGAAGAAGCGATTCAATTCAATGCCAAGACCTATGCCGAGCAGGCATTCAAGATCCTGGATCCGGCCAAGACCCGTATCGAATACAACTCCACCTGGCTCAAGGAGCTAGGCGCAACTGGCATGATCAAGCTGGCGGCTAAACAGACCGTGGCGCGCATGCTGGAACGGGATGACTTCAAGAAGCGCTATGCGGGTGGCCAGTCCATCGCGATCCACGAGTTTCTCTATCCACTGCTACAAGGCTACGATTCCGTGGCTCTGAAGGCTGACGTTGAGCTGGGCGGTACCGATCAACGGTTCAATCTGTTGATGGGGCGCGAGTTGCAAAAAGATGCTGGCATGCCGACCCAGTGTGTGCTGACCATGCCACTGCTGGTGGGGCTTGATGGCGTCAAGAAGATGTCCAAATCGGCCAACAACTACATCGGTGTCCATGATGCGCCCAATGATATGTTCGGCAAGATCATGTCGATCAGCGACGAGCTGATGTGGAACTACTATGAACTGCTGTCCGCTCGTTCGTTGGCCGAGTTGGCGGAGTTCAAGGCAGGGATCGCTGCCGGTACCCTGAACCCGCGGGATGTGAAGATCTGGCTGGCCAAGGAGATCATTGCCCGTTTCCACGATGAGGCGGCGGCCGAGGCAGCACACAATGACTTCACCCAGCGTTTCTCCAAGAACGCCATTCCCGACGAGATGCCGGAAGTGACGGTGGCCGCCGACGCCGAAGGCATAGCGGTGGCCAATTTGCTCAAAGACGCTGGCCTGGTTGAAACGACCTCGGAAGCCCTGCGCATGATCAAGCAGAACGCGGTCAAGCGGGATGGTGAGGTGGTGAGCGATGGCAAATTGCTGGTCACCTCTGGCACCGCTGTCTGGCAGGTGGGCAAGCGTAAGTTTGCCCGCATCAGCGTGCAATAAATGCCGCTCCGATAAGAAAAGCGCCTCCGGGCGCTTTTTTGTCACCTATTGCCGGGGTCTCGATATACCTGGTGGTCTGGATATTCCGGGTCTCCGGCTTGCTCTCGTTGTTTTTTCATCAAGCCGTTGAACTGAGGTTGATGTGGATCCGGGTAAAATGCGCTCTTGGCGCGACCACATCCAAGCGTCCTGTCGATATCTCGAGTTTGGTGATGTGCCGAAACCCTATGATGAGAGTTGAATTGCATGTATGACATGTTGCTGGCCATTTGGAATCAGGATTTTGATCAGTTAGTGGCACTCCATTCCGTGGGCTTGTTGATCAGTTGCCTGGTTGTCATCCTGTTTTTGGAGTCCAGCTTTGTGTTTCTGCCCTTGCCCGGTGACAGTTTGATGCTGTTAGCTGGCGGCTTGGTCGGAGTCGGAGTGTTAGGGCCTGAGGTGACGCTGCTTTATCTGCCATGCGCGGCCGGGATGGGAAGCTTGCTGGCCTATCTGCAGGGGCGAGTCCTGCAAGGAACCGTGCTGATGGACCATTTGCAGCGGATCGTTCCGCAGCAACGCCTGTTCCAAGCGACGCAACTGCTGTCGCGGTATGGCTTTTTAGCCATGTTTTCATCGCGTTTTGTGCCGGTGATTCGGGTGTTGACACCCATGTTGATGGGCATGGGAAAACTGCCGCCGCTGCGCATGGTTGTGGCCAGTTTTGCCAGTGCCTTCTTGTGGACTCAGCTGCTGAGTCTGTTGGGGAGGGGTATGATGTCGATCCCGTTGTTTATCCGGCATCAGGAGTTGATCACCCGGCTGCTGCTCATCAGCGCGTTGTTACTGTTTGTCTGCGCCGTCGCCGCACTCGGTATGCGCTTTGCCCACAGTAGCCCGCAACGACATCCCCCGCGAAACAGTTGAGTTAATGCCTGTCGCTCGGTAGCTGGGATGGGGCATTTGGGCGGCAACTGTTGCCGTATTAGCCGGAACATTGGCCTCGGGGGTTTGACACTATGTTCCAAGCGCTATGTTCCAAAAGCAAAAAACGCAGCCTTGGGCTGCGTTTTGCTATGGTGTCCCCGCCGGGAATCGAACCCAGATCGGTCGCTTAGGAGGCAACAGTTTTATCCAGTTAAACTACGGGGACCCAAGCCTTCAAGGCGTGAGCCGAAGGCGGCGGGCATTATAACAAAGCAAACGTTGAAAGCCAGACCGGATGCACAATACGTCCAGTCTGATCAGTGGGTTATTCCAGAATCGCCAGATCATTGATCTGGATGTTGCCGGCCGCATAGCGGTTCAGCGGCATCATGATGGCATTATTGTCATACACTCGTTTGACTTCCATCTGTCCCATCGCCGGGTTGCGAACGGTTCGTTCCCGACCATAGCCATCGGTGAAGTTGGCTTTGTGTTCTATGTAGAAGCGTTCGCCGGTCTTGATACCGTGACGCTTACCCAAATTGATATGGTAGTTGTCGCCATCGATGCGCAGAATGCGCGCCACCGGATTGGTACACTGCAATTTCATCTGCATATCCTGCACTGCCCGATTCAGCTGAGCGGTAATTTCCTGGCCATACGCCGAACTCCAGAAACGTTGTGAAGTTACATCCACGCCCTCCTGCTTGGCAAAGTCCCAGATAGCTTCGGTTTCATAGTGCGGTTGATCGACGAGTTCCCCGGTCAGACCATCAAACAGATACAACTGCAGGGTGAAGTGACGGATGGGATCGCGCAGCCATTGCTCCAGCATATTGCCATCGGCATCGCGCAACGAAATATCCTCCAGCACACCAAACAACAGATACTGGCTATCGGTTTCGGCGGCCAGACTTTGCATCTGACCGATGTAACCCGTTTCGCCTTGCTCCAGTCGGCGCGGGTCCAGCCCGAGGTTGGCGTCCAGCCAGCGACGAGTGACAAAATTCTGGCTTAATTTTCCCAAGCGGTTAAATATTTGACGGGTCAGCTCGCGATGCAAGTCGAACAATTGGCCGTAGCTGGCCTGTTCCGGATTGGCAAAGCGAAAGCGAACCAGCGTGATGCCCTTGGCATAGCTGGCACCGGCGCAGCGGGTGCGATCTGCAACTATATAGGCGCGTAGGCTGACACTGAGCCGCCCGTTGCGGACTTCTTCCTGCAACAGATTGTATTGACGGATCTCGCTGTTGGCGCGGATCTGGAACTGATCCCGAATCAGGGCGCCATTGCTCAGGCTCTGGATGCTGGATACGGATGCGCCAGCCTGCAGCATGGCTTGCCGCAGAGCATCCTGGGTGGCTTGAGCCCGGGCTTCATCCTGATCGCCATTGATGATGGGCGCACTGCCACTGGCGGTGATCCATTGTGCGTATGCTGGCCATGCCAGCAGGAATATCAGCCAAATCCATCGTTTCATGGTATTCATCTTGCTAGGGATTTGAGCAGGTAAATGCATTTTGTATGCCGAACCTTAAAAGGTGCAATTCCGGCTTAAGGAATGCATGGTCTGGCCGATACAGGTGAAACGCCGAATAACAAACAGGTTGGAACACGTTATGAAAAAAACGGCCTTATGGATGTGCTTGTTGTTGCTGAGTGGCTGTTCCTCAGAATCTGCCAGCCAGGGCGACCCTTATTCCGTCGAGGGCGGTGAGCTCAATCGCCTGGTGTCCTCTATGGCGGATCGGTTGTTTACCAATAAACTGGCTGGCAATACAACCTTGTCGCCGATTGCAGTGACCTCGTTCGTAAACCTGAATACTCTGGAAAATACCAACTGGTTAGGTCAACAGATCGCGGAAGACATGGTCCATGAGTTGCATCGTCGAGGTGAGGTGGTATTGGATTATAAGCTGACCGGCAGTATCAAGGTGACGCCGGAAGGGGATTTTGTGTTCAGCCGCGACTGGACCGAACTTTCCAAGCGAGTGCCTGCTTCGCGCATACTCACCGGAACCATGTCCCGGAATGAAAAAGGAATTGTCATCAACGCCCGCATTGTCAGCCTGAAGACCCGGATGGTCGAAGCGACGGCACAAGGTTTTGTGCCGACCAGTCTGCTCAAGGGGGGACTCGACTCAGGACGTGCGGTGACCGTGACCAAGGGCATGATTGTGCGTGGCGAGTTCCCGTATGGACAATACAGTAACTCGGTGCCATTAACCCATTGAGGCGAATATGATGTGGAAACAGTGCCTGATCGTTGTGAGCCTGTTGTGGCTGGGTGGTTGCTCACAAAATGGCGTGACTCGATATCAGGTCGAGGAGCCGGAGCGTTTTCCAATCCTGCGAGCGATTGGTTATGCGGTTGTCGATGTGCAGCCTGGCCCCAGCCAAGGTGAGAAGATGTTACAGGCCATCCGGGCATCCAAGTTGGATGCCTATCGCGAACTAACCGAACAGGTGTACGGTCAATCGCTGCAGGGCTCCACCACCCTGCGTGATGCGGTGCAAACCAGTAATCAGCTACAGGCCTCGGTGGATGGCATGGTGCGCGGAGCTCGAGTTCTCAAGAGCTACCCGATAGACAATATGTACGCCACCGAATTGGAGCTGGATACCCGGGTGTTGTTCGATCTGTACAAGCTGCAAGGCGCGTTCTAGTTGACGCCAAGGCGCTCGCGCTAAAAATGAAAACGCCAGGTATTAACCTGGCGTTTTCATTTCTCAATCGAACCGGGCTGGAGCTGTAAGGCTCAGGCTTTCAAGTTGAGATTCATATGACCGACGGCATGGGCTGTGCCCTTGCTGTCATAGGTCATGCTGTTGCGGTCACGGATCTGGCTCAGCACTCCAGACAGGCGGCGATTAGATGCCAGACTCAGCTCCAGCAGCTTGCCATTGACTTCATTACGCTCTTGGCACTGCCGCAGTTTTTCAACCAGATGCTCTTTTTGTGCGGAAAGCGGACCATTGAGTTGCGGCTGGTCAGGATGATGGCTGATGGAAGCATCATTGCGCTGGAGCTGTTCAAGCAGGAATTGTTTCTTGCTGGCAATATCGGGAAGGGAAAGCGCCTGACGCTGCTTGAGAAGGACAAACTCTTCCTCCAGCAGCAGCATCATGTCATCCAGCAATTTATCTTGCTGCAGCAGCAGCTCATTGAGTCCGGTCATCGGGTCAGAGAATCCAGATTGGATTCCAGATCCAACATCTTCTGGGCAACCCGCTGACTATCAACGCGATAGTCGCCTTTTTCAACGGCGGCCTTGAGTGCTTCCACCTTGCTTTGATTGGTTGATGGCGCATCTTTGATTCGTTGCTGCAATTTATTCAGCCCCTGAGCCTGATCGGTAAGCAATACCGCATCTTGGCGTGGCTGGCTTTTTGCCTGCGCGTCAACCTCTGCCGGATTGCTGACGTTCGAACTGCTTTGGCTTGCGGTTCCCGTCGTGATCTTACCGGAATGGTTGTTCATCAGGTTGTTGACGTTATGAATGGCCATGATGAGCTACCTATTGTTTGCGTAATTCGCTTCTAGCCTGCTTATCGGCTACCAAGGGACTAACTTTAGGAAAAAAGTAAATCTGTTTCACATTTTTACCTTCACCTGGCCCACGGCTTCGACCGTCGCTGTGATGACCCGTTTTGAGCGAAGATTCTCAACCCGGATTGATTGGCCAAAGGTTCCATCTTGCAAGGCTTTGCCACTGGTTTTAATGGAAAGCGCCGATGTTGTCGCTTCAATCTGCACAGTATCATCTCTACATACTACACAGATTTGATTATGTCGCACAGGCTGGCCTGGTCGCAGATCGCGTTTGCTGCGGCTGCCAACTAAAGGTTCAATTTCAGTAAAGCTGTCACCCCGTATCATCACTTCGTCCATGAAGTCTAGCTTTAGATTGGAGGCTGTCAGGACGCTACCCTTGGTGATGGCATCGGCGACCGTCACAAAAGGGCGAAGAATGGTAACCCGGACAGGAACATACACCTCCCAGCGTGGCTCTGCTTCACAAACCAGCCTGACCGTAGTATTTCGTTTGATATCGCCATTTCCGGCTACACTAGCTGTAAGGTTCTTGTCGCATGGGTGCATGGCGTGACGGGTATCGATCGTTGCTGCCGTGACCTCGACCTGACTGGTTGGGTCTATGACCATCTGGTTGTAGATGAATTGTTCCGCCAGTGTTCGCATCTGCTCGGTGATTGTCTCGTCGGCATGAAGGCTATTGGCGAGCAGGAGTGTTGGCAAGATCAGACTATGACGACTAATCATGTTCAAGTGCTTGCTGATAAAGCAAAATAACGACATATAAGAATCTACTATCCTTGCAATAAGACGATGACCCCGTGGATGATACAGGCATCGTGAAGAACAACAGCCTGCAACAACCGCTTTGCCTGTACTGGGTAATGCAGGATTGGTGCCACCGGCCTCAAAATGGAGAGAATTATGGCGAGTATCCTGGACTCAGTAAATCAGCTGACCCAACTGGTGGGACAGAACCGCCTTGAGTTGTTGCTCTTTCGTTTGAATGGACGTCAACGATTTGGCATCAACGTGTTCAAGGTGCGCGAAGTGTTGCAATGCCCGCAATTGACGGTCATGCCGAAATTACATCCTTACGTCCGGGGTGTTGCCCACATCCGGGGTCAGACTATTTCCGTGATTGATTTGAGCTTGGCAACCGGTGGGCGTCCTATCGCCGATATTTCCAAGTGCTTTATCATCATTGCGGAATACAATCGCTCGGTGCAGGGATTCTTGGTCGGCTCGGTTGAGCGAATCATCAACATGAATTGGGAGTCGATTTTGCCGCCGCCCAAGGGCGCGGGTCGTTTCAACTATATGACGGCAGTGACCGAGGTAGATGGCGAATTGGTTGAAATCCTGGATGTGGAGAAAATTCTGGATGAAATTTCGCCCATTAACACCGAAGTCAGCAAGGAGCTGGTTGCCGAAAGTCCGAAGCATGATCCTCACGGCCGTCCGGTTCTGGTCGCCGATGACTCCTCGGTTGCGCGTAAGCAAGTTGAACGAGCCTTGAATACCATTGGCGTGAAATGCCTGCTGGCCAAAGATGGCAAAGACGCGCTGAACATGTTGAATGATATGGCAAAAAAGGGACCCATCGAGGATCAAATCTCCTTGGTTATTTCCGATATCGAAATGCCGGAAATGGATGGTTATACCCTGACTGCTGAAATTAGAAACACTCCCGCGCTCAGAGGGTTGCATATCATACTGCACACTTCGCTCAGCGGAGTGTTCAACCAGGCAATGGTGCAGAAAGTGGGGGCTAACAATTTCATTGCCAAGTTTAACCCGGATGAATTGGCCAAGGCCGTTCAGGATGCGATGTAATCAACCAATGCAGAATTTTAATGAAGACACTGTCCGAAGACCTATATAAACAGTTCAGTGCCTTTTTGGAGGCCCAAAGCGGTATTGTGCTGGGCGCCAATAAGCAGTATCTGGTCAAGAGCCGACTTGCCCCCTTATTGGGGCAGTTCGGTGCGGCCACACTCTCTGATCTGATCAAGCGTTCGATGGATCCCAAGGAACGGGATCTAAAGATGACTGTGGTCGATGCCATGACGACCAATGAAACGTTATGGTTTCGAGATGTTTATCCTTTTCAGTTGCTTACCGATAAAATTTTTCTTGAGCTGGGAAAGGCGGGGCGCCCGTTGAAGATTTGGTCGGCAGCCAGCTCCTCAGGGCAAGAGCCTTATTCCATCGCCATGACTGCGCTGGAACACCAGTTCAAACGACCAGGAACCCTGCCTGGCGGGGTGCAGATCGTCGGTACCGATATATCGGCTTCCATGTTGAATCAATGCAAAGAGGGGATTTACGATAGCCTGGCGTTGGCGCGAGGCTTGTCGCCGGAGCGAAAGCGTCAATTTTTCGAGCCTTATGGTGACAACAAGATGCGGGTCAGCGAACGCGTCAAAAAATTGGTGAGTTTCCGGCCCTTCAACCTGCTCGATAATTACAGTCTGCTGGGTAAGTTCGATATTATTTTTTGTCGCAACGTGCTGATCTACTTCGCTCCGGAAGTGAAGTCCAAGATCCTGAACCAGTTTGCTTCAAGTCTAAATCCTGGCGGTTACCTGATGCTGGGGGCTTCGGAATCATTGACCGGTCTGACCGATCGTTTTGAGATGATCCGCTGCAACCCCGGTATTGTCTACAAAGTCAAATAACCATCCTCTTGTTATGGCACACCTCTTGCTAAGTTATTGGCAGGAGGTGCGCCATGGCCATTTCATTTGATAAAGCGTTTGGGATTCATCAGTACACCATCGGAGCCCGGTCCGCTCGGGCTGAGGTGCTGGCGGCAAATATTGCCAATGCTGATACCCCCGGATACAAAGCTCGAGACCTCGACTTCTCCTCCGCACTGGAGCAGGCGCAATCTCGCACCCAAAGCGGTTTTGCTCTGGCGACATCGGATGCGCGCCATATCCAGGGGGGCAGCAGCTCATCCCTCGCAGGAAACGTTAAATATCGTGTTCCAAATCAACCAGATACGGGCGATGGGAACACGGTGGATGTGCAGCAGGAGCGTACCTCGTTTATGGAAAATGGGCTCGAATACCAGGCGTCTCTGGAATTTCTTAATAGCCGCATATCTGGTTTGCTCAAGGCGATTAAAGGAGATCAGGCATGAGTCTGTTCCGTATCTTTGATATAGCGGGTTCCGCAATGAGTGCGCAATCGGTGCGTCTGAATGCCACTGCCAGTAATTTGGCAAATGCCGAAAGCGTCAGCTCCAGTGCGGAAACAACTTACCGCGCCAGGCGGCCAGTTTTTGCCTCTGCATTAGCCGATGTGATGCAGGGAGAAAAAGAAGGTGCTGTTGGGGTTGAGGTCAAGGGGGTATTGGAAAGCCAAGCTCCTCTGCTGCGTGAGTTTAATCCGACGCATCCCATGGCTGACAAGGATGGATTTATTTACCGCCCGAATGTCAATCCGGTAGAAGAGATGGCCGACATGATGAGTGCCACTCGTTCCTACCAGACCAATGTTCAGGTTGCTGATTCTGCCAAGCAGATGTTGCTGCAGACATTACGCATGGGCAAGGGTTGAGGAGGGTAGAGCGTGAGTACAGTTAATAACACCACCAATAGCTCGCTGGATGCGCTGCGCTGGCAGACCGAAACGGCAACAGATACGGCGGCGACAACCAACAAGAAGACGCTGGAGCAATCCGACTTCTTCAAGTTGTTGAGCAATCAGCTGGCTTATCAGGATCCCTCCAAGCCGGTCGACAACAACCAGATGGTGAGTCAAATGACCTCGTTCAGTACCCTGCAGGGGATCACCGATATGACCAGTCAGCTGAAGAGTCTGAATTCGGTCATGACGTCGAATCAGGCGTTGCAGGCATCGACTCTGGTCGGTAAGAAAGTGCTGATACCCAGCAATGAGGGTTATGTCAACGGCAGTGACGGGATCGATGGCAAGTTAAGTCTGACCAACGGCGCAACTGACATCTCGATCCGTGTCGAAAATAGCAGTGGTGAGCTGGTGAAGACCTTCACCTTGACTGAGTCACAAGGCAAGACTCTGACTGGTAACGTCGATTTTTCCTGGGACGGTACCAACGAAAGCGGTGAAAAAGTGCCGGCCGGCAACTATAAGGTCAAGGCCAGCGGACTGGTGAACGGCAAAACCGAAGAGTTAACTTTGGCCAACTATGCACATATTCAAAGTGTCAGCCTGGGCTCCAGTAGCTCCAGTGATGTGGTGTTGAATCTGCGTGGCATGGGTGGATTGAAATTGAGCGATGCGATTGAGGTCGCTTCGTAACGTCGTAGTAGAAGGAGCAGAATTATGTCATTCAATATTGCCCTCAGTGGTATTAACGCGGCGCAGAAGGATCTCGACGTTACGGCGAATAACATTGCCAACGTCAATACCATCGGCTTCAAGGAGTCCCGAGCCGAATTCGCCGATGTGTATGCGTCATCGTTGTTCACCGCCACTCGGACAAAGACCGGGGACGGTGTGACGACCGGCGCTGTCGCACAGCAATTCCACCAGGGTGCTCTGCAGTTCACCAATAACCCGTTTGATTTGGCCATCTCTGGTCCGGGTTATTTTGTGACTTCGGCAGAGAGCAGCTCGCTGGATTTCTCTTACACCCGCGCCGGGGCGTTCAAGCTGAACAAGAGCAACTTCCTGGTGGACTCTTCCGGAAATTATCTGCGTGGTTTTCCAGTGAATAGCGACGGTACCTCGACCTCTGTCAGTCTGGGGACCTCGACGCCGATCCAGATCCCGGAAACTGCAGGAACACCGGTAGCCACCAAGAATATTGATATCGCCCTCAACTTGAGCAGCAAGGATACAGCCAAAACTCTGACATCCTTCGATCCGACCGATCCCAAGACCTATAGCTCGTCTACCTCGGTGACTACCTATGACTCCCTGGGTGAGCCACATACCGTGGCGATGTATTTCGTCAAACCCCAGGATGCGGCCTACACCGGCAATAACCATTGGACCATGTTCACCACCGTCGATAACAAGCCGGTCAACATGTGGAATCCAGATCCGGATGCCAACCCGGTCACTACAGATGGTACCGCCACCGCGGGTCAATATTTTGTCGATGTGAACAAGGATGGCCAGCCGGATGATAATGATGCCGATGGCAACCCGGATCCGGTGACGGCCCAGATCACCTATAACGGCAATCCCTGGACCGGCGCTGTGATTACCTTTGATGACCTCGGGGTGATGAAGAGTACGACCCCGGCCGATCTGTATACCCAGGCGCTGGGGGTGGATGATCCCTCGAGCGCGCTGGCAGGAGATGGTGCCAATGTCCTGGGCTTGGGGGCCGATGGCACCCAGCGGCTCAAGCTGAACTTTGATACCGCCAAGACCACACAGTTTGGTTCTAAATTTGAAGTAACCAGTCTGGAGCAGGATGGTCTGACGGTCGGCCGTCTGACAGGGGTTGATGTCGGTACTGATGGCTTGGTCAAGGCGACCTACTCCAATGGTACCTCACAGCCTCTGGCACGAGTAGCCATGGCACGGTTCTCCAACGAGCAGGGGTTACGTCAATCTGGGAATACCTCCTGGAAGGAGAGTCAGGATTCCGGCGTGGCGCTGGCGGGTGAGGCTAATACTGGAACCTTTGGCGCCATCAAGTCGGCGGCGCTGGAGCAATCCAACGTCAACCTGACGGCGGAGCTGGTGGATCTCATCACGGCCCAGCGTAATTTCCAGGCAAACTCGCGGGCTCTGGAGGTCAACAATACTTTGCAACAGAGCATCTTGCAGATCCGCTAACGTTAACCGGTTGTTTTTTGAGGCGGCAATTCTTGCCGCCTCATTCATTTCTGCGTTTTTACCTCATTTCTTTAGTCCTTGGCATTCTACTTGCTAGTTAAGGTTAACCACCAAAACCGGGAGTGCCTTATGGACCGTCTGCTTTACATCGCCATGTCAGGTGCCAAAGAAAACATGAACAGCTTGGCTGTGCGCGGCAATAACTTGGCCAATGCGGCAACTGTTGGTTTCAAGGCCGATCTGGAGCAGGCTCGCGCCATGCAGGCATATGGCGAGGGGCTTCCTTCCCGCGTCTTCTCGATGACGGAAAGCCCGGGACAGCGCATGGATCAGGGGGGCCTGATGACAACAGGACGTGATCTTGACGTCGCCATTCAGGGCGACGGTTGGTTGACGGTTCAGGATGGCGATGGCAAGGAGGCGTATACCCGGATGGGTAATCTGCGTGTTTCACCATTAGGTACCTTGCAGACCAGCAGCGGATTGAATGTTCTGGATGATGCTGGGCAGCCGATCATTCTGCCGTTGCCGATGGAAAAAATTGAAATCAACCAGGACGGCACCGTCATCGGACGGCCTGAAGGCGCGACAGCAGATACGGTAGAGGAATATCAGCGCATCAAGCTGGTCAACCCGGATATCAAGTCCATCAGCAAGGGACAGGATGGCCTGTTTCATCGGAATGATGGCAAGAGTGAAGCCGCTACCGATCAGGTCCGCCTGGTCAGCGGCGCACTGGAAGCCAGTAATGTGAATGTGGTTGATGAAATGACCAACCTTATCCGTTTGCAACGTCAATTCGAGACTCAGGTCAAGATGATGCAGACCGCCGAAAAAAATGATGAAGCGCAGAACCAGCTGCTGCGAATGAGCTGAGTACGCTAGGAGGATTCTATGATTCCCGCTCTGTGGATTAGTAAAACCGGGCTTGATGCCCAGCAAACCAACATTTCGGTAGCATCCAACAACCTGGCAAACGCCTCGACAGTCGGCTTCAAAAAAGGCCGGGCGATCTTTGAGGATTTGCTGTACCAGAATATCAATCAGCCGGGTGGCCGCTCATCGGCGGATACCACACTTCCCTCGGGTCTGATGCTCGGCGCCGGGGCCAAGGTGGTTGCAACCCAGAAAAACTTCACGCAGGGCAGCGTACAGACCACTGACAATTCACTGGATGTGATGGTGCAGGGCCGTGGTTTCTTCGAAATCCAGATGCCCGATGGCAGCACAGCGTACACCCGCAACGGACAATTTGCCCTCAACTCCGAAGGGACTATTGTCACCCCGGGTATGGGCTATCCGGTGCAACCGGAAATCCAGGTGCCACAAGATGCCGAGAGCATCACCATCGGCGGGGATGGCCAGGTGTCGGTCAAGATCAAGGGCCAGGCTGAATCCCAGGTGATTGGTCAGTTTACCCTGACCGACTTTGTCAATCCGGGGGGGTTGCAGCCGATCGGCGAGAACCTGTACGCCGAGACCCAATCCAGTGGTGCGGCACTGCAAGGCGTTGCCGGAGCCGATGGTCTGGGGGTGATCAAGCAGGGGATGCTGGAAGCGTCCAACGTCAACGTGACCGAAGAGCTGGTGAATCTGATCCAGGCGCAACGGGTGTATGAGATGAACTCTAAGGTTCTGACCACCGTCGATCAGATGATGTCGTTCTTAACGCAACGGACTTAAGAGGTGCATGAGATGATACGCCGTCCCTATTTATTTCTGATGACTCTACTGTTGGCCGGTTGTACGTCGCTGCCGAATGCTCCGAAGCCGGATGACCCCTCATTTGCACCGACGATCCCCGAGGATGATATGGTCAACATAGAACCCAGTGGATCCATCTTTAATCAGGGACAGGTCAACAGCATCTATTCCGACATCAAGGCGCACCGGGTCGGAGACTTGATCACGGTCCAGCTGTCGGAATCCACCACCGCCAAGAAAAATGCGAACTCCCAGCAGGGTAAAAACTCGGATCTGGGGCTCGATGCGCTGAAGATGGGGGGCGATACCGTCACGCTCAATGGCTATGACACCAGTGTCAGCATGGGCGCCACCAACAGTTTCAAGGGGCAGTCCAAGGCCGATCAGAGCAACAGCCTGCAGGGCAACATTTCGGTCAGCGTGGTCCGCGTACTGCCCAACGGCAACCTGATGGTTCGTGGCGAGAAGTGGTTGATGCTGAACAATGGCAACGAATATATCCGTATTACCGGACTGGTGCGCTCCGAGGACGTGAATGCCGACAATACCGTGCTGTCGCAACGCATTGCCAATGCTCGCATTCAATATGGTGGCACCGGGGATTTTGCTAACAGCCAGGAACGTGGCTGGTTGGCACAGTTCTTCAATGGTCCCTTCAGTCCCTTCTAGGAGATGGTCATGAAGAAATTTTCGACTCTATTACTCGCCGCAAGCGTCATATTCCTGACGCTGCCAACTGAAGCGGCGCGGATCAAAGATCTGGCCAAAGTTCAGGGCGTCCGCAGCAACCAGTTGATCGGCTACGGTCTGGTGGTGGGCTTGCCGGGGACCGGCGAGAAGAACAACGCCTTCTCCGAGCAGACCTTTCGTACCATGCTGAATAACTTCGGCATCAAGGTACCGGACAACCTCAAGCCGAAGATCAAGGATGTGGCGCCGGTGGCAGTCCATGCCGACTTGCCGGCCTTCTCCAAACCAGGTCAGACCATTGATGTCACTGTCTCGGCGATTGGTGAGGCCAAGAGTCTACGGGGTGGCACCTTGCTGCAAACCTTCCTCAAGGGAGTCGATGGCCGAGTTTACGCGTTGGCGCAGGGTTCTTTAGTGGTTGGTGGTTTGGGGGCTGAAGGAGCTGACGGCTCCAAAGTGGTCATCAATACCCCCACGGTGGGACGCATTCCCAATGGTGCCAGCGTGGAGCGGGAAGTACCGAGCTCATTCAATAATGGTGACACCATCACCTTTAACCTGAACCGCTCGGATTTCACCACTGCCAAACGAATGACTGATGTGATCAATGGTCTGGTCGGCGCGGATACGGCTCAGGCCCTGGATGCGACCTCGGTTCAGGTCTATGCCCCTCGGGATCCGTCCCAGCGAGTCTCGTACTTGGCGACCTTGGAAAATCTGGAAGTCGATCCGGCTGATGAATCTGCGAAGGTCATCGTCAACTCGCGTACCGGCACCATCGTCATCGGTAGTCAGGTCAAGCTCAAGCCGGCGGCGATTACTCATGGTGGTCTGACAGTGACCATCTCCGAAAATCCCCAAGTCTCGCAACCTAATTCCTTCTCCAATGGCCAGACGGCCGTGGTACCGAATTCCAGCATCAATGTGCAACAGGCGGATAGTCGCATGTTCAAGCTGGATACTGGCAATAGCCTGGATGATCTGGTGCAGGCAGTGAATCAGGTGGGGGTTGCTCCCGGTGATTTGATGGCCATTCTGGAGGCGCTGCAGCAAGCTGGCGCGATCCAGGGTGAGCTGGTCATTCTCTAGGCTAGGTTTCAGGAGGCGGTTATGGACAAGTTGAAGACGGATATAGGGCTAGTACAGGATATCCGCGGATTGGATCAACTGCGCCAACTGAGTAACAAGGATGATGCCAGCCAGCAACAGGCCCTGGAAGCCGCGGCTCGCCAGTTTGAATCCATCTTCAACCAGATGTGGGTTGGTAGCATGCGTCAGGCGAATGAATCCTTAGCGCCGGATAGTCCGCTCAATAGCCGCTATAGCCAGTTTTATCAAGGCATGCTGGATGAACAAATGACTTCCGGTATGGCCAGCCCGGGCGGCAATAGCAGCCTGTCCAAACTGATCGTCAAACAGTTTACTCAGCCCGTTACTACTCAGGATGCCTCGCAACCCCGTCAGCTGAAAATGCCGGAGGAGCGGGTGCCTGTGATGCGTCGCTTCGCGCGCTGGGAAGATCCGCGCAATGAGCAAACTGCAGAATCTGGCGCGGATATTGCTAGTCTTAAGAATGCTCAGCGTGGGACGTCAGAAAAGGATCGCGACCTTGTTTCTTCCGGGGTTGCAGCAGCCGAACGTTTTGTCGCTCGCTTGGCCAAGATGGAAAGCAATTTCCAGCGGCCATCGGTCACTGGCACTGGCAACGGGGCCTTCTCTTCACCGGAAGAGTTTGTCCGGCAGTTGTTGCCTGCGGCACGTCAGGTGGCCAAACAGATTGGTTTATCGCCGGTGGCCTTGTTGGCTCAGGCAGCTCTGGAAACCGGTTGGGGCAAGCGCATGATCCCTGCCGCGGATGGTTCGCCGAGTCGCAACTTGTTTGGCGTCAAGGCCGGTAGCCAGTGGCGGGGCGCCAGTACTCAGGTCAACAGCCTGGAGTACGAGAATGGTCAGGCCGTGATGCGCAAGTCCGCGTTTCGCCGCTACGACAGCTTTGTCCAGAGCATGCAGGATTATGTGGATCTGATTGGTACGCACGAACGATATGGTAAGGCGCGGGAAGTGGCGAATGATCCAGAAGCCTATTTCGATGCCTTACAGCAGGCCGGTTACGCCACTGACCCGCAATATGCCAAGAAACTGAAACAAGTACTGCACAGTGATGCCTTGAAGGATCTCTGGCAGAGCACGTAACACCAAGGGGGAAAGAACCATGTTGCGCCAATTGACCGCCTGTAGAGAATCAGAGCCCCGTCGGCTGAACAGGTGGTTTGCCAACCCGGTTCCTTTCTGTCGTGCCCTTCACGGGCGAGCCAGTGTCCAGGGAGATATGCATCATGGCTGATCTGCTGCAGATAGGGCTAACCGGCCTGAATGTATCCCAAACTGGCTTGACCACCACGGGTCACAACATCTCCAATATCAATAACAAGAGCTATAGCCGTCAGGTGATGACGGCGGATACGCTGGGCAGCCAACGGATCGGTAACGCCTTCGTGGGTAGCGGCGCTCAGGTCAAGGCGATTGAGCGTCAGTACGACCAGTTCGCCTATAAAGAAAATCTGATCAACACCACTAGTCAAAAATACTACGAGACACGGTATTTGCAGGCGCAACAGCTGGATTCGCTACTGACCAGCGAAGACACCTCCGTTTCTGCCGATATGTTGACCATGTTCGGCTCCATGAATGGGGTGGCCGATCATCCAAATACCCTGGAGGCTCGCAAGGTGTTCCTGCGCGATGCGGGCAACATGACCAGCACCTTCAATCGTATCTATGATCAGATGCAACTGCAGTACGACAGCGTCAACGATGACATCAGCAAGACGGTCACCCAGCTTAACACCTTGGCCACCTCGCTGGCCGATGTGAATAACTCGATCCTGGCGGCGTTGGGCGGCGATCCGAATCGCAGTGCCAACGATCTGTTCGATCAACGGGATGAGCTCGTCCGTCAGGTCAGCGAGATCGCCAACGTCTCTGTGATCCCGCAAGCCAATGGTATGGTCAATGTCTCTATCGGTACTGGTCAACCGCTGGTGCTGGGATCGCAAGCCACGACGTTCGGGGTCGAGATCGGCGATCCAGATCCGCAGCACATCGGTCTGGTGATCGACAATGGCTCGGCAAAAATCCCGCTGGATGGCTCAGTGATTGGCGGCAAATTACAGTCATTATTCGAGTTCCGGGATCAGGTGCTGGAGCCCGGCATGAACGAGTTGGGACTCAATGCCCTGGCAATCGCTCATTCCGTCAATGAACAACAAAAGCAGGGGCTGGATCTGGATGGTCAGATTGGTAGTCCGCTGTTTACCGATTTTAACTCTGCCAGCATCCAGCACAGCCGCGTACTCAGTCATGGCGACGGTCTGGGGACCGCGACCATGGGGGTGCGTATCGATGATCTGGGTAGCCTCTCGGGGAATGAATTCGAACTGAAGGTCACCACCTTCAATGCGGGACCACCGCAGCAGATCCAGTTCTCGATGACCGACAAGACGACAGGGAAGATCCAGACCTTGCCTGCGGCCGGACCGCTGGACTTGTCGACCAATCAGCGCCTGGATGTGCCGGGCGAGGGTTTTTCTATCGGCATCGAGAATATCGATCTTGCCGATCCGGTCCAGGTGGGCAAGACCTTCACCCTGCGACCGACCCGCACCGCGGCTCAGGATATCGGTGTCATCACCACGGATCCTCGCAAGGTCGCTGCTGCCGATGCCGAAGTGAAAGTGGCAACTACGGCCACCAATACCGGCACTGGTGAGTTGAGTGTCAAGAGTATCAACAGCCGTAGTGATGGCCTGTATCCGACCAAGGATAACCCTTACACGGTGGCCTTCACCGGGGTAACGGCAGGTCCTCCTACCGTTTATGAATATGAGATGCGGGATAAGAACGGTGTGGTGATGACGGTACCGCCTGGTGCCAGTTACACTGTCACTGATAATACCGGTGCCGCGTTGACCCTGAACCCGGGGGATCCCATGACCGGCTTGGGTATTGTTCTGGATCCGCTCACGCAGCGGCAGACGGTCAATGTTGCCGGTATTACCCTGGAGTTGGATGGCAAGCCGGCATCCGGAGACAGCTTCACCTTAAGTTTTAACCAGACCGCCGATGGCGATAACCGCAACGCCTTGGTGATCGCTGGCTTACAGAGCCAGAAGCTGCTCAAGGGTGGCAAGCAGACCTTCCAGGATAACTATGCGGCCTTAGGCTCCGAGATCGGTTCTGTGAGCAAAAATGCTAAAACCAGCATGGAGGCATCGGAAGCATTGCTGGAACAGAGTACCACCCGGGTGCTTGCGACCGCCGGGGTCAGTCTCGACGAAGAGGCGGCCAACCTGATCAAATTTCAACAGAGCTACAGCGCTTCGGCCCGGGTCATTACCGTGGCTGGCGAGTTGTTCAGTACTTTGCTGCAGTCCTTCCGCTAGCGTCATCCCTTTCTTCGATACATAGGTCCGGCGGCATAAGTTGCCGGATCCCATCAAGTACGGTCTGTTTTGCTTTTCCTTTAAAATCAAGGTGATAAATCTGTTTTATTATTTGGCTTGATTCCTGCATGGTTCTGGCTATCAACAGTATCCAGTCAGGAGTCCGGCGGTGAGAGTCCCTACCCAGACCTTCTTCAATCGCAGCATAGGCTCGGTGATGAGTCACCAAGCCAAGCTGAATGAACAGAACACCTATATTGCCGCGCAAAAAAAGGTGATCACGGCATCTGACGATCCCGTAGCGTTTTCGACGATCCAGCGTTTGAAGCAGGATCTGTCGATGACGACCACGCTGAAGAAAAACAGCGATCTGGCCGAAAACTCCAATGCCTTGGAAGAAACAGCCCTGGATCAGGGGGAAAACCTGATGCAGCGGGCGCGGGAGCTGTTGGTCACCTCCGGCAACGGTACCTATGACGCCAAGGCTCGCGAAGCGGTTGCCAAAGAGTTGGAACAGATCCGTAAGGAGTTGATTGGTGTGGCGAATACTCGCGACGCCAATAGCCAGTACATCTTTGCCGGTTACAAAGTGGATACCCAGCCCTTCCAGGTCAACGAGTTCGGCTCGGTCGATTATCACGGTGATGACGGTATTCGCAACTACCAGATCGGCAACTCGGTGCAAGTGGCGGGAAACGATCCTGGTTCCAGCATCTTCGTCAATATTCCGACCGGGAATGGCACTTTTCTGGCGACGGCCAATGCCGCCAATAAAGGTTCCGGGGTGATCGACGAAGGGACTGTGGTCGATCCGGTACTGTTTAATTCCTTTGCCGGTGAGACCTATACCGTCAGCTTCAATGAGCCAGCCCCGGGTGCGGATATGGAATACCGGGTCTATGGCATGAAGCCCGGCACCGTGACCGGCAATGCCACGGTAAAAATTGCCGCTATTGACAGCAAAGACCCGAATTTTGCCACCGTCGCGCCTTCGGCCATCTATCCCGATACCACGGGGCCGAACGGTAATAACGTGGCGGTACTGTTCAATGAGAGTCCGGTTGGGTCTGGTCTCTATGACGTCACCGTGAACGGCGTGACGGCAGTGCCGCAATACAACACCGCCGATACCAATGCCCAAAAAGTCGGGATCAACGGCATCAGTCTGGAAATTGACGGTCTGCCAAAAACCGGGGATGGCTACACCCTGACCCAATATGTCGGCGCCACTCCGTATCAGAGCGAGCAGGATATCGAATTCAACGGCATCAAGACCCAGGTCAAGGGAACGCCTCTGGATCAGGACAATCTGTCGCTGGAGCCCAGTGGCCAGCAGGATCTGTTTGCCACGTTGCAACAGGCCATTGATGCGCTGCGCACCCCCGGCGAGAACGATACCGCCGAGGCCAAGCGCGACATGAGCCTGAATGCCGCCAAATTACAGTTAGACAACGCCTTCAACGTCGTGAAATTGACGCGTGCCGATGTCGGCGCCCGGCTCAACACCATCGATTCGCAACGCGAGGCCAGCGCTGACTATGAATTGGCCTCAAAGAAGGTGCTTTCCCAGCTGGAAGACCTGGATTTACAGAAGGCGATCTCCGATTTCCAACTGGAGAAAACCACGCTGGAAGTCTCCCAGAAGATGTTTTCCATGGTCCAGGATTTGAACTTGTTCAAGTACATGTAAAAACTTGGCACACAAATAGCATTAATTACATCGACAGCGAAAAACCGGCACGTTTGCAGCACTTGATAGCCGGTTCCCTGCAGATTCGAGCAGATAACTAGGAGCAAACCATGCCTCAAGTCATTAACACCAATATCATGTCGTTGAATGCTCAACGGCAACTGGATAAATCTCAACGGGCACAAAACCAGGCGATGGAACGTCTCTCCTCTGGTCTGCGTGTCAACAGCGCCAAAGACGATGCCGCGGGTCTCTCCATTGCCACCGGCATGGAATCCCAGACCCGGGGTCTGAATCAGGCGATTCGTAACGCCAATGATGGTATCTCCATGGCCCAGACCGCAGAAGGCGCGATGGACGAGATGACCAACATCATGCAGCGGATGCGGGAACTGGCCGTACAATCGGCGAACGATACCAACTCGGCATCCAACCGGGCCTCGATTCAAAAAGAAGTCGATCAGCTATACTCCGAACTGGACCGGATTGCCAACACCACCCAATTCAACGGCGTCGTGTTGTTGAACGGCAGTGCAGGCCAAACCAATCTGCAGATCGGCGCCAATTCCGGTGAAAGCCTCTCTTTCAGCATTGATGCCGTTACCACCAAGGATTTGAACCTGAATGCGGTTTCGGGCCTCGGCGAGCTGAACGGTGGCCGCATCGACTCCACGGCGACCATTACGGCCAGTTCAATTACCATCAACGGTGTTGTGATTAGTGCCAGTGGCCAGATGAGTGCCGGTGTGATGGAAGCTGCGATTAACGCGAAGAAGGGGCTGACCGGGGTTACCGCCGATGCTTATAACGTATTGAATGGCACTGGCAACCAGAATGGTGTGACGGCTGGCTTGACGATCAACGGTACTGTGTTGGGGGCTACATCTTCGATGCAGGATTTGGTCAATCAAATTAATCAGGCGGTGCCGGGTGTTGTAGCGGCTATTGACCGGCAAGGCGGCTTATCGTTAACCAACGATACAGGTGCAGCCATAACCGTTGCGTCGGGTGCACAAATTGGCTTGGTGGATGGCACTTATGGTGGCTACCTCAGTCTGACGAGTGCTGATGGCAGTGAAATCAAAACCGGGATCGTTTCGTCTACAGGAACCACGGCTGACCTGCAAGCGATCGGCTTCAATGCTTCCAGTGGCTCTGACGATGTCAAGGGGGGCAGTGTGCTCACCACGGCAGTGGTCGCGAATGATGGAATCAAGATAAATGGTATTGAATTAGGCGCTGTGACAGGAACATCTGCCGCTGACAAAGCTTTCGCTATCAATGCGCTGCGCGATCAAACGGGCGTAGAAGCGTCAGCCAAGACCGAAGTCAAACTGAGTCTGGCGGTGTCCAATGTGGCGGCCGCGGCGGATATGACCATCAACGGTACCCAGATTGATTTGACCACAGCAACGACACTTGATTCGGCTATCAGCTTGATTAACCAGGCCGGCTTGGCGGGTATCGTGGCCTCGGCAGACATGACTACGGGTCAGTTGGTCTTAACTTCGCAGTCAGGGCAGGATGTTCGTCTGACGACCGCGAATAACGTGGTATCAAGTAACTTCAATAGTTCAATCTTTGCCGGTGAAATCACCCTCAAGGGGGATAATGGGCGAGATGTGGTCATCACCAGTAATGCCTCTGATCAGGCAGCCCAAGCGGCAGCACTCGATAAGTTGGGGCTGACGTCTCAAGGTGGTGACGAGACAGCGGTTGGCATCGGTTTAAGTGTGTTGACGGCGACCAATGCCAGCAACACCATCGAGCGGATCGATGATGCACTGAACAAGATTTCCGACTCTCGAGCCAACTTGGGTGCGGTGCAGAACCGTTTGACCTCCACTATCTCGAATCTGGCCAACGTGTCGCAAAACACCTCGGCCGCTAAATCGCGGATCATGGATGCCGACTTTGCTGCTGAAACCTCGATGATGAGTAAGGCGCAGGTGCTGCAACAAGCGGGCACGGCCATGCTGGCGCAAGCGAACGCCAGTAACCAGGGCGTGCTCTCCTTGCTCAAGGGTTAATCCCCATCAGCAGTATCAGTCGCTGCTATCTGCTCGAAACAGCCCGGCCTTGTGCCGGGCTTTTTTTTACGTTTTATTTTTCGGCAATTCTTTGCCGCTTAGTCCTTGCCGCGTAGGGAGAGCCGATTTGCCGCCGGATCTGATGCTAGCATCGGGCTATTTTGACACCAGGAGTATAACACCGTCGTTTTTTTGACCCATATCGAATTTTCCTGCTCAAGCTTTCTGTGTCAGCGTCGATAAACAGGGTGCAAGGCAGTTGTAAGAGTGGTGAAAAAAATTGTTAAAGCTTTCGCCGCCCTTGTCGATAACCTGAATGACATTACCAAGGCGCCTTAACTTTCCGGGCGTGAAGCGAGATAGGAGTAAATATTATGGCTATGGTTGTTAATACAAACGTTATGTCGCTGAACGCCCAGCGTCAGTTGAATAAGTCCCAGGCAGCACAGAACACCTCCATGGAACGTCTGTCTTCCGGCTTGCGGATCAACAGTGCCAAGGATGATGCCGCCGGTCTGGCCATCTCCACCGGCATGGAATCCCAAACCCGCGGTCTGAACCAAGCCGTACGGAACGCCAACGATGGTATCTCCATGGCGCAAACCGCTGAAGGCTCCATGGACGAAATGACCAACATCCTGCAACGGATGCGGGAACTGGGTGTCCAGGCATCGAACGATACCAACTCAGCTTCCAACCGCGCTTCTATCCAGAAAGAAGTGGATCAGCTCTACTCCGAACTGGACCGTATCTCCTCCGTGACCTCCTTCAACGGCGTCAAGCTGCTGGATGGCTCTACCAAGTCCACAACCTTGCAGATCGGTGCTAACTCCGGTGAAACCTTGTCATTCTCCATCAAGGCGGTTACCACCAAGGATCTGAACCTGAATGCGGTCTCCGGTCTGGGTGAGCTCAATGGTGGTCGTATTAACTCTACTCAGGCGATTGCCGCTGACCAAGTGACCATTAATGGTGTGGCTATGAGCGCTCAGGCTGCTACCGATGCGACTGGCCTGGAAGCCATGATCAACGCCAAGAAGGGCCTGACCGGTGTCACCGCCGATGCTTATAACGTGGTCAAGAGTACCGGTGGTCTGGATGGCAAGCTTTCAGCTGGCGATTTGACCATCAACGGTACTTCTTTGGCCGCTACCGGCGACCTGAAAGGCCTGGTGGATGAAATCAACCTGAAGGTTGCGGGTGTCACCGCCACCATCGGCGAGAACGATTCGCTGCAACTGAGCAATACCACTGGTGCTTCCATCGTGATCGCCGGTGCTGCTGCCGGCAAGGCCGGTCTGACTTCAGATACCTACGCCGGTTATGTCTCCCTGAGCAGCGCCGATGGCTCTGAAATCAAGATGGGTGTCGGTAGTGCTGGTACCGCAAGCGTATTGCAAGCTGTTGGCTTTAATACCTCTGCCGGCTCTGATGACGTATCTGGTGGTTCAGTCACCACCACTGCCGTAACTGCCAACGATAATATCAGCATCAATGGAGTACAACTGGGTGCAGTCACCGGTACATCGGCTGCGGATAAGGCCTTTGCCATCAATGCATTGCGCGATCAGACCGGGGTGGAAGCCAGTGCCAAGACCGAAGTTAGCGTCAGTATGGCTATCTCGGTTGCTGCTGCTGATACCACACTGGCTATTAACGGTACTTTGATTGACCTCACTGGGGTTACCACGCTTGATTCTGCCATTGCGGTGATCAATGCAGCTGGCCTAGCTGGTGTGGTCGCTAGCGCCGATGATAAGACCGGTAAACTGGTGCTGACCTCTCAATCCGGTCAGGATATCCGTTTGACGGCTGCTGCCGGTACACTGTCAGCTGGTGCTTTGGATAGTGCCATCTCTACCGGTACTGTGACTTTGACAGGCCAGAATGGTCGTGATGTGGTGATTACCAGTAATGCCAGTGACCAGGCTGCGCAGGCCACCGCGTTGACTAAGCTGGGGCTGACGGATCAAGGTGGTAACGAAACCGCAGTTGGTCGTGGTCTGAGCATGGCAACTGCTGCCAACGCTGCTAACTCCATCGAGCGGATTGATGCAGCACTGAAGCAGATTTCTGATGGCCGCGCCGACTTGGGTGCTATCCAGAACCGTCTGACTTCCACCATCTCTAACTTGTCCAACGTGTCGCAAAACTTGTCAGCTGCGAACTCCCGTATTCGCGATGCCGACTTCGCTGCCGAAACCTCATCCATGAGTAAGGCGCAAGTGTTGCAACAGGCAGGTACAGCCATGCTGTCTCAGGCTAATGCCTCCAGTCAGAACGTGCTGTCACTGCTCCGTTAAGACAGTTAGTCTGGCTTGGTAGACTAAATTAAAGCTTCCCAAGCAATTGGGAAGCTTTTCCTTTAGGAGGTGAATATGTCTGAATTACAACTGAGTGGTGCCGCCCCGGAACTGACGCGTCGCCCCGCGGTTCAGGAGTCACCCAGAAAAGAGTTCACGGGTGTAGCCCAGGACAACAAGGTAGCAACGCCTTCGGCGGACTCAGCCAAGGGTGAGGATGAAAACTCAGTCAAGAATGCCCAGAAGGCCGAGGATGAACGCAAGCGGTTGTCCGAAGCGTCCAGCAACTTGAATGAATTTATGCAGACCATGCAGCGTAACCTCAAGTTCACCGTGGATGAAGCCAGTGGTGAGTCGGTGATTGCGGTACATGATGCCAAGACGGATGAGTTGATCCGGCAGATCCCGTCCAAGGAAGCGCTGGAGTTGATCCATAATATGGACAAGGTAATCGGTTTGTTGTTTAAAGCTGAAGCATGATTGGCCTGTAATTTGCCTGATGTTCGGGTTAAGGCTGTTGTTGTATTAACCCGACACGGCAAGGAGGAGTGAAATGGCCGCTATTACATCCACAGGTTTGGGCTCGGGGCTCAAGATCAATGACATTGTGACCGCTATTGTCGGGGCAGAAAAAGACCCGGCGATGAAGAAGATTGATGCCGATGCCAAAACGGCAACCGACAAGATCTCGGCCTTCTCTGCGCTCAACAGCGCCCTCTCTTCCTTCAAAAGTTCTTACAAGGAGCTGGGTTACACCTCCACTTACTCCGCCGTCAGCATCAAATCCAGCGATGAAGGGGTCTTGACCGCCAAGGGCGGCATTGGTGCCCAGACCGGCAGCTTCGAGTTCAAGGTGAATCAACGCGCTCAGGCCCATACCCTGGTCAGTGGTGACTCAGCAACCTTCAGCAACCCGAATGCCACTGTTGGCACCGGTAAACTGACCCTGCGCTTTGGTACCTATAACGCCGATGGCAGCTTCTCGGTGAATGCCGACAAGACCATCAAGACCATCACTGTCGACTCATCCAATAACTCGCTGGCGGGCCTGCGCGATACTATCAACAAGACGGATAACGGCGTTACCGCCTCGATTATCAATGATGGTTCTGCCTATCGCCTGGTGCTGACCAGCAAAGAGACCGGGGAAGCCAATGCCATCGAACTGACGGCGGCGGACGATGATGGCAATAATACCGACACCGGTGGCTTGTCACGTTTTGCCTATGGCGCCAGCAACAAGAATATGAAGCAAACCTCGGTGGCACAGAATGCCAAAATCGAGATGAACGGCATCACCATCACCCGCAGCAAGAATGAGATCGACAGCGTGATCCAGGGGGTAACCTTGAATCTCAATGGCGTGACGGAGACCGGCAAGGTGGTGAAGTTGACCATCGGCAAGGACACCTCGACCATCGAGAGTCAGATCCGCGCCTTCATGGATACCTACAACAAGACCATCAGCCAGGTGAATGAGTTGACCAAGTACAATGGCGATGGTGGCACCAATGGCGTCTTGATTGGCGATGCCACAGTGCGCAACGTCAAGAGCCTGATGCGGGATGTGCTCAATACTCAGGTCAAGGAAACCGGCAGTTCGATCCGCAGTTTCGCCGATTTGGGATTGCTGACCAAAAAAGATGGCACGCTGGAGTTGGATGAGACCAAATTCAAGGCCGCGATGGCGGGGAATGTGGAAGATATTTCCAAATTCTTTACCCAGGCGGGCAAGGCCTCCGATCCGCAAATTAACTATGTGACCAATAGCTCGCTGACCAAACCCGGGACTTATAGTGTCGAGGTCACCCAGTTGGCGACGCAAAGCAAGCTGACCGGCAGTACCGTCTTGACCTTTCCGTTGACGGTCGATGCTGACAATGACACCTTCAAGATGCGGGTTGACGGTATTTTGTCGGGAGAGATCAAGCTGGCGCAGAAGAGTTATGCCTCGGCGCTGGATTTTGCGGCCGAGCTGCAGTCGAAGATTAACTCCGATACCACGCTATCCACCAAGGCCGCTAGCGTCAAAGTTGCGGTAGATGCTGATGGCAAGTTGCAGTTCACCTCGGATCGCTATGGTTCGCGCTCTATGGTGGCCTTTACCGAAGTGGATACCAACTTTGCGGCCAGCTTTGGCATCGGCGTGCAACAGGGTTCGGATGCGGTGGATGCCAAGGGCAAGATTGATGGTGTGGAAGCGCTGGGGGATGGCAATACCCTGCTCTCAGAATCGGGGAACTCGACCGGGATGAAGGTGGAGATCACCGGTGGCGCCTTGGGGAATCGAGGCACAGTCACCCTTTCCGAGGGGCTGACCAGCATCATGAATACAGTTCTCGATGGCATCATCGACAAGAGCATCTCCTCCAGCAAGGGGGACATGGATGTCAGCAGTGGCCTGCTGGATGGCAAGATCGACGCGCTCTACAAGCAACTGGTGGAAGTGGATCGTCGGGAAACCGATCTGAAATACCGGATGGATAAACTCGAGGCCCGCTTGTATAAACAGTTCAACGCCATGGACTCTGTTGTGTCTCAACTGAGTGCCACCATGTCGTCATTAACCCAATCTCTTGCGACCTTGCCTGGATATAGCAATAGTAGTTCTTGATTTTTTGGAACAATAATTGCTTCACTGTATGCTATCTCTTTGGCAATTCGCCTAGCATACAGTGGAGCTTTTCATGGATAGTCAGCAACTCGATCAAGCCACAAAATTATTGCGGGCCACCTTCCTCACCAACCTAGCCGTATTGCGTGTACATATGCCCAATGTGTACGAATTTTTCCGCGACTATACACCGACCAACGTTCGCCTTGCTTTCGATGCGGCTGGTGAAATAAATCTGGTCCGGGATGGCCTGCAGGTTTACCCTGACTCTCCCCGAGCTGCCTGCTATGAACAAGTTGATGTTTTTATCAATGATCCGAAGAGCTTTCGTTATTTCCCGCAAAATAAAGATGAAAAAGGTTTCGAACATTATCTGCATACTATTGCTCTGCGTCAGCTACGAGAAAAAGCAGAAATTAAATCATCCCATCAACATTATTTAAGCCCTTTCGATGTGGATCGCTCTCCTGATTTTTTTTGTGTTTTAGGTTCCGGTCTTGGCTATCATCTCGAAAAGCTGAGTCTTGATTTAAACATCGCATTCCTCTATTTATTTGAGCCTGATCCAGATTGTCTGTATGCCACTTTGCATACCATAGATTTTGGTCCAATTATCGAGCGCTGTCGGTCTCGCGGTGGTTTCCTAAAAATCACGGTTGGCGGTGGAGATAGCACCTTCGTCAATGAAATTAGCAGTATGATCGATCAGCAAGGAGCATTTAACCTATCCAGGTTGCTGGTCTATCGTCACTATTATGGCGAAGATATCGACAAGGCATTTCAGCTGATTCACGACTTGGCATATCGGTATGTCAGTGGTTGGGGTTTCTTTGAGGATGAGGCCATCAGTATTGCCCATTCACTGCATAATATGCAGATGCGGATGCCGGTGTTGAAACGAGTCAAGAAGGGCCAAACCAAAATTAACACCCCAGTATTTATTGTGGGTAATGGTCCATCTTTGGATAAGACCATTGATTTAATTGCTGCTGAAAAAGATAAGGCTATTATATTTTCGTGTGGAACAGCATTACGGCCATTGGTCGCCCGCGGTATTATTCCTGATTTGCATATTGAGTCTGAGCGAACGTTTCATGTCTATGAATGGCTGCAAAATGCAGGAAATCCGGAGGTGTTCGAAAACACGATCCTGGTCGGACCTAATATTCTTCCTCCCAAAGCTGTGGCTTTATTTAAACATAAATATCTGTTCGTTAAGCCCCATGATGCCGGTGGCTTGATTATTCAAAACGCCTGCAACGATCACTACGAAAATTTGTTTTTATGTGCACCCACGGTGAGTAATGGTGCGGCAGCAGCGGCTGTTGCCATGGGGTTCAATAATCTCTATCTGTTTGGTGTCGACTATGGTTTTTGGACCGAGGAGTATCACCATTCCAAATCCAGCGCTTATTACCAGAAGGATTGGAAGGGCGAAACTGCAGTCATGGAAAGCCACTTTGAAATCGACGCCAGCCGTGGCGGCAAGATCCTGACCAATACTGTATTTGATATGTCGCGCGGCATCATGGAAATGCTCCTGGAGCAACATCCAGTTAAATGTCACAACCTGAGTGATGGCGCGTTGATCCGTGGTGCTATTTTTATGGATCCTGATTTGCCGGTTACCATTGATTATTCCAATAGTGAAGAAAAAGAGGGCGTCCTGAAGAAGACCTTCGCCAACCGGTTTGATATGCCGCGCAGCGATGGTGAGGCTATGCGTCGCCAGTTCTTTGATGATTTCCATCGTTTGGAACAACTGACATTATTGCTGATGAATATGAGTCGTGGCGTGAATCGACCTGATACTCGTGAAGATCTGCATCGAGTTTTCATGTTGCAATTCAACACACTTAACAAAATCAAGAATGACAAAAACTTGCGGGTGGCCCATCGCTTACTCAAGGGGACCTTCTGTTATCACCAGACAACGATTATGTCGTATGTTTACACCCTCAAGGATCCTGAAGAGCGTAAAGAATATATTCACGAAGCTTTAGATCTATTTAATCAGCACCTGATCGATCTGTGTGAAAAATTAGCGGAACGTTACGATCAGCATGATGATACGGTGATTTATCAATGATACATAAAAAAGTCCTGGTAACCGGGGCCGATGGATTTATCGGCTCTCATCTAGTCGAAGCTTTGGTGCAGGCTGGTCATGAAGTCACGGCTCTGGCGCAATATAACTCCTTCAACCACTGGGGTTGGTTGGAGGATATTTCTTGTCGCAGTCAGGTGCGGATAGTCAGTGGCGATGTGCGGGATCCCCATTTCTGTCGTCAACTGACCAAGGGGATGGATGTTATTTATCATTTGGCGGCACTGATTGCCATTCCCTATTCCTATGTTGCTCCGGATAGCTACGTGGATGTCAATATTCGTGGCACTCTTAATATTTGTCAGGCCGCTCGGGATAATGGTGTCGGGCTGGTAGTCCACACTTCCACCTCCGAAGTCTATGGCACGGCCCGTTATGTGCCGATTGATGAACAACATCCTTTGCAACCGCAATCGCCTTACAGCGCCAGCAAGATGGGCGCAGATGCCATGGCGATGAGTTTTCATAATGCCTTTGAATTGCCATTGGTGATTGCGCGGCCATTTAACACCTATGGCCCACGGCAAAGTGCCCGCGCCGTGATCCCGACCATCATTACCCAGATTGCGGCGGGTAAACGCAGCATCAAACTGGGCGATGTGTCACCGACTCGTGATTTCAACTATGTGACTGATACCTGTCGTGGTTTCATGGCGCTCGCCAATTGTCCGGCGGCAATTGGTCAAACTGTCAACATAGGTTCGAACTTCGAGATCTCGGTGGGTGATACGGTGGCGCTGATCCGTGAACTGATGAATTCAGATGTTAGTTTCGAGGTAGATGAAGCACGCTTGCGTCCAGAAGGTTCCGAGGTATTCCGTTTATGGTGTGACAATAGTCGAATTGAGGCTCTGACGGGTTTTAAACCCCAGGTGGATATTCGTGCCGGTCTTGGTAAGACCATCGAATGGTTTATACAACCCGGCAACCTCGGCAAATATAAGACGGATATTTACAATGTCTGAGTTACCGGCCTCGCTCATCGCCCTGGTGGCCTTTGTTCGCCAGTGGTATGGCTCCAGCGATTTTATTCCGTTGCATGCGCCACGTTTTGCCGGCCATGAAAAGCAATATTTGAATGATTGTATTGATACCACCTTTGTCTCTTCGGTTGGGGCATATGTCGATCGATTTGAAGCCATGATGCGGGAGTTGACGGGGGCGCGTTATGCCATTGCAACCGTCAATGGTACCGCCGCCTTGCATGTCGCATTGCGACTGGCCGGGGTCGGACGGGATGACGAGGTGATCACTCAACCGTTGACCTTTGTTGCCACCTGTAACGCCATTGCCTACCAGGGGGCCCACCCGGTATTTGTCGACGTGGAGCGGCAGAGCTTGGGGCTGTGTCCTTCTGCCGTCGCAGCCTATCTGGAGTTGCATGGTGACCGACGACCCGACGGTGTCTTCAATCGACGCACCGGGCGGCGAATTGCCGCTCTACTCCCGATGCATAGCTTCGGTTTGCCTGTGGATATCGACGGGTTGCAACGCATCGCGACCGAGTGGGGCATCCCGTTGGTCGAGGATGCGGCTGAATCGTTGGGCTCCTCTGTGCAAGGCCGTCACACCGGAACGTTCGGCTTGCTGGGCACTTTCAGCTTCAATGGCAACAAGATAGCGACCTGTGGTGGCGGCGGTTGTATCGTCACCGATGATGAGCGGCTCGGTAAGCTGGCCAAGCATCTGACTACCACGGCAAAGCAGCCTCATGCCTGGCACTTTGTTCATGATGAGGTGGCGTTTAATTATCGGATGCCGAATATCAATGCGGCACTGGGATGTGCCCAGCTCGAGTTGCTGCCGGCCATGCTGGCGGATAAACGCGCAACGGCTGCGGCCTACAATCAATTCTGTGCCGAGCATGGGCTGACGTTCTGCGCCGAACGGCCGGGGACTAGCGCGAATTATTGGTTAAACACTCTGCTGTTGGAGTCAGAGAGCCAGCTGGATGCATTTTTGCACTATGCCAATGAACAGGGCGTCATGAGTCGACCGGCCTGGCGTTTGATGTCCGATCTGCCTGCTTTCAGAGCCTCGGAGCGCGGTCCGTTACCGAATGCCGAATGGTTGGCGGCACGGATTGTCAATTTGCCCAGCGGAGTGCGGGATGGCTTTGCCCATGACGCTGGCTTATCCCATGCGTAAGGTCGCCGTGGTGACAGGGGGGCGTGCCGATTACGGTCTGTTGCGGCCCTTGCTTCGCGCCATGGCGGCCGATGATGAATTGACACTGCAGGTGATCGTTACGGGGTATCACCTCAGCACACACCATGGCCTGACGTGGCAACAGATCGAGATCGATGGTTTTACCATTGATGCTCGGGTGACGTGTCAACAGCCAGGTGATTCCCGTCTGGATATGGCGCGTTCGCTGGGATTGGGTGTATCCGGTATGGCTGACGCGCTGGATCGCTTGCAGCCCGACGCCGTGGTGGTGCTCGGAGATCGCTATGAAATTTTGGCGGCCGCACAGGCGGCCCTATTGCTGGATATACCCTTGGTGCACATTCATGGCGGCGAATTGTCGCAAGGCGCTGTGGATGATGCGATTCGACATGCCATCAGCAAAATGGCCGCCCTGCATTTTTGTTCCACGGCCAGCCATCGTCGCCGTCTGTTGCAGCTAGGAGAGGATGAGCGCCGGGTCTTCAATACCGGAGCCCTGGCGGTCGATAACGTCGCCTCGATTCCGTTGTGGCCACTGGCAGAATTTAATCAACGATTCGGCACCCGGCTACAAGCCGGATTTTTACTGGTGACGCTGCATCCTGAGACATTGGGTGGTTACCCGCCAGAGCAACTGGCGCAGTTGCTTTGCCAGGGATTGCAGCCCTACCGGGAGCGTGGAATTTTGATTACCGGCAGCAATGCCGATGCCGGTGGCGCCACCATCGATCGGATCTTGCAGCAGTTTGCTGCCGAGCATGATCAGAGTTGGCATTTTCCGGCTCTGGGATTGCAAGGATATCTTTCTGCGGTGGCGCTGGCCGCCGTGGTGGTTGGTAACTCCTCCAGCGGCCTTATCGAGGTGCCTATTCTGGGTACGCCAACGTTGAACATCGGCATCCGACAGCAGGGCCGTTACGCTCCAGCTAGCGTAACGACGGTCGAGGCCCAGCCTGCGGCCATCACCGAGGCCTTGCACTTGCTACTACAAACTCCCCGTAGTGGCGCTTGCCTTCATGAATACGGCATGCCGGGAGTCGCAGGACGCATGCTCGAACATCTTAAATGTGCCTTGTCCGCCGGGACTGCGCTGCACAAGTTGCCTTTCGTCGACCGGGAGTAGTCTATGACCCATTCAGTTCAGCCGGTATTTATCATTGCCGAAGCCGGTGTCAATCATAACGGTGACCTACAACTGGCGCGGCAACTGATCCAGGCGGCCGCTCGCGCCGGTGCCGATGCCGTCAAATTTCAGAGTTTTGTGGTGGACGAGTTGGTTACACCCGATGTCGGCATGGCGGACTACCAGAAGCGGAATCTGGCGAGTCAAGACAGTCAATATCAGATGTTGAGTCGCTTAGCCTTGTCATTCGAGCAACAACAAGAGCTGGCCAGTTACGCGGCCGAGCAGGGGATTCTTTGGCTCTCTTCGCCCTTCGACCTTAAAAGCCTGGCATTTCTGGTGGGGACCATGCGCGTGCCGCTGCTGAAGATCCCCTCCGGCGAGTTGACCAATGGCCCCCTGCTGCTGGCTGCAGGTCGTAGCCAGTTGCCCTTGGTGGTGTCCACCGGAATGGCAACCTTGACGGAGATCGCTCAGGCGTTGGCAATTATCGCATTTGGCCTGTTACGAGCCGACGAGGAGCCGACACCCCATGAATTGAGTCGTGTGCTGGATGACTCGGCCGCCTGGCTTGCGTTGCGAGCTCATGTCACCTTGCTACATTGCACCAGCGAGTATCCTGCTTCCCCTGCCAGTATCAACCTGAACGCCATGCAGACCCTGCGAGAGCATTTTGCCTTGCCAGTCGGTTTTTCCGATCACAGTCAGGGGATCCATATCCCGGTTGCGGCGACGGCCATGGGGGCCGTGATGATCGAAAAACACTTCACCCTGGACCGCCAGCTTCCGGGGCCGGATCATCTGGCTTCATTGGAGCCGGATGAGTTGGCGCAAATGGTGACGCAGATCCGCGAGATCGAGCAGGCTCTCGGCAGTGGTCATAAACAGCCGACATCGGCCGAGCTGAATACGGCGGCCTGTGCGCGTCGTCGCTTAGTGGCGCTGCAACCGATCCAGGTGGGTGAGCGATTTGATACCAGCAATCTTGGTGTGCGCCGTCATCACTCGGGTCGCAGTGCTTTGGACTACTGGCAGTTGCTGGGCAAAGTCTCTGAGCAGGAATATTTGCCGGGCGAGGGGATAGTATGAAACCTGTCGTCCTGCTCGGGGGGGGCGGCCATGCCGCCGTGGTGCTGGATGTCCTGGAGCTCAACGCCATTCCGGTGGCCGGCTATCTGGCGCTCAGTCCGAGCGACCTGGATATCCCCTATCTGGGCGATGACTCCTGGTTGACCAATACCGCAGCAGCCGATTATCAGTTGGCGCTTGGGGTGGGAAGCATCAGGGTATCGCCATTGCGGCAACAGCTCTTTGAACGAGCCAAGGCCATGGGCTTTGCATTCGTCAGCGTGATCCATCCTGCTGCGACCGTCTCTCGTCGAGCCACTCTGGCTGAAGGGGTGCAAATCATGGCCGGAGCTGTGGTGCAGCCATGCTGTCGGCTGGCGGAAAATGTCATCATCAATACCTGTGCCTCGGTCGATCACCATGGTCAGCTTGCGGCTCATGTTCATATCGCTCCCGGCGCTCGCCTCAGTGGCGGCGTTTGTCTTGAACGGGGATGTCATGTCGGAACTGGAGCTGTAGTCATTCAGGGCGTCACTCTGGGTGTGGATTGCCTGGTGGCGGCCGGAGCCGTGGTTACGCGAAGCTGGCCCGCAGGGAGTCGGCTAAAAGGTGTGCCTGCCCGCGAGTTTTAGTTTGTTTCTGGCATTATACTTGCTGCATCTTGTGAAAAATCCGTGGGATAGCAGAAATGAAACGTTGGCAAAATGCACTGATTTCTCCTGACAGTACCATTGAGCAGGCCATCATGGTCATCGACAAGAGTGGCTTGAAGGTGGCTCTGGTCGTCGATGCTGGACGTAAATTGCTGGGCACGGTGACGGATGGTGATGTGCGTCGTGGTTTGCTACGGCACTTGCCACTGACCGCCATGGTGCATGAGATCATGCAGACCTCGCCGGTCACCAGCCGGGAAAATCAGGCTCGCGATGAGTTGTTGCGCCAGATGAATCAATATGGCATCGAGCAGATTCCGGTACTGGATGATGCAGGCTGTCTGATTGGTTTACAGACCCTCCAAGAACTCAATCAACCGCAAACGCTAGACAATACCGTTATCCTGATGGCGGGGGGAGTTGGTTCCCGATTACGCCCGTTGACCGCCAATTGTCCGAAACCCATGCTCAAGGTCGGAGCCAAGCCACTCTTGGAAACTATCATCGAGAGTTTTGCCGAACACGGTTTCCGGAATTTCTTCCTGTCCGTCAATTATCTGGCGGACATGGTCAAGGACTACTTTGAGGACGGCAGTCAGTGGGGAGTCAATATCCGCTACCTGGAAGAGGATAAGCCCCTGGGAACTGCTGGCGCTCTGGGCCTGATCCCGCAGGAGGCGCTAGAGCTTCCGGCATTGGTGATGAATGGCGATATTCTGACGCGGGTGGATTTCGCTGCCTTGCTTAAATTCCATCAACAACACCACTCGGCGGCCACTATGTGCGTCCGGGAATGGCAATACCAGGTCCCTTATGGCGTGGTCAACTCGGAAGGTCACCGCATCCTGGGCATCACCGAGAAGCCGGTAGAACATTACTTCGTCAATGCGGGTATCTATGTACTGGATAAGCCCGCCTTTGCTCGCATTCAACCCGGCGAATATCTGGACATGCCCACTCTGTTTAACCAATTGATTGCGGCCCAGGAGGCGACCAGCATTTTTCCGATCCGGGAGTATTGGCTGGACATAGGTCAGCACAATGATTTTGAGCGCGCCAATAAGGATATTTACGAGGCCGGTTTCTAATGAAGGTCCTGGTTGTTGGCTTTGGCAGCATCGCCAAGAAACACCTGCATAATCTGCGACAACTCTACCCGCAGGTCCGCTTGGCTGTGTGGTGCCGACCGGGCAAGGCACGCGATGCCTGTGGGCTAGAAGCACTATTCCATCACATCGATGAGGTTCTGGCCTGGCGACCGGAATATGTAATCGTCGCGTCTCCAGCCACTCTGCACGCCGAACATGTGGTTGCGCTGGCCGGGTTACAGGTTCCTATGTTGGTGGAGAAACCTCTAGCCAGCACCCTGGGCGACGGACAGCGACTGCTGGCTGCCCTGCAAAGCCCCTGTTTACTTGGCTACCAATTGCGATTCACGGATGGTTTCCTGCAACTGCGAGAGTGGTTGCCAGAATTGGGGGCTCTGCATCTGGTGCGCCTCGAGGTTGGCCAATATTTACCCCATTGGCGTCCGGATACTCCGGTGGCTGACATGGTCTCTGCCAATCCTGCGCTCGGTGGTGGAGCCTTGTTGGAGTTAAGCCATGAACTGGATTTAGTCTGTGCTCTGCTCGGAGTGCCAAGTCGGGTGTATGCGGCCCAAGCCCCTGCTTCACATCTGAAACTGGCCGTCGATGAGTGTGTCGAGCTGACGTTACATTACGCTCAGGGACCTCTGGTGCAGGTGCATCTGGATATGTTGCAATTCAAACCGTGCCGTCAGAGCAAGTGGTTGGGCGAAAAGGGGCAGCTTGAATGGGACATGTTGCAGAATCGACTCTGTTGGTATGACGCGCATGGCGTTTTAGTGCAACAGATGCAGGGGCAGAGTACGCCGCAGCAGGTGGCTCAGCGCCAGTTACAAGCCTGGATTGAGCAACAATCCGGCGCCGCGACCGCTGCGCAGGGACTGAACGCCTTACGCATCGTCGAGGCGGCTCGACGCTCCATAAAATCAGGGTGTGAGGTAATGGTGGATGGGTGATGCAGCATTAGCGTTTATTTTTGCACGGGGAGGCTCCAAGGGCATACCCGGCAAGAACATTACCCCGTTGGGTGGCAAGCCATTGATTGCCCACAGTATTGAACAGGCGTTATGCCATCCAGATATCGGTAGAGTCGTGGTTTCTACCGATGATGCGGCGATTGCCGCCGTAGCCCGTGATTATGGTGCCGAGGTGCCTTTTCTGCGTCCGGCTGAGTTGGCCTCGGACACCGCCTCCGAATGGCTGGCCTGGCAGCATGCCGTGACCTTTTGTCTTGAGACCGGTTATGAGTTTTCCACCTTTATCAGCCTGCCGACGACGGCTCCGTTGCGAAATCATCAGGATATCTCGGCGTGTCTGGATCGTTACCGGATTGGGGATGTGGATCTGGTGTTAACGGGTACGCCAGCTGCTCGCAGTCCCTATTTCAATATGGTCAAGACGAACGGGGAGGGGCTGGTCGAGTTGGCGGTGCCGGGAGCTTATCGTCGCAGACAGGATGCGCCGACACTCTTTGATTTAACCACGGTGGCCTATGTCAGCTCCCCACAGTTTATTTTAACCGCTGACAGTCTGTGGGCTGGACGGGTTGCCTTGGTGACGGTGCCCAGAGAGCGTGCCATCGATATCGATGAGCCACTCGATCTGTATCTGGCTGAATGTCTGTATCAACGGGCGTTGACGTCCGCTATCGCTATTTCAGAGCAACAGGAGCAACCATCATGAGTGTTCGTCTGCTGGACCGACTGGCCGATTTGAGTGGCCGGGTTGCTTTGGTAACCGGAGCGGCTGGACATCTGGGACAGCTGTTCTGCCGGGTATTGCTGGAGCAGGGGGCCACGGTTTACGGTGTTGATCGTCCTGCGGCGCTCCATCAATTGCCTGCAGGAGTGAGGGCTCTGGGCGTTGAATTGGCAGCACCGGAGGCGATAGAGCAGATCGCCGAGATACTGGCAACGGCCGGACGCCTGGACATATTGATCAATAATGCTGCTTTTGTCGGCACTGATGCCCATCCGGGATGGGGCGTGCCCTTTGAACAACAATCGGTCGAAACTTGGCGTAATTGTCTGGAAGTCAATCTGACCGTGCCGTTTGCGCTGGTGCAGCGGCTGACACCTTTGTTGCGAGCCAGCGGCCATGGTGCCGTGGTCAATGTCGGTTCTATCTATGGCGAAATGGGTCCTGACTGGAGCCTGTATGACGGAACAACCATGGCTAATCCGGCTGCTTATGGCGCCAGTAAGGGGGGCCTGCATCAATTGACACGTTGGTTAGCGACTACGTTGGCTCCGGATATCCGGGTCAATACCCTGGTTCCGGGAGGGATCTTCCGCCAGCAACCGGAGTCTTTTGTCGCAGCCTATTCCAAGCGCACCCCGTTGGGACGGATGGCGCATGAGGAAGATATGGCGGGTGCCTTGCTCTATCTGTGTTCGGATCTTTCCGCCTATGTCACCGGCCATGCATTGCCAGTCGATGGCGGCTGGCAAGCGTGGTGATGAGATGGAAAATAATAATTCAAAACTCGATGGAGAGGTATGAATGGGTGCAGCTTTGAAAGTGGCATTGATCGACTATGACATGGGGAATCTACGTTCCATTGCGAATGCCATCCACCATATTGGCGATTATCAGGTCGATGTAACCGCAGATCCGGCGGTTATTCGTCATGCCGATTGCCTTATTTTACCGGGTGTCGGTGCTTATCCGGATGCTATGGCCAGCCTGCGCGGCAAAGAGTTACTGCCGGTGCTTAATGAGCAGGTGCTTGAACAGCGCAAGCCGGTATTGGGGATCTGTCTGGGCATGCAGCTGTTGTTTGACTCCTCGGCCGAAGGTGGGCGTCATGCCGGATTGGGCTGGATCCCGGGCAGTGTCGAACTGATGCAGTTGGCACCCGAATTCCGCATTCCACATGTCGGTTGGAATGATCTGCAGGTGCAGCAAAACTCCCGCTTTTTCAGCTCGCTGGGTGACGATAAAAACTTCTATTTCGTGCATAGCTATCACGCCGTATGTGCGCCAGAGCATGTGATTGCCACTTTCGAGTACGACCATGTCATGACGGCTGCGGTACGGCGAGATAATGTGGTTGGCATGCAGTTTCACCCCGAAAAAAGCCAGCTGAACGGCATGCGGGTGCTGCAGGAATTCATGACATGGGCAAAGGAGTCAGCACATGCTTAAGGTTCGGTTGATCCCATGCATAGTGACAAAAAATGAGCTGGTGGTGCAGAGTTTTAACTTTCGTAAGTATCTGCCGATCGGCAACGTCAAAACAGCCATCGAGTTCTTTGTGAACTGGGATGTGGACGAGATTGTGATTCTGGATATTGATGCCTCCCGTGAGGGGCGGGGACCCAATGTCGAACTGGTCGCATGGGCGGCGAAAGAGTGTTTTGTGCCGCTGACAATTGGTGGCGGTATCCGCACCGTGCAACACATCCGGGATCTGCTGAAGGCCGGGGCCGATAAGGTGTGCCTGAACAGTGTGGTGTATGACCACGAAGCATTTATCACCGAGGCTGCTGCGGTCTTTGGTTGTCAGTGTATTACCGTGTCCATTGATGCCATCGAAACTGAGGATGGTTACCGGGTGTTCAATCATTTAACTCGAGCCATATTGCCACAGACTCCGGCCGAGCAGGCCCGCAGGCTGGAAGCATTGGGGGCTGGCGAGATCTTTCTGAACTCCGTTGATCGGGATGGTTGTCGTCAGGGCTATGATCTGGCGTTACTACGCTCAGTTGCCAGTGAGGTGTCGATACCTGTCATCGCCTGTGGTGGTGTTGGTAAAATGGCTGATCTAGCTGCCGGCGTTTTGCAAGGTGGCTGCCAAGCCGTGGCTGCAGCGAATATTTTCCAGCATACCGAGCACAGTACGATAGCAGCGAAGTCCCATTTACTGAGCTCTGGTGTCCAGGTGCGTCTGAGCTCCAACGTCAAGTACGAAGACTTCAAGTTCGACATTATGGGCCGCCCCTACTGATCTTGCGAAGGTGAAATAGATTATGAAGTACTGCAAACGTTGTCTCTATCCAGCTAATCATCCGCTGAATATCACCTTTGATGAGCGCGGAGTCTGTAGTGGTTGTCTGGTACATGAAGAAAAATATGAGATCGATTGGCAAAGTAAGGCGCAAGAACTCGAAGCTATAGTGGCGCAATACCGGCAACGCGCGAATACCAGTTATGACTGTGTTATTCCGGTATCAGGTACGGGAGATGATTTTTTTATTGTTGATACTATCAAACACAAATATGGTCTGAATCCGTTGTTGGTAACCTATAACACCCATTTCAGTACCAAGGTCGGGGTTCGTAATCTGGCTCGGCTAATTACCAAGCTGGACTGTGATCACATGATGTCGACGGTTGGGCCGGATACAGTCAAAGAAGTTACTCGTATTACGTTGAAAAAAATGGGTGATATGTACTGGCATGTTTTGGCTGGTAGCCAGACGTTTCCGGTACAGGTCGCGACCAAATTAGGTATTCCCCTCATTATTTGGGGAGTCAATGGTTGGTTGGATCAAGTCGGCATGTTTTCACATTTCGATCAAGTCGAGATGACCAAAAAGGTTCGAAAGGAACATGGTCTTCGAGGTTGGGATGCTGAATCATTGATTGGAGAAAGCCCGAAAATTTCGAAAAAGGATCTGCAGGCTTTTACTTATCCATCAGATGAACAACTGGAACGTTCCCGTGTTCGGGGCCTTTATTTGGGCAATTACCTGTTTTGGGATTCGCAGTGTCAAGTTGAGGCCATGATTGAAAAATATGGTTATGAGACGGCACCTCAGGAACGCACCTATAACAGCTACGAATCTATTTACTGCTGGAATAATGCCAGTGTGCACGATTACGTCAAATTTTTGAAGCATGGTTATGGCAAGGCAAGTGATCATGCCTCGCGAGATATCCGCCTCAAGCGTAAAAGTCGTGAAGAAGGGATTGCCCTGGTGGCTCAGTATGAAGGCATTAAACCGGCCGCTCTGCCGAAATTTCTCGAGTGGGTTGGTATGAGCGAAAGCGAATTTCTCGCCTGTATTGATCCATTTCGGGATCCTGAGATTTGGGCGAAAGATACGCGTGGTGAGTGGGTGTTACGGGATTCAGTAACCCGGCATTCTGAGGATGCGGGTGTCGATGAGGCTCGCTTAGCCATCACAGATCCGCGAGATTATCGGCTGACGCCGCTCCTTGAGCCTCAACTGCAGAGTGATGACTATATCCTGATGGGGCGTACCTACATGGATGACCATAACTTCAAGGCGATAGAGGGCTAATCGATGCGATATTGCAGCAATTGTGTCATGCCGGATACCAAGCCCGGAGTGGTACTCGATGAGCGAGGCTACTGCAACGCCTGTCGGACCAAGGAGCTGAAGGCCAGCATCGACTGGACGGCCCGATTTGAACAACTCAGTGAGTTGGTGGCTGAAATTAAAGCCGCCAATAATCCTTTCTATGATTGCATCGTCGCCGTTAGTGGCGGTAAAGACAGTTGGTATCAAGCTTTAATTTTAGCCGAACGTTTCGGGCTTAAAACTCTATGCGTTACTCTGGCGACTCATTTGCCAACTACCGAAGGAATCGCTAATTTAAACAATATGATCAAGGATCTGAATGTTGATCATATGAAAATCACCCTGAAGCCAAGTGTATTCCGCGAGATCCGTCGGCGCTGCTTTTTGCGTCAGGGGGAGCCTAATTGGGCTGAACATTGTGCCATGTTTGCCAGCGTAGTGAATACCGCTCTGATCTATGATGTACCTCTGGTCATCTGGGGTGAAGATATTGCATTTGAATTTGGCGGGTTACAACGTCAAGAGAGTAAGCCTTCCGCATTGGCGATTGATAAAAACGATTTGGTAAAGGGTAAGACCATATTTGATTGGCTGGATGATGATATATCCAAGCGGGATGTTTTCTTCTATCAATATCCAGACTATCAAAAACTAAAAGAGGCTGGCATTAAAAGTATTTATCTTGGTCATTATATAAAGTGGGATGGCCGTAAACATTATAATGCAGTCAAGGAACGTGGGTTTACCGGTCGAGCGTTAGGGCCATTATCGGGTAATTATATCGATTACGACAATATTGATGAAAAACTGTGTGAGATTAACATTTGGTTTAAATATCTGAAATTCGGTTTCTGGCGCTCTACGGATCAGTGCTGCTATGACATCTGGAATGATCGTCTTAGTCGTGATGAGGCAGTGGATATTGTTCTTCGATTATCGGACCAATTTCCGCGTGAATATTTTCATGATTTCTTGCGATTCCATAAGCTGAGTGAGCAAGAATTTTGGGATACAGTCGAAAAATTCCGAAACAAAAACATATGGGAGCAGGCGGGGGAACGTTGGCGAATGAAATATCCAGTTATTAAACTGTCGCAGTCAGCAGTAAATAAGTAACTAATGGCAATTTTATTGCGAATAAATATAAATGTTTTCCGAACAACAATAATAAAGTCACGGCGCCATCAGGCGCCGTAGCTTTTTTTGACTTGCTGGCTGCGTTTGAGATTGAGCAGTTCCTGCTTCAGCGATTCGCGGTGCGTGTTGGCCTTGTTGACCAGGATCCCCAGCACATAGCGCAGCTGCTCCAGCTCTTGCTGTTCGGCCGCTAACTGCTGTGGCGTGGCTTGATCCAGGTGGGCCTGAATGGCCGCCGTCAAGGCGCCAACCGCCGGAAAGTCGTCATCCAGCAACTCGTCGGGTTGATTCAGCGCCTGATAGAGCTGCTCCAGTAGCTGCGGGATATCCTGCTGTGCTGTCATGACGTCTGGCCCGCTTTCTTGGCCTTGAATTCGTTGCGCACCTCGCTAGGGATGCCGTCCCAGCCTTCCTTGATGTTGATGAAGATCTTGGCGACTTCGTCGAGTTTTTCCTGGCTGTTCTGCAGGTTGGCTTCGGTCAGGGTGCGAATGCTGTAGTCGTAGAGTGCCGCCAGGTTCTGTGCCACTTCGCCTCCCTGTTCCAGATCCAGGCTGCCTTGCAACTCGCCGATCAGCGCCAGGGCCTTGTTCAGTGATTTGGCTTTGCCTTCCACGTCCTTGCGTTCGATGGATCCTTTGGTCGCGGCGATATTGCCGAGGATGTGCTGCAGTACAATCGAGATCAAGGTGTGGGGATCGGCATCATCAATATTGCTGACGCTGGCCTGACGATACTGCTGGATGGATAGTCTGGTCATCTTGGGTTCTCTCTTGTTCACAATCAATGGCGGCTGCCAGTATGCCCTATAAGCGTATTATCGTCCCAGCTCCGCGAGGCTTTAATGGTATTCGTCACGAAACAATCACCCATCACCGAGTGGGCATAGGATTTATTTTGACACTGTGTCATTATTTTGTCGGTGATGGCTCATCGCTGGTTGTGTCGGTAGCACTAGCAGAAATCGGGCCGAATATTCAAAGCATTAGGTGGTGGCATGCGTGAGCAGAAGTGCGTCCTGATTATCGATGGTGATGAAAAGCGCCGTCAACAGATGGAGACGGTACTCAATTTCATGGGGTTTGATTGGCGGTGTGGGGATGAGCCGGATTGTCTGGCCTACCTGGATGGTGCCGACGACCTGCTGGGCGTGGTGGTGGGGAGCCTGCAAACCCGCACTCTGGAGCAGCTGTTGGGGGCTTATCCGCAGATCCCGTTTTTAAGCTATCAGCTCCAGGGCACAGTGGGCTGTGGTTCCGGGTCCACCAACCTGCTGGGGCAACTCAGTGATCCGGTCGGCTATGACCAACTGACCAGTCTGCTGCATCTGTGCCACACCTTCATGGCGCTGCGCAGTCACCAGGGCGAATCCCAGGATCAGAAGCTGTTGAAGTTTCTGGTCGGTAAGGGCATGGCGATGCAGGAAGTGCGTCGGCTCATCAGCCAGGTCGCGGATAAAGACGCCAACGTGTTGATCCTCGGTGAATCCGGTACCGGCAAGGAGGTGGTGGCGCGCGCCATCCATGAATTGTCGCCCCGCGCCAATGGCCCCTTTGTGCCGGTGAACTGTGGCGCCATTCCGGGGGAGCTGCTGGAGAGCGAGTTGTTTGGTCATGAGAAGGGCTCGTTTACCGGCGCCATCTCCGCCCGTCGCGGTCGCTTCGAACTGGCAGAGGGCGGGACCCTGTTTCTGGATGAAATCGGCGATATGCCGATGCCGATGCAGGTCAAGCTGTTGCGTGTTCTGCAGGAGCGGCTGTTCGAGCGGGTGGGTGGCAGCAAACCGATCAAGGCTGATGTGCGGGTGATTGCCGCGACGCACCGCAATCTGGAACAGATGATCATCGAGCAAAGTTTCCGTGAAGATCTCTACTATCGGTTGAATGTGTTTCCCATCGAGACACCATCCTTGCGCGAGCGGGCCGATGATATTCCCTTGCTGCTGCAGGAGTTGCTGAACCGGCATGGTGGTGAGCACAAGGCTTGGCTGCGGTTTACCCAACGAGCCATGGAATCGCTGATGCAGCATCGCTGGCCGGGCAACGTGCGCGAACTTTCCAATCTGGTCGAGCGCCTGTTGATCCTGTTTCCCAACCGGATTGTCGATGTCAAGGATCTGCCGGTGAAGTATCGCTATGGCAGCGATGTGTGGCAGGAAACCGGGCCGGTGAATGAACAGGCGGAGCGCGATGCGTTGATCGATGTGCTCTCCGAACCCTTTGAACAACCCGAGGAGCCGATGGCGGATCCCTTTAGCCAGGTGCTGCCGGAGGAAGGTCTCAACCTCAAGGATCTGCTGGCCGAGCTAGAAATTGGCATGATCCGTCAGGCATTGGAAATGCAGGATGGTGTCGTGGCCCGCGCCGCCGATATGCTCGGTATGCGCCGGACCACGCTGGTCGAAAAGATGAAAAAATATGACATGACCGCTCGGGACATGTAGCAACTGGGGCCTATAGGTAGTTACCAGGAGCTCACTCCTCTCCTCCAACAAGGCGCTGCGGCGCCTTTTCTATTTTTGGCACGCATATTGAATAAACCCGAATTATCCCAGTCGCTCACGGGTTTATGACGTATGACAACATCCACTTTCTCCAACTCGCCCGACGTATGGTCCTCGCCATCCTTGTTTGGCGAGATCTTCAATGAAGTCCCCTCCGGCTTGGTATTGCTCGATGGCTCGGGTCGGGTGGCCCGCGCCAATCGCGCCGCACTGACACTATTGGGGGAGCCGTTGGAGGGGGAAAGTTGGGGCAACATCATCCAGCGCGTGTTCTGCCTACGTCCCGATGATGGTCATGAAGTCTCGTTACGGAATGGCCGCCGGGTTCAGATCTCGACCCAGCCACTGAAGCAGCAAGAGGGGCAGCTGATCCAGATCACCGATCTGACCGAGACCCGTTGCCTGCAGGATCAGCTCAGCCATATGGAGCGGTTGTCGGCACTGGGCAAGATGGCCGCCTCGCTGGCTCACCAGATCCGCACCCCGTTGGCGGCGGCTATGTTGTACGGTGCCAATCTGGCCAATCGCACCCTGAGCAATGAGGCTCGTGGCAGTTTCCAGAAGAAATTGATGGATCGGTTGCGGGATCTGGAAACTCAGGTCAGCGACGTACTGCTGTTTGCCCGCAATGGCGAACAGCAGGTGGTGAGCGCCATTGAATTGACGGAGCTCATCACCAGCATCGAGCGCGGTGCGGAAGCCATGCTGCAACAGGTCGGCGCCAGTTTGCGCATCGAGATGGACAGCCCTCCGATCCCCTTGCTGGCCAACAGCTCGGCACTGGCCAGCGCCATCAATAATCTGCTGGCCAATGCGCTGCAGGCGGGGGCCACCCAGTTGCTGATCAGTGCCCATCGCACCGGGGATGATGTGCTGCTGCGGGTCGTGGATAACGGTCGGGGCATGTCCCGGGAGTTACTGGCCCGGATCTTCGAGCCCTTCTATACCACCCGCAGTAATGGTACCGGACTGGGATTGGCGGTGGTGCAATCTGTTGTTCAGGCCCATCAGGGCAAGATTGAAGTGGCATCGGTGGAGGGCGAGGGCAGTTGCTTCACCCTGCGCTTGCCGTGTCATCAGGCCGTGGCTCAGCGCCAGGCCGTTGGAGGTGCATCATGAGTCAGGCACGCATTCTGGTAGTTGAAGACGATCATGGCCTGCGCGAGGCGATTGTCGATACCCTGTTGCTGGCGGGCTATGCCTGCCAGGAAGCCGACAGTGCCGAGGCCGCGTTACTGCAGCTTGGGCGTCAATCCGTTGACATGGTGATTTCCGATATCCAAATGGGCGGCATGGATGGTCATACCCTGCTGAGTAACATCCGGGTGAAATACCCCCAGACGCCGGTACTGTTGATGACCGCCTACGCCAACATCGATGGTGCGGTCCGGGCGATGCGCGAAGGGGCGATCGATTATCTGGCCAAGCCGTTTTCACCGGAAGTGCTGCTCAATCAGGTCAGCCGCTATGTGCCGCCGCAACGCATCGAGCGCAAGACGCCGGTGTACGGCGATGCCAAAACTGCCGAATTGCTGCAACTGGCGGCGCGGGTAGCCCGCTCCGAAGCTACCGTGATGGTGACTGGTCCCAGCGGCACCGGGAAAGAGGTGCTGGCGCGTTATATTCATGATCAATCCAACCGTGCCGAGCAGCCCTTTGTGGCGATCAACTGTGCCGCGATCCCGGAGAATATGCTCGAAGCCACGCTCTTCGGCTATGAAAAAGGCGCCTTTACCGGTGCGGTTCAAGGCTGTCCCGGCAAGTTTGAACAGGCCCAGGGCGGCACCCTGCTGCTGGACGAAATCACGGAAATGGACTTGGCCCTACAGGCGAAATTGTTGCGGGTGCTGCAGGAGCGCGAAGTGGAACGCCTGGGGAGTCGCAAGACCATACCGCTGGATGTGCGGGTTATTGCCACCAGTAATCGGGATCTCCGCCAGGCGGTGGCGGCTGGTTTGTTCCGTGAGGATCTCTTCTATCGGCTGAATGTATTCCCGCTGCGCTGGCAGCCGCTGGTGGATCGGCCGGGAGATATACTGCCGATTGCCGAACATCTGCTGCAATGGCATGCCAGTCAGCAGGGCGCCAGCGTGCCGACGCTCGATGCTGCTGCGGCCGAGCGGTTGCTGCACTATCGCTGGCCGGGTAATGTTCGCGAGCTGGACAACGTCATTCAGCGCGCGCTGATCCTGAGCGATGGCTGCCTGATCCAGGCCTGCGATCTGATCCTGGATGAGCAGCAGTGGCCGGGCGTTGCGGATGACGAGCCGGAGGATGGATCCCTGCGCGGTGAGGATCTCAGTTGGGAATATACCGAGCGCCTGCCGGGGATGGAGCGGCTGGGGAATGAGCTGCGGCAACAGGAGCACCAGATCATCCTCGATACCCTGATTGCCTGCCAGGGCAGCCGTAAGGAAGTGGCCGACCGTCTGGGCATCAGCCCGCGTACCCTGCGCTATAAGCTGGCGCGCATGCGCGACGTCGGCATCGAAGTGCCGGATTAATTTTTTTCTCTCCAGCCCGCCATCCGGCGGGCTCTTGTTGTAAAATCCCCCCGCTTTCCAGTGAGTTAGACGATATATGTTCCTGGCACTTAAATTGCAGACACAGGGTATCCCCCTGGGGTTGTCAATTTAATGTCGCTGTGAGGAACCGCTATGGACGTGCAAGCTAGCTCTTTGTTCAAGGATTTTGAGGCCCTTCGCTTCGAGGCCCTGGGTTCCGGTTCCCGCGCCACACCGATGAATGGTGAGGTGCAGCAGGATTTTGGTCAGGCGCTCAAGATGGCGCTGGAAAATGTCAACTCACTGCAACAAGATGCCAGTACGCTGCGCACCCGCTTTGATATGGGCGATCGCAGTATCAATCTTTCGGATGTGATGATTGCAGGGCAAAAGTCCTCCATAGCGTTTGAAGCCACAGTCCAGGTGCGCAACAAGGTGGTCGAAGCCTACAAGACCATCATGAATATGCCGGTGTAAGTGAAGGGGTAGAAAATGGCTGACGACAAGCGCAATCAATTGATGGTAGCCGGCGGGGATCCGCTGATGGGGGCCGGGGTGGATGACGTGGTCACGACCAAGCCTTCGCCGCTGGCGTTCATGGGTAATGTCGATATTTTGCGTCAAGTCACCCTGATCCTGGGGTTGGCCATCTGTCTGGCCATTGCCGTTTTCATCCTGCTGTGGGGTAAAGAGCCGGAGATGCGCCCCCTGGGGCAGTTCACCACCGAAGAGCTGGTGAAAACCCTGGATTTTCTGGATCAGAAGCAGCTGAATTACAAGGTAGAGGGTAATTCGGTACTGGTCACCGCCGACGATTATTCCAACATCGTCTTGCAACTCAAGCGCGAGGGCTTAGCCCAACCGGAGTTGCCTACCGGTGATTCCTTATTGCTCAAAGATAGTGGCTTTGGCGTCAGTCAGCGCCTGGAAGGTGAACGGCTCAAGTACAGCCGGGAACAACAACTGGCTCGTGCCATCGAGCAGTACCGCAATATCAGTAAGGCCACCGTCCTGCTGGCTATTCCCAAAGACAACGTCTTTGCGCGCAACGAACGCAAACCCAGTGCCACCGTCGTGGTGGCTCTCGGTTCCAGTGGCGCCTTGGGGCAGGAAGAGGTGGATGCAATTGTGGATACCGTCGCCTCCGCCGTTCATGGGCTCGAACCCAGTCGCGTGACGGTGACCGATCAGAATGGCCGTCTGCTCAACTCCGGCTCTCAGGATGCGGCTTCATCCCGGGCGCGCAAAGAGTTCGAGATGCAGCAGAAAAAAGAGCTGGAATACAAACAGAAGATTGATGCCATCCTGGCGCCGGTGCTGGGGATTGGTAACTACACCGCCGAAGTGGATGTCAGCCTGGACTTCACCCAGGAAGAGGAAACCCGCAAGCGTTTCAATCCGGATTTGCCGGCGGTGCGTTCGGAAGTCACCCTCGAAGAAAACAGCATGGGCGCTGCGGGTAACTCCGGCGTGCCAGGTGCCCTGTCCAATCAGCCCCCTGCTGCCAGCAATATTCCCGAACAAGCGACAGGTGCCGCAGGAGGGCAAGGTGCCGCCAATGGTCGCAGTCGTAAAGAAGCCACCCGGAACTATGAGTTGGATACCACGGTTAGCCATGTGCAACGCGCCATGGGCGGTATTCGCCGCCTGACGGTATCGGTCGGTGTCGATTACAAGAGCGTCACGGCGGCGGATGGCAAGGTGACCCGCGAGCCGCAAACCCAGGCCGAGCTGGACACTATCCGTCGTCTGCTCAAGGGCGGGATCGGCTTTGATGTTAGTCGCGGTGATAATCTGGAAGTGGTCAGCCTCTCCTTCAATCGCCCGGATTTGACCAGCGTTGCGGAAACGCCGTTAGTGGAGCAGAGCTGGTTCTGGCGCGCCATCCGCATTGCCGCTTCCGTGTTGGTGATCATCGTGCTGGTGGTGACCATAGTGCGACCTATGCTGGCCCGACTGCTCTATCCGGATCAAAAACCGGAAGGTCGCGAAGTGGATATGGACAGCTCGGTGGCTTTGGATGGTGATGACGAATTGAGTCTGCTGGCCTCGCAAGCAGACATGCAGGAGCCGATATTCGGGGTGCGCAATGGTCAGTTGGTGTTGCCGGATCTGCATCGGGATGAAGACTTGCTGCGGGCGGTACGCGCCCTGGTGGCCAACGAACCGGATTTGGCGGCTCAAGTGGTCAAGGAATGGGTGATTAGGGAAATGGCAAAATGAGTGAAAAAAATCAGATCACCACAGAACAGCAACAACTCCTGGATGCCATGAGTGGCATGGAGATGGCAGCCGTCTTGATGCTGAGCCTCAATGAGGAGGATGCCGCACAGATCTTCCGTCATCTGGAGCCGAAACAGGTGCAGCGCCTGGGGATGTCGATGGCCTCGATGAAAGATTTCAGCCACGACAAGGTGACGGCGGTGCATCGCCAGTTCATCGAAGATATCCAGAAATTCTCCAATATCGGCATCGGTAGCGAAGACTTCGTGCGCAAAGCCCTGGTGGCGGCGCTGGGGGAAGACAAGGCCGGAAATCTGGTGGATCAGATCATCATGGGCTCCGGCGCCCGAGGTCTGGACTCCCTCAAGTGGATGGATGCTCGCCAGGTGGCCAGCATCATCCAGAACGAACACCCGCAGATCCAGACTATCGTGCTCTCCTATCTGGATCCGGAACAATCGGCCGAGATCATGAGCCAGTTCCCGGAGCAGGTGCGACTGGATTTGATCATGCGGATCGCCAACCTCGAAGAGGTGCAGCCGGCGGCGTTGCAAGAATTGAACGACATCATGGAGAAACAGTTTGCCGGTGCCGCAGGTGCCCAAGCGGCCAAGATGGGTGGCCTGAAGGCGGCGGCCAGCATCATGAACTACCTGGACACCAATGTCGAAGGCCAGTTGATGGATGCCATCCGCGATTCCGACGAAGAGATGAGCCAGCAGATCCAGGATTTGATGTTCGTGTTCGAAAACCTCATCGATGTCGACGATCGGGGCATTCAGGCCTTGCTGCGCGAGGTGCCGGGCGAGCTGCTGCAAAAAGCGCTCAAGGGTGCCGACGATCAGCTCAAAGAAAAAGTATTCAAGAATATGTCCAAGCGTGCCGCCGAAATGCTGGGCGAAGATCTGGCGGCCATGGGGCCGGTACGGGTCAGCGATGTGGAAGCGGCCCAAAAAGAGATCCTCTCGATTGCTCGCCGTCTGGCCGATGCTGGCGAAATCATGCTCGGTTCCGGTGGTGGCGACGACTTTGTCTAACTCAGACAACGGGGGATGGCCATATCATTCCCTGGTGCTCCGTGGGACTATGATCGGCACAGGGTGCATGTAGCTAGGCGTCTAATCGATGACAGGCAGGAGTAGCAAGGTGAATCCGAAGCAGCCAAGACCCCAGGAACAGCATGAACAGCCCGCGGGCGAGGCGTTTACCGCCTGGGACTGGCCCATGATGGAGACTGCCGCTCAGGCGCCGGAAAGTAATGCGCTAGGATACGCCGCGGGTTGGTACCAGAGTGAACAGGCTCCAGTCGAACCGGAGGCTGAGGCCGAGCCTGAACAGCAGCCGCTGACGCTCGAAGAGATAGAAGCCGTGCGGCAGGCCGCCTATGAGGATGGGTTTGCCGAGGGACGAGAGGCTGGCTTGGCTCAGGGTCTGGAAGAGGGGCGCTTGCAGGGACTGCAAGAGGGTCACACCGAGGGGCTGGCGCAAGGGCAAGCCGACGGTTTGGCTCTGGGTCAGGATCTGATTGAACAGCAAGTCGCCCACTGGCAGCAACTCAGTGCCCAGCTGGTGCAGCCGCTGGCTCAGGTCAACGCCCAGGTGGAGCAGCAGTTGGTCTGGCTGGCATTACGCTTGGCCAAGAGCCTCATCCGCCATGAGGCCCATACCTCGTCCGATCTCTTGTTAAGCTCGCTCAAAGAAGCGATCGCGCTGTTGCCTTGTGCCGAAGAGGGCATCACTCTGACCCTGCATCCCGAGGATGTCGCGCTTATTCGCAATGCCTACGGCGAGGAAGAGTGCCAACGTCGCGGTTGGACCTTGCTGGCGGAGCCGGCGCTGCAACGGGGCGATCTTCAACTGGCCAGCCGCACTTCGAGCATCGACTGGATGCTGGAGGAGCGTATCGAGAATCTGCTGCGTAACTTCCTGCGGACCAACCTGGATCGGCAGCCATGAGCCTGCTGACGCGTCTTGGCGCCTATCAGGTGAGTGAGACCGCGACCCGTCCCAGCGTTGCCGGAAAATTGACGCGGGTGGTCGGATTGACGTTGGAAGCGATTGGCTGCCGTGCCGCTGTCGGCTCCTTGTGCCGCATCGAAACCCTGGATGGTTATCTGGAAGCGGAAATTGTCGGTTTTTCCGGCGATAAACTCTATTTGATGCCCAGTGAGCAGCTCAAGGGAGTCATCCCCGGCGCCAAGGTGACGCCCATCAGCGACGAGCACGGTATTCCGGTTGGTATGTCTTTGCTCGGGCGGGTGATCGACGGGGTTGGTGAGCCGCTGGATAGCCTGGGACCGATTTTGACCGCCGACTCGGCGCGCCTGGTCAATCGTCGACTCAATCCTCTGGCGCGCAAGCCGATCCATCAGCCGATGGACGTCGGGGTTCGCGCCATCAATGCCATGCTCACCGTCGGCCAAGGCCAGCGGATGGGATTATTTGCCGGCTCCGGGGTCGGTAAGTCGGTGTTGCTGGGGATGATGACGCGAGGTACCACCGCCGATGTGGTCGTGGTGGGACTGATTGGTGAACGGGGTCGTGAAGTTAAAGAGTTCATCGAGGAAATTCTTGGTGTCGAAGGCCGCGCCCGCTCTGTCGTGGTGGCGGCTCCTGCCGATGCCTCACCCTTGATGCGTCTCAAGGGCTGTGAAACTGCCTTGACCATTGCCGAATATTTTCGCGATCAGGGGCTCAATGTGCTGTTGTTGATGGATTCCCTGACCCGCTATGCCCAGGCACAACGGGAAATTGCCCTGGCGATTGGCGAGCCGCCAGCGACCAAGGGCTACCCGCCCTCGGTGTTTGCCAAATTACCGGCGCTGGTGGAGCGCGCGGGCAACGGCGCCGAAGGGCAAGGTTCGATTACCGCATTTTTCACCGTGTTAACTGAAGGCGATGATCTGCAAGATCCCATCGCCGATGCCTCTCGAGCCATTCTCGATGGCCATATCGTACTGTCTCGGGAGCTGGCTGACAGTGGGCATTACCCGGCGATCGATGTGGAAAAATCCATCAGTCGGGTCATGCCGATGGTGACCTCCGAAGAGCATATGTTGATGGCGCGCACGCTCAAGCAGTGCTACTCCCTGTATCAACAGAACCGCGATCTCATCACCATTGGTGCCTATCAGCGCGGCGCCGACCCGCGCCTGGATCAGGCCATTGCCATTCGACCATTACTGGACCAATTCTTGCAGCAAAAAATGAAAGAGGTGGTGCCTTATGACGACTGCCTGCAGATGCTGCAACAGGTTGCCATGACGCTGGTGCGTGGCAATCATTAAGCTCGGCAGTCACGGAGTCGAGCGTGTCCGCGCTATTTTTTCTTTCGTTTGATGTGTGCTGTGATGCACCGAGGTCACCATGAGCAGAGCCATACAACTATTGGTGGATCGTCTAGTCGAAGCCGAAGATCGGGCCTCGCGGATCCTGGCGTTGGCCCAGCAGGATCAGATGCGCTACGAGAGTCAGCTCGAGGCTCTGAATCAGTACCGGGAAAACTACAGCGGCCAGCTGACGGAGCGCGGCAGTCAAGGGCTCAATGGCTTGCAGTTTGGACACTATCAGGCCTTCATCAACAAACTGGACCATGCCGCCACCCAGCAGTTAGAGGGATTACGCCAAGTGCGGCAGGCAACAGAAAATCGCCGTAAGGAGTGGTTGGAACTGCAGCAGCAACGTAAGGCGCTGGAAATGTTGCTGGAGCGCAAGGCCGCCAAGGAAGCCATCAAGCAGGCGCGGCAAGAGCAAAAATTGCTCGATGAGTTTGCGACCTTTCGTTATTTTCACCGCCAGGCCGAATCCTAGTCGTTTTTGGCCTGAAAATTGCCAGAGATTGGCATCGAATACTCAATTCACGCTGTGCGGGTGTCGGAGAGTGACACTGGCTAGCATGGGATCCAAGGTGGCATGCGATGATGCAGGTAAACAGCAAGATTACCCTAGAGGCACCTCAAGAGAGTCTGGGGGCGCTTTCCCGTCCATCCGCAGCCCAGGGCGAGAATAATTTCTCTGCTGTGCTGGAAGCCAAAACGACGGCCCCTCAGCGGCAATCTGAGGTCTCGAAGTCTGCTCATTCATCCAAAGCTGTTTCTGCTGGCACCTCCCGGGCTGGGGTGAAGCCTCAGGATCCTGGGGTAGCGAGTGCCTCGAATAAGCCTCGAGCTGAAACCAAGTCCAGGCCTGCCGCAGTGGTTGATGGCGCAAGTTCTCCGCGCACAGAGGCCAAGCCACAGGATAAGAGGGCTGTTTCGGCTACCAGCGCCGCAGCTACCAAGGCCGCAGACATTCAAGATGCATCAGCAGCGAGCACGGCCGAGACCGCCCCGGATGCGTTGTCAGAGCTGGAGCGCGCGCGGATCAGCAATCCGAATGCGCAGGATAAAAAAATAGTAAACCTTGTGAGCAGCGACGCCTCGGCATGGCGAGATGCGGATGCCGCTGTGGAGGCGGCGGAGGTCATGGACCCTGCGCTTTTGAGTTCGGAGTTTTTGGAATCTGGCGCTGGATCCGAGCACGTCAAGATAGCGACCGACCCTTTGCAGCCGGAGGCTGAACGTGCATCCGATGCTTCGCCAGACAGCGAGGCGGCGGCTATCGATTTTTTACAGCATCTGCAAAATAGTCTGGCGACCAATACCCAGGTGGTGGTCCCCAAGGCAAATTTGCAGGAGCCCGATTTAGCTGCGCTGATAAGTACGGATCCAACGGCAAGCGGTGAGCCTGCGACCTCGCATGTGGAGTCGAGCGGCAAGTTCTTGCCGCCGCGTGACGTCGTCGCCTCGTCATCGGATGCCTTCTCCTCTGTGGAGTCCAAGCTGACGGAGGAGGGCTTTAGCCAGTGGCTGGATGAGCTGACATTGCCCGCCGAATCGATGTCGAGCCCATCGGAGCCGCCAGCCTCGAGTGACGTAGCAGCGACGAAGACCGAATTGGCGGCTAAGTCCGGACTTCAGGCCTTCACGGCAGCGGCCGTGAAGGGAGAGCGCAATGATGCCGGGAGTGATACCGGTGCTGTGGCCCAACCGTCTGAGCGCGGTGAACACACCTCCGAGTTGGCACAATTAGCGGCGCTCCTGGCCGGTGGTGGTAAACGGGAGGGGGCGAGTCGAGCCTCTGCCCTGGTATCGGAGACGGCGGCTTCGACGCTGGTTCGCGCACCGCTCGAAACGACGGCAGAGCCGACGGCTGAGCAGGCCTTCTCGTTAAACAGCATCTTGTCTTCGCAAACGTCGCAGACGCCACAAGCATCAGCTGTGGAAGCCTCCCGGGATGATCTCAGCCTGCAGGTCAACGTTCAGCCGGACGGTGGGCGTCCGGCATCCGCCGGCAGCACGTTGGATATGCATGCGCTCCTGAGTGGGACTCAAGGCGCGGTCGCGCACCCTGCTGCCACAGCTGCGGCTGCCACATCCGCAGCCGCGGCTCAGGAAACACTATCCCGCAGTCGTGAAACCCCGGTATCTCTTGCGGCAGTTCATCTGGGGCTGCCTCAACAGGCTGCGCCCGAGCTGGCAGCGCGCATGACACTGATGATGGGGCAGAAGTGGCATGAGGCCGAGATCCAGCTTGAGCCGCAGGGACTGGGGAAAATGAGCATCCAATTGTCGATTGATCAGGATCAGACCGCCAATGTCCAGTTCATCGTCCAGCATGGTAGCTCTCGGGAGTTACTGGAGCAGGCGCTGCCCAAACTGCGCGACATGCTGGCCAGCCAAGGCATTCAGCTTGGGCAGACTAACGTGCAGCAGCAGTCCGCTGGTCAACAACAAGATCAGGGACAGTTGGCACAGCAGAGTCAAGGGCAGGGTAATGGTTCATCTTCGCCTTGGCGTCGGGGTGAAAATAGCTTGGGTGAGAGTGTGGATGTACAGAATCTGGTCATCCGCTCGACGGATGCCTCAGGAATTGATTTCTACGCTTGATGCAAACTGCGCCACGCTTATGATGAGTTACAGATCCTGATCAATTAGCCGGAGCACGATATTCATGGCTGAGGAAGAGCAGCTACAACTCAAGCCCCAGGGGGGCAAGAAAAAACTGATCATCATCATAGCCGTTGCACTCATCTTGTTGATTGGCGGCGGTGTCGGTGGCTGGATGATGCTATCCGGTGGTGACGAGAAAAAAGAGGATGCCAAGGCGGAGGGGGAAGGCGGTCACGGTCAGAGCGAAGAGGAAAAGGCTGCCGAGCAGGCCTCCAAAATGGCTCTGTATGTGGTGCTACCTCGCCCCTTTGTCTTCAACGTTGCAGCCAAGCCGCGCTATCGTCTGGTACAGATCAAAGTGGCACTCTTGGTCCGCGGTGCGGCGAATCAAGCCCTGGCCACCCTGCATACCCCGCTGATCGAGGGCGCCATGTTCAAGGTGTTTTCCGCCGCCAGCAGCGAACAACTGGCGACCGTCGAAGGGCGTAACAAATTACGCAGTGATGCCATGGCATCGGTGAGCCAGGCACTGCATGAAGTCACTCAACAAGCCGTGGTCGAGCAGGTTCTGTTTACCGGCTTTGTCATGCAATAGGTGAAACGTGAGCGATCTGTTAACACAGGACGAAATCGATGCCCTGTTACACGGGGTCGATGAAGTAGAAGAAGAGGATGTTGGCCTGGCGGCAGCGCCGGGTGTGATGACCTTTGACTTCTCATCCCAGGATCGGATTGTCCGGGGCCGCATGCCAACTCTTGAGTTGGTCAACGAGCGTTTTGCCCGCCATATGCGGATCAGCCTCTTCAACATGATGCGCCGTACCGCCGAGGTTTCCATCAATGGCGTACAGATGCTGAAGTTCGGCGAATACGTTCATACCCTGTTTGTTCCCACCAGTCTGAACATGGTGCGCTTTCGTCCGCTCAAAGGGACGGCATTGATCACCATGGAGGCCCGGTTAGTCTTCATCCTGGTTGAAAACTTCTTTGGCGGCGATGGTCGCTATCACGCCAAGATCGAGGGGCGGGAGTTTACTCCCACTGAACGACGCATTATCCAGATGCTGCTGAAGCTGGTGTTTGAAGATTACAAGGAGGCCTGGGCTCCGGTCATGGATGTGGAGTTCGAGTATCTGGATTCCGAAGTGAACCCGGCGATGGCCAACATTGTCAGTCCAACGGAAGTGATCGTGGTTAGCTCGTTCCATATCGAGCTGGATGGCGGCGGGGGGGACTTCCATGTCGCCATGCCCTATTCCATGCTGGAGCCGATCCGTGAATTGCTGGATGCGGGGGTACAAAGTGACAAAGGTGATACCGACCTGCGCTGGAGCAAGGCACTGCGGGACGAAATCATGGATGTCCAGGTCGGGCTCTCCACCCGGTTACTGCAGACCGAGGTCTCCTTGCGTCAACTGATGAACTTCAAGGCCGGAGATATAATTCCGGTGACCATGCCGGAGTCGCTGCTGGTCTTTGTTGAAGACCTGCCGACGTTCCGGGCCAAGTTGGGTAGAACCCAAGATAAGGTTGCCATCAAGATTGCCGAGAAGATCAAGCGACCTGATTCGGTCAAAAACGAGATGACGCTGGTCACCCGGGGCGGGATGCGCATCGATGGGGTGGCTGAGCTCGAAGAGCTGGAAAAGAGCATTGAGGAAGAGTAGGAATGGATGATCAGGATTTAATGGCCGATGCCTGGGCTGCGGCTCTGGGTGAACAGGCGGATGCGGAAATCAAACCGGCCAAGTTGGAAGAGTTTGATGAATCGGCACCCATCTCGATGGAAGAGCGACGCAAGCTGGATGCGATTCTGGATATTCCGGTCACCATCACCATGGAAGTGGGGCGGAGCCAAATCAGCATTCGCAACTTGCTGCAATTGAACCAAGGCTCGGTGGTCGAGCTGGATCGGGTTGCCGGGGAGCCGCTGGATGTGCTGGTCAATGGCACCTTGATTGCCCATGGCGAAGTGGTAGTGGTGAACGATAAGTTCGGGATCCGCCTGACCGATGTCATCAGCCAGACCGAACGGATCAAGAAGCTGAAATGAGACAGTATTGTGGGTTCCTGGCCACGCTGGCTACGCCATTGCTTGCCTCTCCGGTCTCAGGAGCAGGAGCGACGGCGGGCAACGCCAATATTATCCAGTGGTTGGTCAGTTGTTTTCTGGTCATCGGTTTGATTTTGTTGCTGGCTTGGCTATTGAAAAAAAGCCGGTTGATGCCGAATCAGGCTCAGAGTCAGTTACGGGTGCTGAGTGTCCTCTCATTGGGAACCCGTGAAAAGTTGCTGGTGGTCAAGGTGGGTAGCGAGCAATTGGTGCTGGGTATGACGCCAGCGAATATCTCCTTGCTGTGCAAGTTGGAGACGCCACTCAACGAGCAGGGGCTGGTGCCGCCTTTTGCCGCTCAGTTGGCCAAACTGATGAAGCCGGGAACGACTGCGGCGGTGGATGCAACCGCCGATAGCCAAACCGGGGGCCAGCATGAAAGGTAACTGGTATTGGTTGTTGCTCTGTCTCGTGGCTCCTTCGTTGTGGGCGCAGACCGGCGGCTTGTCGGCCGTGACCATCACGACCAATCCGGATGGTTCCCAAGAGTACAGCTTGACCCTGCAGATCTTGGCCTTGATGACGGCGCTGACCTTTTTGCCGTCGATCGTCATCATGATGACTTCGTTTACCCGGATCATCGTCGTGCTGTCGATTTTGCGGCAAGCCATCGGCTTACAGCAGAGCCCATCGAACCAGATCCTGATCGGTTTATCGTTGTTTCTGACCCTGTTTATCATGGCACCGGTTTTCGATCGGATTAATGCCGAGGCGCTGCAGCCTTATCTGAATGAACAGATCTCATCCCGCGAGGCATTTGATACGGCGCAGGTTCCACTTCATCAGTTTATGCTGGGACAGACCCGAATCAAGGATCTGAACAGCTTCATGGAATTTGCCAACGTTCATGTGGATAAACCGGAGCAGGTGCCGATGCGGGTGCTGATCCCGGCATTTATGATCAGTGAATTGAAGACTGCCTTCCAGATTGGCTTCATGATCTTCCTGCCGTTCCTGGTTATCGATCTGGTGGTTGCCAGTATCCTGATGGCGATGGGGATGATGATGCTGTCGCCCATGCTGATCTCGTTGCCTTTCAAGCTGATGCTGTTTGTGTTGGTCGATGGTTGGACCCTGATCATGGGATCGTTGATCAACAGCTTTGGGGTCGGGGGTGGGGGATGAACCCCGAAGCCTTTGTCGATGTCTTTCGCGAATCGTTAGGCATCGTCAGTCTGCTGGTCTGTGCGGCCATACTGCCGAGTCTGTTCATTGGCTTGATTGTCTCTATTTTCCAGGCGGCCACCTCAATTAACGAACAGACCCTGAGTTTTTTACCCCGTCTGCTGGTTACTCTGGCCGCACTGGCGCTGGGCGCGCACTGGGGTTTGCAGATCTTGCTGGATTTTTTCACCATGATCATCGAGCAAATTCCTGAGGTGCTGGGGTGAATTATCCGGCGGATATGGTGATGGCATGGATAGCTTCCTATGCCTGGCCCTATGCCCGTCTTTCCGCGATGCTGATGACCATGTTAGTCCTCGGCTCTCAGACTGTTCCCATCATGATCCGCGCCAAACTGGCACTGGTGATTACCGTGGCGATGGCGCCGCTGTTGCCGGCCATGCCGGCGGTCGAGTTGTTCAGCATCACGGGGATGATGATCACCGCGCAACAGGTGTTGGTCGGGATTGCCATCGGTCTGGCCTCGCAATTCTTGATCCAGACGTTCATCATGGCCGGGCAGATCATCGCCATGCAAACCAGCCTCGGCTTTGCCTCTATGGTCGATCCTATCAACGGCGGTTCGACACCGGTTGTTGGTCAGTTCTACTTGATGTTGGGCACCCTGATTTTTTTCGCTATCGATGGTCACCTGACTATGTTGCATTTGCTGCAGCTGAGTTTTACCACCTTACCTGTAGCGGTCAGCGGGATCAGCATCGAGGGTTATCAGATGCTGGCGGCGTTTTTAGGTGTGATGTTCGAGATGTGTCTTTCGGTCTCTCTGGCCGCCATTGTCGCCATGCTGCTGATCAATTTTGCCTTTGGTGTCATGACGCGTGCCGCGCCACAGCTGAATATTTTCAGCATGGGCTTTGCGATCAGTATGATCTGTGGCTTGTTGGTGATCTGGGTGTCATTGGGGGGCTTCATGGAGCACTTCTTGCAGCATTGGCAGCAAGTGGAGTCGCTGATTTGTGACGTGATCCAGACTCAATGCGTGGAGGGATAGGCCATGGCCGAGTCGGATGGTCAGGAAAAAACAGAGGAACCCACAGGGCGAAAACTAGACCAGGCCAAGGAGAAGGGCCAGGTTCCCCGATCCAAAGAGCTGGGGACGGCGGTTGTGCTGCTGGCCGGGGTCATCGGTTTATCGACCGTCGCCAAGTCACTGGGGCAAGCCTTGCTCGATGTGTTTCACCGCAATTTTTCCTTCACCCGTGAACAGGTCTTCGATCCGTTTACCATGATCCCCGCCCTGGGCGCCGACATTGGGGATCTGATTGTGCCGCTGATCATGCTGTTTGCCATCGTCTTGTTGGCGGCGTTGGTGGGCAACTTGTTGCTAGGCGGCGTGAATGTCAGCAGCGAAGCCATGATGCCGAAGATGAGCAAGCTCAGCCCCATGGCGGGCTTCAAACGTATGTTCGGTATGCAGAGCTGGGTCGAACTCATCAAGTCCATTGCCAAAGTCCTCTTTATTGGTCTGCTCTCCTGGTCATTGATCATGGGGCAGTTGCCGCACATTCTGGATTTAAGCCAGCGTCAATTTCCGTTTGCCATCTATGACGCACTGGAGCTTTGCCTATGGGTTGCTGTCGGGATTTGCTGTGCGTTGCTGCCTATTGTGGCGATTGATGTCCCTTTCCAGATGTGGAATCACAATAAACAACTGCGCATGAGTAAGCAGGAAATCAAGGATGAATATAAGGACTCGGAAGGGAAGCCCGAGGTCAAGGGACGCTTGCGTCGTCTGCAGTATGAGATGGCCAATCGCCGCATGATGGCGGAGGTGCCTCAAGCCGATGTGGTGGTCACCAACCCGACGCACTACGCCGTGGCTCTCAAATATGAACGCGATAAACCGGGCGCGGCGCCCATTGTGTTGGCCAAGGGCGTGGATGAGGTGGCGATGAAGATCCGGGAGATTGCCCGGGAGTGCGGGGTGACTAGCGTGGCCTCACCGGCTTTGGCTCGAGCCATCTACCATACCACCAAGCTCAACAAGCAGATCCCCGATGGCCTATTCGTTGCGGTTGCCCAGGTACTGGCCTATGTGTATCAATTACAGGCCTACAAACAGGGTCGAGCCGCCCCACCGCGTAAATTGGCCGATGAGCTGCCGATCCCTGATGAGTTAAGGTATTGACATTTTTTTGACGTTAACCGGCTAGCATTATTTATCATAATAAAAATCAAATGGTTAATCGGTGGCTTGTTTTTTGCTAGTCTAGGTTAACGCCATATTATTCGACAGACTGCCATGGAAATGAGAGCCACCTTCGCCTCGCTGGGTCAATATCGCCATCTGCTGAACCGTGGTATGGGTACCCCGTTGCTGGTCTTGGCCAGCCTCGGCATGGTCGTGCTACCCATGCCGACCTTCCTGCTGGATGTGTTGTTTACCTTCAACATTGCCCTGTCGTTGGTGGTGTTGCTGGTTGCGGTTTATTCCCGTCGGCCGCTCGATTTCGCAGCCTTTCCGACGATCCTGCTGGTGGCCACTTTGTTGCGTCTGGCCTTGAATGTGGCATCGACTCGAGTCGTGCTGCTGGAGGGGCATAACGGTTCTGCGGCTGCCGGTCATGTCATCGAAGCCTTCGGTAATGTGGTTATCGGTGGCAACTATGCGGTCGGTCTTATAGTTTTTATCATCTTGATGATCATCAACTTTGTAGTCGTCACCAAGGGTGCTGGCCGTATTTCCGAAGTAAGTGCGCGCTTTACTCTGGATGCGATGCCCGGTAAGCAGATGGCGATCGATGCTGACTTGAATGCGGGCCTGATCAATCAGGATGAAGCGAAAAAACGGCGTCAGGAAGTGACCATGGAAGCCGACTTCTACGGCTCCATGGATGGTGCATCCAAGTTCGTCAAGGGGGATGCCGTGGCCGGTATCCTCATCCTGTTTATCAACATCATCGGTGGTTTCATCATCGGTATGGCTCAGCACGGACTGGGCTTTAGCGACGCCGCTGCTATCTATACCTTGTTGACCATCGGTGATGGTTTGGTTGCCCAGATCCCGTCGTTACTGCTTTCCATCGCGGCGGCGATCATCGTGACCCGGCAGAATACTGACCAGGACATGGGGCAGGTGGTGCTCAACCAGATGTTTGAAGAGCCCAAGGCGCTGATCATTGCCTCTGCGGTGCTGATCATCATGGGCCTGGTTCCCGGCATGCCACACCTGGCCTTTTTGTCGTTAGGCTTTCTCGCTGCTTTTGGGGCCTGGTTGATGGTGCGCAAAAGCAAAAAGCGCAAGATGGATGCCGAAACCAAGGCACTGGCTCCGATGGATGATGTCGCCGTACCCGAGCATAAGGATTTGAGCTGGGATGATGTGAGCCCGGTCGATGTGATTGGTCTGGAGGTTGGTTACCGTCTGATCCCCATGGTGGATAGAAGCCAGGGCGGCGAGTTACTGAATCGAATCAAGGGGGTACGCAAGAAGCTGTCCCAAGAGCTGGGTTTCCTGGTGCCCCCCGTTCATATTCGCGACAATCTGGATTTGCAGCCCAATCAGTATCGCATCACGTTGATGGGCGTCAACATGGGCGAGGCCGAGGTCTATCATGATAAAGAGATGGCGATAAACCCGGGCCAGGTCTTTGGTGCGGTGCAGGGATTGGAGACCCGGGATCCGGCCTTTGGTCTGGATGCGGTCTGGATTGCCCGTGAGCAGTCTGATCAAGCCCAGAGCCTGGGCTATACAGTGGTGGATGCCTCGACGGTTATTGCTACTCATATGAGTCAGTTGCTGACCAGTCAGGCAGCCCAGCTGCTTGGCCATGAAGAGGTGCAGAATCTGCTGGATATGGTGGCTCGTGCGCAACCCAAACTGGTTGAGGGCTTGATCCCCGGTGTGATGAGCCTGGGAACCTTGGTCAAGGTATTGCAAAACCTGTTGACAGAAGGGGTGCCGGTGCGTGATATGCGTACCGTGCTGCAAACGCTGGTGGAGTACGCTCCGCGCAGTCAGGATCCTGATGTGTTGACTGCCGCTTGTCGCATCGCATTACGGCGTCTGATCGTGCAGGAGATCATCGGTGGTGAATCGGTCATTCCGGTAATCACTCTGGCTCCTGAGCTGGAACGTATTTTGCACCAATCCCTGCAGGCGGGTGGTGCTGAAGGTGCTGGTATCGAGCCTGGGCTGGCGGAGCGGATGCAAAAATCCCTGACTGAAGCCGCACAGCGTCAGGAGCTTGAGGGGCAGGCTGCCGTATTGCTGACCTCGGGCGTCTTACGCAACACATTAGCTCGTTTTGTGAAGAACTCCATTCCTGGATTACGAGTCCTCTCGTACCAGGAAATTCCTGATGATAAACAGATCCGCATCGTCAGTGCAGTCGGGCAACAATAATAAGGAGCTGGAGGTCTAGGTGAAGATAAAGCGGTTTTTTGCCAAGGATATGCGCACGGCTCTGGCTGAGGTCAAAGAGGTCCTCGGCCCGGATGCGGTGATCATGTCCAATAAAAAGGTATCGGGTGGTATCGAGATCGTTGCCGCTGTTGACTACCAGACTCAGATCGCGACGTCGGTTGCCGATCCCGTCCGCGATGTGCGGGATGATAGTGTCAACTTATCGTCGCGTGCGCGCCCTATCGAGCCGTTTACCTCGCAAATTCCAGTTATTAGTCAAAAAACTGACGAGCAAGAGAGTTTCCCGGATAGTCTTTCTGCTTTGTTGGCGCGCCAGCAGCAACTCCAATCCCGTATGCCTTCCGGTTTCAATCGTGATTCAGGTGCGCCGAAAACCTTGGCCGAACAGGCGACATTCGCGGAACCTGCGACGACTCCCCGACGCGGTGCCTCGCGTGCGGCACCGGCTCAAAGCCGAGATAAAGATCTGGATGCCATGCGTACCGAAATAGCTTCCATCCGGAAACTGCTTCAGCACCAACTGTCGGGATTGATGTGGCAGGAGGTTGAGCGGCGCGGGCCGGTTCGGGCGCTGCTCATCAAGCAATTGTGCAAAGGCGGCTTTGAGGAGTCATTTGCCGAACAGCTCGCCGCGAGTGTTCCTGAAAGCGCATCCTTGCACGATGCTTGGCATCTGATGCAAAAAGTGCTGCTGGAACATGTAAAAACCACCGATGACGATATTTTGCGTCACGGTGGCGCTATAGCTTTGCTCGGGCCGACTGGCGTCGGCAAAACCACCACCATAGCTAAACTGGCGGCTCGCTTCGCCATGAAGTATGGCCCGGATCAGGTTGCATTGATCACCACGGACCATTATCGCATCGGCGCTCATGAGCAATTGCAAACCTATGGGCGCATCATGGGCTGTCTTGTTCGGCCGGTTTCCGATGTAGAAGAGTTATCTGCTGCCCTGTATCAATTGCGTAATCGACGCTTGGTGCTGATCGATACGGCCGGGATGGGGCAGCGAGATGTCCGTCTGACCGAGCAACTGGATACCTTGGTGAAAAATGCCAAGGTCCGGATCCGCAACTATCTGGTGTTGCCTGCAACCTCGCAACGTCGGGTCTTGCAAGAGGCCTATGAGCATTTTCGCAGAGTACCGCTCAGCGGCTGTATTCTGACCAAGCTGGATGAAAGCCTGAATTTGGGCGATGTGTTGGGTATGTGCATTCAGAACAATCTGCCCATCAGCTATGTTACCGATGGCCAACGGGTCCCTGAAGATATCAAGGTTGCTGATGCCGGCGAGCTGATTGCCGCGACATTGCAGCAGTTGGAGGCCGATGGTGTTCCGGGCCATTTCTGGGGCCAGGAGAGCGATCGCGCCGACCACATGGAGTTTTATGAATAGCATGAATAATATCAATCTGGATCAAGCTCAGGGTCTGCGGAAGATGCGTCAGAATAATCGCGTCAAGGTCATCACTGTGACTGGTGGTAAGGGCGGTGTTGGCAAGTCGAGTGTGACCTTGAATGTGGCGGTTGCCATGGCCGCACAGGGGAAACGTGTCATGTTGCTCGATGCCGACTTGGGACTGGCCAATATCGACGTCATGCTGGGCTTACGCGTGCAGCGGAACCTATCTCACGTTCTTTCCGGCGAATGCACGCTGGATGACATTATTGTCGAAGGGCCTTATGGCCTGATGATTATTCCGGCGACATCCGGTACCCAGTCGATGGTTGAATTGAAACCAGCAGAACATGCGGGCCTCATTAGAGCCTTTAGTGACATGAAGACGCAAATCGATGTGTTATTGGTCGATACGGCTGCTGGTATCTCTGATATGGTGCTGAGCTTCTCCCGTGCCGCTCAGGATATTATGGTGGTGGTGTGTGATGAACCCACATCTATCACCGATGCCTATGCGCTCATTAAGTTATTGTCGCGGGAGTATGGTGTTTTCCGCTTCAAGGTTGTCGCTAACATGGTGCGTAGCTTGCGTGAAGGGCAGGAGCTGTTCTCGAAATTAACCCGAGTGACGGATCGTTTTTTAGACGCGTCCCTGGAGCTCGTGGCGTGTATTCCCTACGATAACAATGTGCGGCAAGCCGTGAAGAAGCAGAAAGTTATTGTAGATGCGTTCCCCAAATCGCCTGCATCGTTGGCGTTTCGGGCGCTGGCCAATAAGGCTGCAGGCTGGCCGACCCCTCACCAGCCTGGAGGACATCTGGAATTCTTTATCGAAACCCTGCTGCACAAGCCGTCATTAGCTCAGGATACGATTAGTGAATAAAGCCCATGCTTATGCTCGTCATCAGGATCAAAACGCATTGATTGAGCGGCATGCGCAGCTGGTCAAGCGGATTGGATTGCACCTGATGGCCCGTTTGCCAAGCAGCGTTCAGTTAGATGACCTTATTCAGGCTGGCATGATTGGCCTGCTGGAGGCTGCGCGTAACTATGATGGTGGCAAGGGGGCGAGTTTTGAGACCTATGCCGGTATTCGTATTCGCGGCTCCATGATTGATGAAATTCGGCGTGGTGATTGGGTGCCTCGCTCGGTTCATCGCAATACCCGGCGGATTTCCGATGCTATTGGCATCGTTGAACAGCAATGTGGTCGGGACGCCAAAGATGTCGAAATTGCCCAGACCATGGGCGTGTCCCTCGACGAATATCACAACATGTTGAACGAAGCGGCTTATGGCCGTGTCGTCGGTATTGAAGATTTGGGGGTATCCGAGGATGCACTAACGGATGCCTCAGATTCAGAAGATGAAAATAAAACCTTCACCGGTTTTGCTCGAGAACGCTTTCAGCAAGCATTGGCTGAAGGTATTACTCATCTTCCTGAAAGAGAAGCGCTAGTTTTGTCGCTTTACTACGACGAGGAGATGAATCTCAAGGAGATTGGTCAAATTCTCAACGTGAGTGAGTCAAGAATCAGCCAGATCCACAGTCAGGCGATGCATAGATTGCGAGCCAGAATGAAAGATTGGTACTGACCGCACACATGCTTGTCTACACTCATAGGCAAGTGTGATGCATAATAAAAAACAATATCGCTATAAACAGAATGAGTTAGGGCTGTGTTGGGCGGCCACTTAGGAGGATATTTTGGATAAGAACATGAAAATCCTCATTGTTGATGATTTTTCAACAATGCGCCGGATAATCAAAAATTTGCTCCGTGATTTGGGATTTAACAACACCCATGAAGCGGATGATGGTAATACGGCACTGCCCATGTTGAAGAATGGTGACTTCGAGTTTGTGGTAACGGACTGGAATATGCCCGGGATGCAGGGTATCGATCTGTTGAAGGCGATCCGTGCCGATGACAAGTTGAGCCATTTGCCCGTTCTGATGGTGACGGCTGAAGCAAAACGTGAACAGATTATTGAAGCGGCGCAGGCTGGTGTGAACGGCTACATTGTCAAACCATTTACTGCTGCCACCTTGAAAGAAAAACTGGATAAGATTTTCGAACGTATTGGTTAACGGGGTGTCTGTATGAAGTCGAAGGCGCCTCTGATTAGCCTGGAGCAAGCCAGGATGCTCGTGATGTATCTCGAGCAGGGTGAGCAGGCTGCGGCCGATGAGTTGTTGGCCGATATTTGTGCGCCAAATGCGAGTGAAATGTTTGCCAAGATTGGTCAATTGACTCGCCAACTCCATACCTCACTGCACGATTTTCAACTCGATTCCCGCATCCCTGACTTGGCGATGCAAGAAATTCCTGACGCTCGGGAACGCCTCAATTATGTCATTACCATGACAGATAAGGCGGCGAACCGGACTATGGATGCTGTTGACGCCGGTTTGCCATTGGCCAGCCAGCTTAACGAGCGGATCCAGCAGGTGTTGCCAGCATGGAAATTACTCATGACGCGGCAACTTGAGTTGGGGCAGTTTAAGGTGTTGTGCCATCAGCTGGATCTCTTCATCCAACAGTCCGAAATTGACTCCAATCAGTTACGGGATTTGTTAACCGAGATCTTGATGGCTCAAGACTTCCAGGACCTGACTGGGCAGATGATTCGCCGAGTGATTACTCTGGTTCAGGAAGTTGAGTCAAAATTGGTTGAGATGCTGACGTTGTTTGGTGAACCGCTCGCCCAGCAGTCAGAACGCCCTGGCACCATCAATCGGGGAATCGAAGCGGAAGGACCGATTATCAACAAGGAAACACGCACCGACGTGGTTGCTAGTCAGGATGATGTGGACGACTTGTTGTCGAGTTTAGGATTCTGAGGGAGTAAAGAATGGGCTACGAAGTTGATGAGGACATCCTGCAAGACTTTTTGGTCGAAGCATCGGAAATCCTTGAGCAGCTCTCCGAGCAGCTGGTTGACCTGGAAAAGCGTCCCAATGATCGTGAGCTGCTGAATGCCATTTTCCGTGGCTTCCATACGGTCAAGGGTGGTGCTGGATTTCTGTCCCTCTCCGAATTGGTTGATGCGTGCCATGGTGCTGAAAACGTTTTTGATACCTTACGTAACGGTGGACGACAAGTTGACTCCGAGTTGATGGATGTCATCCTGCAAACCCTCGATTCGATCAATGAAATGTTTGCCCGGGTACAAAATCGTGAGGCACTGGAACCAGCAGCGCCTGAATTACTGGATGCTTTGCATCATCTGAGTAAGCCAGCTTCTGCTACTGAATTGGCAGCCAAGAATTCACCCGCAGTCAAACCTGCGGCAGCGCCTGTATCCTCAGGCGGTTCGATTGATGAAATATCCCAAGATGAATTCGATCGGTTGCTCGATGAATTACACGGTACCGGAAAGGTACCGTCCGCTCCGGTTGCATCAGCCCCTGTGACAACAGCAGCCGCCACAGGCGGTGATATCACCGACGACGAATTTGAAGCGTTGCTAGATCAGTTGCATGGTCAAGGTAAGCATGCTGGAAGCCCAGCCGCTGCAACGCCTGCTGCTCCCATGGTGCAGGCGCAGTCCGAAGCGGATGCCTTGATCGATGATGACGAATTTGAACGTCTTCTCGATGAGTTGCATGGCAAAGGCAAGGCTCCGGTTGGTGGAGTAGAGAGCACAGAGGCCCCTAGCGCCGATGATAGCTCAGTCGTTGCTGTCAAAGTTCAGGCTCCAGCCGCATCGCAGCCGGCACAACAGGTTCAGAATGAAACGACGGTTCGTGTCGATACCCGAACTCTGGATGTCATCATGAATATGGTCGGAGAGTTGGTGCTGGTGCGTAATCGTCTGGTGAGCCTGGGGGTTGCCAGTAACGATGAGGAAATGTCAAAAGCCGTGTCCAATCTGGATGTGGTGACTGCTGATTTGCAGGGTGCAGTCATGAAGACCCGAATGCAGCCAATCAAAAAAGTGTTTGGCCGCTTTCCTCGGGTCGTTCGAGATTTGGCGCGTAGTCTGAAAAAAGACATCAATTTGGAGATGGAGGGCGAAGACACGGATTTGGATAAAAATCTGGTCGAGGCCCTGGCGGACCCCATGGTTCACCTGGTGCGTAACTCATGCGACCATGGCATTGAAATGCCAGATGTCCGTGCTGCGGCCGGCAAATCCCGAGTTGGTACCATTCGTCTGAGCGCCTCCCAGGAGGGTGACCATATCCTGCTGCTGATCGAAGACGATGGCGCAGGTATGGACCCTGAGAAACTCAAGTCAATCGCGGTCAGCCGCGGCGTACTGGATCCAGAAGTCGCGAGTCGGATGAGCGATACCGAAGCGTATAATTTGATTTTTGCCCCCGGTTTTTCGACCAAACAGCAGATATCTGACATCTCGGGCCGTGGTGTTGGTATGGATGTGGTGAAAACCAGTATTGCCCAGCTCAATGGTTCGATTCACATCCATTCCGAATTGGGTGTAGGGACTCGCCTCGAGATTAAAGTTCCTTTAACCCTCGCAATTTTGCCGACCTTGATGGTTGAAGTTGGCCAACAAACCTTTGCCCTACCGTTGACCAGCGTCAATGAGATTTTCCATCTGGATCTGACACGGGCCAAGATGGTTGACGGGCAGATGACCATCATAGTCCGGGATAAAGTTATCCCCTTGTTTTATCTTCAAGACTGGCTGGTTCGAGGGGCTAAAAGGAGTCAGGCTCGTCGGGAGCAGGGGCATGTGGTCATCGTACAAATTGGTATCCAGCAGGTCGGGTTTGTCGTCGATAATTTGATAGGCCAAGAAGAAGTTGTCATCAAGCCGCTCGATAAGTTATTGCATGGAACGCCTGGTATGGCCGGTGCGACGATCACCAGTGATGGTGGTATTGCTCTGATATTGGATGTGCCTAATCTGTTGAAGGCTTATGCCCGTCGACGCTGAACATAGAGAACGAAGAACACATGGCAGTTAAGGTATTAGTGGTAGATGATTCCAGCTTCTTCCGTCGCAGAGTCAGCGAAATTATTAATCAAGATCCGTCGCTTGAGGTGATCGATACGGCGCAAAATGGCCGAGAAGCTGTAGACAAGGCTTTGCGTCTACAGCCTGATGTCATCACCATGGATATCGAAATGCCCGTCATGGACGGTATCTCGGCCGTCCGGGAAATCATGGCTAAGTGCCCGACGCCGATCCTGATGTTCTCTTCACTCACTCATGATGGCGCTAAAGCAACTTTGGATGCGCTTGATGCCGGCGCTTTGGATTTTTTGCCCAAGAAATTTGAAGATATAGCCCGGGATAAAGAAGAAGCCATCAAGCTACTGCAACAGCGGGTCAAAGCTATTGCTCGTCGCCGTCTTTTTATGTCGACCCCGCGCCCTGCGCCAACATCCCACCTTTCCACAAGCAGTTCAGCCTCATCTGTGTCAGTGACAGGGCAAGGGGGGGCGCAGTCTCGTGCGTTTTCTTTGGCGACAGAAAGAGCCTCTGCCTCAATCGTATCTACACCAAGTCCGGCACCGGTTCACTTTAAAAAATCAGGTAAGAGCTATCAGCTACTAGCGATCGGAACGTCTACGGGTGGGCCTGTTGCTTTACAGGCTGTGCTGACTCAACTACCGGCCAATTTCCCCTATCCAATCCTGCTGATCCAGCATATGCCAGCCACGTTTACCGCCGCATTCGCCGCGCGTCTCAATGGCCTGTGTCAAATCAGCGTCAAGGAGGCCGAAGATGGTGACTTGCTGCGCCCCGGCGCGGCTTACTTGGCTCCCGGTGGGAAGCAGATGATGCTGGATGGTCGAGGAAGTAGCGCCCGGATCCGGATCATTGAAGGAAATGACAAGGTAAATTATAAGCCTTGTGTCGATATCACCTTCGCATCCTTGGCCAAGAGCCACGCCGACAAGGTGCTGGCGGTTGTTCTGACTGGCATGGGCGCGGATGGCCGTGATGGTGCTCGCTTGCTGAAAGAGCAAGGTTCAACCATCTGGGCTCAGGATGAAGCCAGTTGTGTGGTATATGGCATGCCGCAGGCAGTTGCCAAGGCGGGAATTGCATCAGAATCCCTGCCGCTGGATAAAATTGCGCAGCGAATAATGGTTGAAATAGGGCGCTAAGCATGAGTCTTCTCGGCATTTTTGTAGCAATCGCATTTATCATCGGCGCTAACATTCTTGAAGGCGGGCACCCGAGTGCCATGCTCAACTTGCCTGCATTCCTGATCGTGATCGGCGGTGCTATCGGGGCGGTTATGGTGCAGTTCCCATTTGGTGTGCTGATTGCCTCGCTGAAGCAATGTAAGTGGCTCTTGGCTGGCCCTAAGCTGGATTTGCATGCTCAGTCAGAAATGCTGGAGGGGATGTCGACAACGGCCCGTCAGCAAGGACTGTTAGCGTTGGAGAATCAGGTTGCACAAATTGCAGATCCCTTTACTCGTAATGGCTTGCAGATGATCGTCGATGGGGTGGATAAGGAACAGCTACACCAGTTGCTCGAAAACGAGATCGAGATGGAACAACATGAACTGGAACAATCCGTCAAGGTGTTTGAAGCCCTTGGTGGGTATGCGCCAACCATGGGGATCCTGGGTGCGGTATTGGGTTTGATTCATGCTATGGGCCTGCTCGATCAGCCGGAAAAGCTTGGACCGGCAATTGCGGTTGCATTCGTGGCAACTATCTACGGTGTCGGGTCGGCAAACATACTATTTTTGCCGGTCGCTAACCGTTTCAAAGCCTTTAATCACGAGATTGCGCATTTCAAACTGATGGTTCTCGAGGGGTTATTGTCGATTGCTGGCGGTGAAAATACGATGCAACTCAAGCGACGTCTGCAGGTTTACATCGGGGAAGAGTAAGCCATGGCAAAAAAGAAAAAAGCCGAACCGCCAGAGAATCATGAACGCTGGTTACTTTCCTACGCCGACTTCATGACCTTGCTATTTGCATTGTTTGTGGTGTTGTATGGCTTTGCCATGTCCAAACAGACTGAAGTGAAGGCCTTGGTGCAGGGCTTGATCCAGAGTTTTACCGAAATGGGGTTTGTCACCGCGCGACCAGGCTCCACCGTCCTCGGCGGCAATATGGGGATCCAGCAAAGCAGTGATGGCTCAGACATCAGTGCGGCATCGCCGAATCAGATAGTGTCTATTGTCCAAGCGCCAACCGAAGGGGGCGGTGGCATGCTCGATACCGGCCAGCCGCCGACACAGCAACCCCTTCCGACACAAAATAGTGAGCAAGAGATCAAGGATCAGCTCCCGCTCGATAGCAGCACTAATAACAGTTCTGGCGCTCCGTTTGATGCGTTAAAAAAAGAGTTTAATAAATCGTTAGAGGATCTGATCTCCGCAGGTCTTATCAATATTAAATCCGATGAAAATTGGCTGACCATAGAGCTGAGCTCCGGGCTTATTTTCCCCAGCGGTAGCGCTACGGTTTTACTCAAGGCGAAGCCAATTCTAAAACAAATAGCTAAAACCATAGCGCCATTAAATAACTATGTCCGGGTCCGCGGATATACCGACAACATCAAGATTGGCAACGAACTCTATGCCTCGAATTGGGAGCTTTCAGCATTTCGGGCCATTTCCGTGCTCAAAAGCCTGGATGCGGACGGCATACCGCCGGCCCAATTGGCCATAGAAGCTTACGGTGAGTTTTCTCCTTTTGCGTCCAATACCACGGAGCGAGGGCGAGAAGTGAATCGCAAGGTTGTGATAGCCGTCTCTCGTTTTGCCTATACACCGAAACCCTTGCCCGTTATTGTCGATGAAGCGGCGACCAAACCAGGTGAAAAGCCCCGAGAGCAGAATGTTAACCCGGATAACTATAATGTTATCCAGTTGCCTGATGGCCGATTTAAATTAAAGAGACAGGAATAACGCCTTGATAGTATGGACAATTGCCAATCAGAAGGGTGGCGTAGGAAAGACCACGACTGTCGTTACTCTGGCTGGGCTCCTGGCAAGCCAGAATCAACGAGTTTTGCTGATCGATACCGATCCGCACGCCTCTTTAACCAGTTATCTGGATTATGACTCCGACGTTCTGGATGGAACCTTGTTTGATTTATTTGAGCAAGCCAATCCTGATGCCTCGCAGGTCAAAAACGTCGTACTGAAGACTCGTTTTCATAATATCAGCTTGATGCCAGCCTCCATTGCTTTATCCACTCTGGACCGGACCCTGGGTGATCGGGATGGTATGGGTCTGATTTTGCGCCGAGCCTTACAACATATTAAAGATGATTATGATGTTGTGCTGATCGACTGCCCGCCGGTATTGGGTGTCATGATGGTCAATGCTCTGGCCGCCAGCAGCTGGATTCTGGTTCCTGTACAAACCGAGTTTTTGGCCCTCAAAGGGTTAGAACGGATGATTAAAACCTTTGAAATCATGCAGCATTCCAGTCAATTACCATTTCATTACACCATCATCCCGACCATGTTTGATAAGCGTACCAAAGCATCTGTGCAGAGTTTGGAAACCGTTCGTGAATTGTATGGTCAGCGGGTGTGGGACTCCGTGATCCCCATTGATACTAAATTCCGGGATGCGAGCCATTTGCATGTACCTCCCTCAATTTATGCGCCAGAAAGTCGTGGTAGTCAGGCTTACCTGAGTTTGCTTGGCTATCTGCTGCAACAAGAGGGACGGACATCATGAATCAGGGATCCCAGTTCAAAGCGATGGATAGCTACTTCCAGTCGCTGCTCTCCGAAACTGTTGTCGAGCCCTTGGCCCCTCAGCCTGAATTAGCCCAGCCATTGAGCACACCGGCACCTTTTGCTGAACCCGTGATCGAACAACAGACTCGTCTGGCCGATCTTTTGGCTCAGGTCGAGCCGTTGACGGAAAGCCAACGCTCGGCTCAATCGGTCGAGCAAGTGAAAGTTCAAGCGCGGAGACCCCAGCCCCCCGCGCCTCCGGTGTGGAAAAACATTGAGCCGGGCAAAGAGTTTCAGGCGCTATTTTTTGTGGTCTCTGGCGTGACGTTCGCCGTGCCACTGACTGAATTGGGCGGGATCCACCAAATTACCAAGATCAATACCCTGTTTGGTAAACCAGACTGGTTTGCTGGTGTCATGACGCAACGGGAGTCTCAACTCAATGTGGTGGATACCACCCGCTGGATCATGCCTGAACGGACGGCGAACGAGCCATATGAATATCTCGTTATGCTGGGTAATAGCCAATGGGGATTGGCATGCCACCAATTGAATGGTACCGAGCTGCTGCAGGACTCCCGGATCCAATGGCGGAGCAGTGCTGGCAAACGTCCTTGGTTGGCGGGTATGGTAAAAGACAAAATGTGTGCCTTACTTCATGTACAGGAGCTTTTGGCTTTATTAGTGAAGGGAGTGAATATTGATGGTTGCTAACATCGCTCTCGTTCGAGTTTGTTGCTAATTTTGTTTCATGACGCCCGATATAAGGAATCAAAAAATGAGTCAGAAGCGTAACGTGGCGCAGAATGTTGCGGAAGAAGTACTCCAGTGGGTTACATTCCAACTGGATCGTGAGACCTATGGCATTAATGTCATGCAGGTTCAGGAAGTCCTTCGTTATACCGAAATTGCTGCCGTGCCTGGAGCTCCAGATTATGTGCTGGGGATTATCAACCTCCGCGGTAATGTGGTGACCGTGATTGACACCCGCTCCCGGTTTGGACTGCAACCCGCCGAGGTCAGCGATAATTCACGGATTGTCATTATCGAAGCAGAAAAACAAGTGATCGGCATCCTGGTGGATAGTGTCGCCGAAGTTGTGTATCTGCGTGCCTCAGAAATTGACGTGGCGCCGAGTGTTGGCACAGAAGAGAGTGCCAAGTTTATTCAAGGGGTGAGTAATCGTGATGGCGAGTTGCTGATCCTGGTCGATCTGAACAAGCTACTGTCTGATGATGAATGGGATGAGTTGAACCTGCTTTGATGATGGATCTAAATCTCATCACGTTGATCCTGGCTGGATTGGCGTTGGGCGTAGCGATAGTGGCATTGATTCTGGCATGGATTGGTGTCGGTCGTAGCAAGCGCAAATTACAGGCGATGGAGTTGTTGTTGAAGGAGCTGCTCAAGGCTCGGGATAGTGCCCGCAAGCAGCTCAATGAACTTCACAGCAGTGCCTTGGGGACCGGCCAAAAATTGGGTGAGCTTGAGAAAGGCATTATCGCTGTTGCTGAGCGCCAGCAAGAGTTGGTGTTGCATGATCCGGACAGTCGCCTATACAGTCGAGCCGCACGGATGGTTGAATTGGGTGCGGGTTTGGATGAGGTCATGGCCGAATGCGAAATTCCCAAGGCCGAGGCAGAATTGCTTATTTCACTGCGTGGCGCCAAGGGCCGGTAGTGGTTGTATCCATATCTGCTCTGTATATGCTGATATTTTGAATACATTTGGCAGTCTAAAGAGGCTTCCAACGCACAAAGCCAGTCGGTTTATTTTGACTGGCTTTTGTTTTTCGGCGGAAAGCCGGACTATCGATACATACCGCCGCTCATGGGTCAGGCGAAGGTCTGTCGTTGTTATGCTTTTACATCCAATGCTTTTGAGCCATCGGCGCGTCGCCAATGTTCAGGATATTTGCCTTGCAGCAAGTAGGAATAAGCCAGAATTTCAGCAATGACGACATAGAGGGCGGGGGGGATGGACTCACCTTCACGCAAGGTTTCAAGTCGGGCCAATAGTGCGGGATCCTGATGAACGTACAGCCCTGCGGCTTCTGCCATCGCCAAGATCTGCTCGGCCATATTTCCCTCGCCTTGAGCGGCGATATGGGGCGCCTGGGTACCATCATATCTAAGAGCCACAGCCTTGAGTGGATCATCGGGTTGTCGGGTCATATTCAAATCCGGATTGAAACGCCTGCTGTGGGACTAGCGGATGATATCTCATCCTCCGTCTGGGGGGGAGTAATCTTGCCTTGACGACAAACAAAGCCCCCTGGTGTCAGGCCCAGTTCACGAAAACGCCCTTCCAGTAGAGGTAGGGTCTCCTTGATCTTATCGACTGCACTCAAACGCTCGGCCATGACCTGCAGTTGGATATCAGGAATGTCCAGGCAAGCACGGATCTGCAGCGGGCCCAGTTGTGGCACTTCGATGAAAAAGCTGAGTGTCCATTGATAAGGGCTTTGTTTGCCCGCACTCCTTTGCATGGATAAACCACCTTCGCGGTCACCGGGTTGCTGGGGCGGAAGGGGAACATAAGTAGGGATTTGCTGTTGAGCATCCTGTTGTAGTTGTTGGAAGCGCTCGGTTTGACCAAATAAGGATGCGGCCAGTTTGTGTGTCAGTTGCTGATGTTCTTCGTGGTTGAGTAACGGATGCAGCTGCTGCTGGGTAGAGGATGTTGGCTCTGTCGTGGCAGCCATCTGCTGCAAACGAATCGATAATAACGTCAAAGCCCATTGCTGGAGGGCTCTCCCCGCCGTGGAGTCGGAGGACAAGGGCTGGCGCAAGAAATCGAACCACTGCTCGACAGCATCCGGTTGTGTCAGTGGCTGGGCCAAGGCATCCACGAGATGTTTTAAGGCGGGCTTTAAGGGATCCGGAAGCTGTCGCCCTGCCAGGTGCAGATGGATTTCGTGGACAAAGGATCCCAGTGACATCCTGTTGGGAATGAGCAGGGGTTTGGCGGCTGGATCCAGGTTTGAAGCAGCTGCTTGTTCTACTGTGCCGGGGGATGCATGTAGTAGTGCCGCCATGCGTTGTAGAATGGGCTGTCGTTCGACTTTGGTGGTTGTTGCCTTCGGTGCAGTGGGTTGTCCTTTCGTGGCATCAGCGGTTGCCCGTGCTATTGGCGCTCCATTCTTATCCACGATGAGCGCGGCGTCGGTTTTGGATGATAGCTCAGTCGCTAGCTTACTTTCGCGCCCATTCGCTGCCGTTACTGCCGCATCTACCTTTTGTGTCGCGTCAACTGGGGTGGCGGCAGGAGCCGTGGTTTGCACTCGGTTTTTTATACCCGGATCCGGCGGGACCGGGGGCGTTGCCGTGGGTTTGGCCTCGCCGTTCGGTAGCGCAGTGCTACTGCTCACCCCCTTGGTCTGCCCCGCATCTCGATTCGGCACTGTCGTTTCTGCTTCGGCCGCCAGATCTTTTGTCGCTGTTCCTGGCAGCGGTAACTGCTGAGCTAATTTCTCGGCGCTAATTGCTTTTGCGGCCGCTATGTCTGTTCGTGACGGAGCGGTTTGCGGTTTTGAATCCAGATTGGTTTCAGAGCCCTCAGCAGCATGATCTGAGGTCGATAAGCTCTCTAACGTCTCGGCGCTCATTGCTTTTATGGCCGCTATTTCTGGCCTTAGATGAGCGCTTTGCAGTTTCGAGCCGGAACTGGCTTCGGTCTTTGCCTCTCCAGACGGTGCGCTCGGTCGTCCGCTGGGGAGTGCTGATTCGCTACCTTGGTTCATTGCGGATTGGCTTTGTTGGATGAACTGTAGCGTGGCGCGATTGAGGTGTTCCAGATTTTGCAGTGAGCGTTTATCGGGCTGAACCATGGTTAAGGATACTTGCTGCTGTTGCAATTGCGTGACCAAACTTTGCGGCATTTTCTCCGGAGCTAGCCGCAGTGCGATGGACTGCACCAACCATTGCATCAAGGCACGGCCGGATGCGGAAGACTCTTGTAACGCCGGAGGAAGTTGCTGCAGCAGGGTCGAAAGCAATTGCGGTGACTGAGTCAGCTGTCGCAGCAGGATCACCTCATTGCCGTGTCGGGCAAGGGGTTGCTTGAGCAGTGGATCGTTCGCAGGAAGCAGGGGCAAGAGGCGTTGTAGTAGTTGCTGCAATGGTTGCGGACCGCTGAGCGGTGTGGTTGCAGCGCCGGTGCCCGATGCCGCCCCGGTAACCTCTTGCGATGCTTGAGAAGCGGTCTGGCTTTCGAGTAACTGGGTCAACTGGCGCAATAGGGTTTGCTGTTTCTGTGCCATCAGATCCGGTAATTGCCCTTGCTGCTGGCTGAGTTGTTGCAAGTATTGACGTACTAGTTGGCTGGGAACTTTAGTCTGTGCCGGAACTGGATCCGAGACCGACTCGCTCGGTGTTGAACCGCCATCGGCATAGGATGCTGTCCTGGCGGGTTCGGTTTTGTTGAGCTTGAGGTCGGACACTATGACTTCCTTACACCCTGAATGGCAGCAGACGACCCATGCTAGGGGCGATGAGGGTCTATTCCCTTAATTTAGCCTGTTCTATCGGCGGGAAGCAAAGCCTGGAGCCACCATTTGCGGTGCATCGACGAAAGGACGCAACTGTCTCCCTGATGATCACGGTTTCTTGTGCTTTTTGTTTTTACGAGTGAAGATTCCCCCGAACTGCAAAGTTCGACCCTCACCGGGGGGCACCATGAACGCCGAAAGCCCTGCTCCACTCCACTGGGTTCGTGGGGTATAATTTATCCCAATCATGAGCTGATTTGCTCACCAAAAGAAGGATTTAAACCGCCATGATGTGCATGAGTCGTTATTTGTTGGCCGTTACCCTAGTGTGGCCTCTGGCCGGTATGGCGGCTGGCAACTCATCGAGTGCGGCTGGCCCGGGTGGTGCAATTGACCCTTATGAAACCTTGAACCGGGCGAGCTGGAAACTTAATTACGACTATCTGGATCGTTATGCCTTGCGCCCCGTGGTTCATGGTTACGTGGCCTGGGTGCCACAGCCGGTGCGCAATGGGGTGGGCAATTTCACCGAAAACGTCAACGAAGCCAACTATTTTGTGAATAACTTGCTGGTCGGGCGGGTTGCAGACTCGGGTGTCAGCGTGTTGCGCTTTGCTCTGAATTCGACCGTAGGCTTACTGGGTTTTGTCGATGTGGCTCAGGATATGGGCATTGAGCGTCGCGCCATGAGCATGAGTACCGTTCTGGGCAAGGCTACGATGGAGCAGGGCCCCTATTTTATGGTTCCGGTCTATGGCCCCACGACTATGCGTACGGCGATCGGTGATACGGTGGATGGCCTTTATTTTCCCTATGCCAGCATGGGCTGGGGGACACGGATCGGTTTATGGGCCGTCGATGGTTTGAGCAAGCGTGCGCGAGTCGTCGATCAGGAGGCGGTATTGGATAACGCGCTGGATCCTTACCTCTCAGCCAAGGATTTTTACCTGCAATATGAAGAAGCCAAGGTTCAGGATGGGCGGCCTGCGGCTAGTCATTCCGCCACAGAACAAACACAGGATGGTGCCGATGGCGATCTGGACCAGTATTTGGATGAGATCGACCAATAACTAGCATTCATGGATGGAAGGCCCCGCATGTCGGGGCCTTTTCATTTCTACGGCCGCGAAACAAGGCTTGCAAATCGGTGCTGGCTTGGTAAGGTGTGGCTCATTGCTAGTGCGAAAATCAATTTGTGTCAACAAAACAAGCTAAAGCTGATCGCGCTAATTGTGTAAATATAAGTTTACAAGGTTGCTGCTATGCATAGAGATAGTCTGAATAACGTCCATATCCAATCCGAAAGAGTCTTGATCACACCGGTTGAACTGAAAGAGCGCGTACCTGTCTCGGCCGAAGCGCTCTCATTTATTGCGGATGCACGTCAAACCATCGCCAATATCATTCAGCGCCGGGATCATCGGCTGTTGGTGATCTGTGGCCCGTGCTCGATTCATGATATGGATGCGGCCAAAGATTACGCGCTGCGCCTTAAGGAATTGCATGATCGTTATGCAGACAGTCTCTATATCGTCATGCGGGTTTATTTTGAAAAACCAAGAACCACCGTGGGCTGGAAGGGGTTTATCAATGATCCGAATCTGGATGGTACCTTCGATATCGAGTTAGGGTTGCAGAAGGCGCGTGAATTACTGGCCTGGCTGGCTGAGTTACGTCTGCCGTTGGCGACCGAGGCACTGGATCCTATCAGTCCGCAATATCTGGCCGATCTGTTCTCCTGGTCTGCCATCGGCGCCCGGACGACCGAATCCCAGACTCATCGCGAGATGGCATCAGGCTTGTCGATGCCGGTCGGTTTCAAGAACGGTACCGATGGCAATCTGGACACAGCAATCAATGCCCTGAAGTCTGCTGCGGCCTCTCATGCCTTTATGGGCATCAATCAGCAGGGGCAGGTTGCCTTGCTGCAGACCCAGGGCAATCCTGATGGTCATGTGATCCTGCGTGGTGGCAAACACCCGAATTATGATTCGGTCAACGTGGCTCTGGCCGAGCAAGCCATGGGTAAGGCGAAGCTCGCTCCCCGCCTGGTCGTAGACTGCAGCCATGGCAACTCCAGCAAGAATCATGAGTTGCAACCGCTGGTAGCAAGTAACGTCATCCATCAGATCCAGGACGGGAACAGCTCCATCCTCGGCATCATGCTGGAGTCCAATATCGGCGCCGGCAGCCAGTCCAGCGAACAACCCAAGAGTCAGATGGCCTATGGTGTTTCTATCACCGATGCCTGTATTGACTGGGATACTACGGCAACTCTGCTGGCCAAGTGCCATGACGAGTTAGCCGAACCGTTGAAGGCTCGACTCCCGGCCTGATTGGACCGCATAATGAGCTCCGGTCATGACCGGAGCTTTTTTTTGGATGATGAAGCGATGAATGAAGAATTAAACGTTCTGAGGGATCAGATTGATGCGGTGGATCAGCAGCTAGTCGCCTTGTTGGCACGGCGTCTGGCACTGGTTGCCGATGTGGGTGACGTCAAGAGTCGGCATGGGTTGCCTATCTATGCTCCGGATCGGGAAGCCGCCATGCTGGCCAAGCGTCGTGAAGAGGCAACGGCGAGCGGCGTTCCGGCCGATTTGATCGAAGATGTCTTGCGACGCGTCATGCGCGAATCCTATAGCAGTGAAAATGACTCCGGCTTCAAGTGTGTGAATCCGGCATTGCGCTCCATCGTGGTCATCGGCGGCGCCGGTCAGTTAGGCCGCCTGTTTGTGCACATGTTTCGTTTGTCCGGTTATCGTGTGGATGTGCTGGAGCGGGGAGACTGGGCTCAGGCTGACGAGATGCTGGCCGATGCAGGCATGGTGGTAGTGGCGGTGCCTATCGATACCACCTGCGAGGTGATCGATAAACTGGCGATGTTGCCGGCAGATTGTGTGCTGGTGGATTTGACCAGCGTTAAGAGTCAACCGTTGGCGCACATGCTGGCCGTGCATCAAGGTCCGGTTCTGGGCTTACACCCGATGTTTGGTCCGGATGTGTCAAGCCTGGCCAAACAGGTGGTGGTTTATTGCGCTGGACGAGGTGAGGCTGACTATCAGTGGTTGCTGGATCAGATGCGGATCTGGGGCGTGCGCCTGCACAGCGTCACCGCCGAAGAACATGATGAAGCCATGAGCCTGATCCAGGCGTTGCGGCACTTCACCAGCTTTGTGTATGGCGTGCATCTGAGTGAAGAACAGGCGGATCTGAAGCGGCTGCTGGCTTTGAGCTCTCCCATCTATCGTCTGGAATTGGCGATGGTCGGGCGCTTGTTCGCGCAGGATCCGGCGTTGTATGCCGATATCATTCTCTCGTCGCCCCGTAATGTGCAGATGATCCGTCGTTACCATCAGCGCATGGGAGAGGCGATTAACATGCTCGAAGCAGCGGATCGTGATGGTTTTATCCAGACCTTCCACCGGGCCGCGGAGTTTTTTGGCGATTATGCCGGGCAATTTTTGCGGGAAAGCAAGATGTTGCTGGCTCAGGCCCATGATAGTCGGCATCACGAATCGCTGTAGAACGCCGGCCGTTGGCCTGACCGCTCATCACAACAACAAGAAGGCGGCTCTCGGGCCGCCTTCTTGTTGTGGGTCATCATAGTGCTACTCGGCAACTACTCTCCTGCGGGGAGCAGATAATCGGGCAGGGTGGTAGGACGAACATCCTCACTGGGGTAGCAACCCAGGACCTTGAGCGCACGGGCAATGCTATTGAGCTCTTTCAGCGCAGCCTGCATCGCCGCTGAGTTCAGATTAGCGGCGACGTCGATATAAAACATCTCCTCCCAGGGATTACCCTGGATTGGCCGCGACTCCAGCTTGGTCATGTTGATATGGTGGTTGCGCAAGACCAACAAGGCTTCGACCAACGAACCGGCTTTCTGAGCAGTCGAGAGGATTAACGTGGTTTTGGCCGGGATCTGCGGGGCTACTTCAATCGCCTTGCGCGCGACCACGATAAAACGGGTGATGTTGTCTTGTTGATTGGCCAGATGGCTGGCGATAGGCTCCAGACCGAATAGTTCACCGCCAGCGGCACTGCCCAGTGCGGCGGCGTGTGGGCTGGCTTCTGCCTGGACCTTTGCCATGGCGGCCGACGACGAATCACAATATTCCAGGTGAACCTGACTCATCTGTGCATGCAGGTAATTGGAACACTGCTGGATCGGTTGAGGATGGGCATAGATGGTGGTGATCTGCTCCGGCGTGGTCGCAACTGCGGCGAGCAGACAATGTTCAATCGGTAAGGTCAGTTCCCCGACGATCGACAAGCTGGTGTGCTGCATCAGATCATAGACTTCATTGATACTGCCAGAGCTGGTGTTTTCGATCGGCAATACTCCATATTGCACCCGCCCGGACTCGACTTCGTCGATCACCTGCTGAAAGTTGCTGCAGCTGGTTTCCAGTACCTGGTCTGTATGCCGACTCAGATACTTACGGGCCGCCAGGCTGGAATAAGAGCCCCGAGGACCGAGGAAGGCAATACTGGTCAGAGTCCCTTGCTGCTCGGCATTGAGTTGCTCCTGAATATAAGTCTGCTGGCTCAGTACCGAGTCTTCGATGATCAGATGATAGATCTGGCTGATGTAATGGGGCGACAACCCCTGGGGGCGCCCTTCCTGGATCAGACGTTCCAGCAGCTCCTGTTCCCGGACCTGATCCCGGATCGGGCGGCGATCCGCTTGCTTGCTGCGAGCGACATCGATACTCAACTGCTTTCTACGGGCCAGAAGACGCAATAAATCGCCATCCAGGGCGGTAATTTCGTCACGGATGGTTTCCAGTGTGGCCATGTGTTACTCCCTTAAGCGTATGGATCCGGGCCTGGCAAAATATCCTGTTGGTCACGGTCGGATATTGTTGCTGTGAAGCTGTGCGTTGCATATTACCAGCTCCAGGTGGTTGACGGATGCAAAAAAAAACCTCCCGAAGGGGAGGCTTGGTACTGTTCGTGCGTCTGGATCCGGGTACGACAGTGCCTCCTGCTCAGGTCAGAGCGAAGCGAAAGAAGCGACCGAAACTAAATCGTACACACAACAGCATGATGTGGATTCCTGTAACCAGATGGGTATAGCAATACGTGAATTGCCGGTGGCTTGCAAGCCTGTTCTGGTGACTGGTGGTGGGGCAATAGAATCCGGGCGCCTGTTGAGCGCCCGGTTACTATGGGATGACATTAAAGTGGGATGACATTAAAGCGCGGGCGTCAACTCTCCTGCCCGGCACTGTTCTTTTCCGGAGCGAGCACTGCGGTGGGCTGTCGGCTTGCTGGAGTGACGAGTGAGCTGGCGTTCCAATTTTTGACCGAGCAGCGTCACCGCCGCATACAGATCCTCATGCTCGGCTTGAGCGAACAATTGACCATTGGGGATACCGATTTTGGCTTCGATGATGAATGCTAGGCCCTCTTTGGTAATGATGACTTGGGGGGTGATCAGAGGCACCTGCAGGCGCTCCAGTTTGGCAAAGCGTGACTCAATGCGTTCCCGAATGGCCGGGGTGACGTCGATGGCTTTGCTGGTAATGTCGATAATCATGGTGAACCCCCTTGGTTCTTGTTCTTATCTCGTAGCCAGATTACTCATTTCATGGACTACAAAAGTGTGATTTCCGTCACCTAAGTATGGTCTAATTACCAGGTCTGATGAGTTCTGTGATCCTGAGGCTGTAATGCATAAAAAAGGCTTGTTTCTGGCATAGTGCACAGGCAATATTTTGCCAACTTAAATACAGGCTCTCGCCGTCAGCCTCCAATTTTGCTTTCGTCAGCCCCTGTCAACCCTGCTTTTTTATTCAAAGGTTTTACGTGAGTCTGCATTCTGGATATGAGTTGACACAGTTCCTTGATTTGGTCGCTGACGATGTCCCTGAGTTTTCCCTGCCTTCTTATCTGGAAACGTTCTCGAGCTCTCCTGATGCCCCGGTTCAGCCATTTGTTGACTCACGGATGATGGGGGCGGATATATCGTTACCCTCCGGCCATGTGCGTGAATTGTGGTTTTTTTATCGCCAACTCTGCTTGCTGGCACAAAAAATGGTGGAGGCGAATCACGTCAGCCTCTGGTTATCGTCCCCTGAACATACAGATCTGGTCTGTACCCATGTACTGGGTGGCTCAGGGCAGATGGGGCGGGTGTTGATACCCACCGACCAAACCGAGCTTCACCAGCTACTGGTTGATGGTTTGGCGGCCATTTCCGCCTCTGGGCAACCGCGACTATGGCAACGCCTGAGTGCTAGTGAACAACAGGGCTCCTTACTGGTAGCCAGAATTGGCGGTTCGGGAGCCTGGCAAGGGATCCTGTGCTGTCATCGCCAGGAAGGTGGTGAGTCGCAGTTACTGCGTTTTGCGCCTGTGTTGCGCCAGTTGGCGCAGCTGGCCGCTCGGAGCCTGGAATCGCTGGCGCAAAATCATGACGAGCAGTTGTTGTTATTGCGCCAGCAGCAACTGGATCGCATCAGCTATGCCTTATCCTCGAAAACCGGTCGTGCGTTCTTTGACGAGTTGGTGCGCCAGCTTCAGGGGGTATTACATGCTAGTAGTGCCTGGCTGGCTGAGCTGGAGTCGCCCCCGCTGACCCAGTGGGTCCGCGTCGTGGTCAGCGCCGGAGTACCGGCGGTGGAAAATTTTGTCCGTTATCCCTTGGCAGAGACCAGCTGTGCCCAGCTTTATCTACATCCGGAGCTGCATCATTTCTCGACCCTCCAGAGCCAGTTACCGATTGCCTTGCCCATGGTGGATGGTTATTGGGCTTTGCCTTTGCGGGATAATAAGCATCAGGTGATTGGTCACCTGGCGTTAACCTTCAGCAAAGAGCGTTTTCCCGACATCCTGACCTTGGCAGCCTTGCAGCAATTGATTGCTCACCGGGCTTCTGCCGAGCTGGAACGCCTGCGCTCCGAGGCCGAGTTACGACTCTCTGCCGTGGCCTTCGAGACCAATGAGGGGATCATCATTACCGATCCGGACTTCATGGTGTTGCGCGTCAACCATGCCTTCTGCCATATCACGGGCCATAGCATGCATTACGTGCTGGGCAAGCGGTTGGGCCTCGAGCTTTGGCCTTGGGAGGTTGCCGGTCCATTCCAGTTTGATAGTGATGGCCGCTGGCAGGGCGAGGTGAATCGTCAGCATGCGACCGGTCGCCATTATCCGCAGTGGGAAACCTGGTCGCCGGTGCGTGATGAGTGGGGCACTATCAGCCACTATGTGATCTGTTTTGAGGATATGTCGGAACGCAAAGCAGCTGCCCAGCAGATCCAGAATCTGGCGTATTACGATGATCTGACCGGCTTGCCCAACCGTCGTTATTTGATGGAGCAGGTGGAGCGCAGCTTCCTGAGTGCCCGGCAAAAGGATATGGTCGGCGCTCTGCTGTTTATCGATCTGGACCACTTCAAGACCATCAATGACTCTCTCGGTCATGCCACGGGTGATTGGTTGTTACAGCAGGCTTCCACGCGTCTGAATCAGTTGCTGCGACAACACGATCTTCTGGTCCGGCTGGGAGGCGATGAGTTCGTGTTGCTGCTGCCGGTTTTGTCCGCCAATCCGGCACAAGCCGAGATCCAGGCGACCATGGTGGCTGAACAGGTGATCGAGCAGATTTCTCTACCCTACGATTTTCGGGGGCAGAGTCTGCACATTGGCGCCAGTGTCGGCATCAGTCTCTTCCCGACCCGTGAACAGACGCCCGCAGATCTGTTGAAGCAGGCGGATACCGCCATGTATCAGGCCAAATCAGCCGGGCGCCGGATGACGCGGCTGTTTGATTCGGAGATGCAACGCCAGGCCGATCGGCGGCTATTGATCCATAACCAGCTACGATATGCGCTGAAAAACAATGAATTACTGCTGCACTTCCAACCTCAGCACATGGTGGGAACGGGAGAGCTGATTGGTGCCGAGACTCTGGTTCGCTGGCAACCAGCGGGGCGCTCCATGGTGTCGCCCGCCGAATTTATACCGATCGCCGAAGAAACGGATCTGATCATCGATATCGGTCAATGGGTATTGCTCGAAGCCTGCCATCAGTTTGTGCGTTGGCATGAGGATGGACTGCATCTGCCGCAACTATCGGTCAATGTCAGCGCCAAACAATTCCACCATGCCCACTTTGTCGAGCAGGTGCATGAGGTGCTGGCGGAAACCGGGATGGAGCCTTCGGCGCTGAATCTGGAGATCACCGAGTCGGTGGTATTGGGCAATACGGAAGACACGATCAGCAAAATGAGCGAGCTCAAGCAGCTCGGGATCTCGTTTTCCATTGATGATTTCGGCACCGGTTACTCTTCGTTGGGCTACCTCAAACGTCTGCCGGTCGACGAGTTGAAGATTGATCGCTCCTTCATTCAGGATATCCCTCACGACACCAGCAATATGGCGATCGTCGAGGCGGTGATGGCAATGGCATCCCATTTGAACTTCAATGTGACGGCCGAAGGTGTTGAAACCCGTCAACAACTGGAGTTTTTGAAGAAGCAGGGTTGTACTTTCTTTCAAGGCTTTTTAGCCAGTAAACCCCTGCCGGCTGATGTACTCGCCCGATACATACAACGCTACAAGCCTAACAGCCCATGAACGCCGTCAGCCGGCTCATCGGGTTGTCGAGAGGCTACATCCGCTGACGCCTCTGGTATACTTATACCAACGTTTATGTGCCGTATTTCAGGAAACCACTCTTTTGACCCTTCGTTTTCTCCCTGCACTGATTCTGCTGAGTGTCATCCTCCCCGCTCTGTGTGTGCCGTCGGTGTATGGTTTAACGCTGGAGCAGACGCGCTACAAACAGGCGATTGATGCCGTCCGAGCCCAGCGTCCTGCCGAAGCCCGGGCTTTGCGGGCCCAACTCGGTGACTATCCACTGGCGCTGTATATCGATTACTACGATCTCTTGCTGCAACCCGATTCTTCGCGTCTCGACGAGGTGATGCGCTTCGTGCGACAAGATAATCAAGGATTGCTGGCTGGCCGATTAAAAGCACGGTATCTGCGGTTGCTGGCGGATGAACAAAAATGGACCGCCTACCTGCAATTAGCCAATGGTGAGCCTAGAAGTCTGGGCCTACGGTGCCAGTATTACCTGGCTCGCTGGGCGACGGGGGAGCCGGAGGTTGCCTATCGGTTTGCCGATGATATCTGGATGCACAGCGAATCCAGGCCAGGTGAGTGTTCCGCCCTGTTTAACCAGTGGAAATTGGCCGGTCACATGACGGCGGAAAAAGTCTGGCAACGGATGATGCTGGTGTTTCCGGGGCGCAGCAGTGGCTCTATGCTCGAATATCTGAGCGGTGAGCTCGAGGGCTCGGCGCGGCAGGCGGATGGTCAGCGTTTGCTGGCACTTTATAATCAGCCACAACAATTATTGACGCTGCTCCCAGCGCGACAAGGTGGGGATGCCGCGGCCATGGCAACGTTGACATTACAACGCTTGGCGCGGCAAGAGCCTCGCGATGCGCGCACGTTGTTTGCCCGAGCCAAGTCGGCTTATGGACTAAACACCGAGCAGACGCTGGCGGTCGAAGGCAGCATTGCTCGCCAGTTTTTGCTGGATAAGAGTGGCCCGGAGCGAAACTGGGTCGATCGGGTCTTGCGACGTCAACATGATCCGGCCCTGATCGAGCTGCGTTTGCGGCAAGCGGTATGGGAAGCCGATTGGCGCGGGGTCAAGACCTGGGTGCAACGTATTCCCGGGGCTGCGCGTAGCGATGTGCGCTGGACCTACTGGCTGGCGCGGGCCGAAGAAGCGCTTGGGAAGAAACAGCATGCTCAGGCGCTTTATCGGCAAGCCAGTTTCGAACGCAGTTACTATGGTTTTCTGGCCGCCGATCGGGTCGGAGCCAAGATGCCATTTAACGCCGCACCTCTGACTCCGGCACTGAGCTTATCCCAAGCGGCGCAGCGCTGGAGTGCTGTAGCCCGAGTGCGAGAGTTATTGGCTCTGAACGAGCATGACCAGGCGCGTTCCGAGTGGGTTTTTCTGATGGATTCCGTGTCGCAGACCGAGAAGCTGCAGCTGGGAAGCATGGCGCTGGATGCTGAATGGTATGATTTGGCGGTACTCTCCAGCATTCGGGCCAAGGCCTGGGATTCGCTGGATCTGCGCTTTCCGATGCCGATGAGCCAGGTGTTTTCCCGCTTTGCCAAGTTGCAGGGCGTCGATATGAGCCTTCTTTACGCTCTGGCGCGCCAGGAGAGTGCTTTGTATCACCGGGCTCAATCACCGGTTGGCGCCAGTGGTCTGATGCAATTGATGCCAGCAACCGCAGCCCATATGGCCAAGAAGCTTGGCTTTGCGTTTGGTGGCAAGCAGCAACTGATCGACCCGGAGGTGAATATTCGTCTGGGCAGTGCTTATATCAAGGAGCTACTGGATAATTACGGTGGTAACCGGGTGCTGGCTGCTGCGGCGTACAATGCCGGTCCCGGCCGGGTGCGACAGTGGCGTCGACTCAGTGCAGGGAAGAGCATGGACGTTTGGGTCGAGAACATTCCATACAAAGAAACCCGGAATTATGTGCAGAACGTTCTGGTGTTTAATGCCATCTATCAGCAGAAGCTGCAGCATGGGGCGCGTTTTTTAACTGACAAAGAGCGCACAATGAAATACTAAAAACACTATTTTCTGGGAAATAGTGTGCAAAAATGTTAAACATATCAATGTGCTGCGCTGAGATTTCTGCAGCTGACAGCGGCTAGACAGCGCACCGAGTTCATCGTTTTCATCTGAGGGGATTGGGCATGGCCACGATCAAAGACGTTTCACGGTTGGCAAATGTGTCGATATCGACCGTATCTCGGGTCATTAATAACACTGCCCAGGTGGCACCTGAAAAGCGTGAAGCCGTGTTGAGTGCAATGAAGGAGCTGAATTTCCGTCCGAACAGCTTCGCTCAGGCTCTGGTGAGCAAACGCTCCAACTGTATCGGGGTCCTGGTTGGCGATCTCTGTGGCGGCCCTTTCTTTGCGCAGATGATGCTGGGTATTGAGCGCATCATTGATAAAGCTAATAAATTTACCATCGTTATGTCCGGTAACCACGATGAATATCGTGAACGACATGCTATTGAGGCGCTGCTGCAGCGGCAGTGCGATGCCCTGATTCTGCATTCCAAGGCATTGTCCGATGAGGAGTTGCTGGAATTGGCGCATGGGCCAACCCCCGTGGTCTTTGTTAATCGCCAGGTTCCAGGTGCAGAAGATCGCTGTGTGTGGCTGGATAACCGCGAAGGAACCCTGTGTGCGGTGCGGCATCTGACCAGTCAGGGCCATAAGGAAATCGCCTTTATCACCACCGACGATATGGACTTTACCGATGCCAACCTGCGCTTTGAAGGTTACAAGCAGGGCCTGGAAGAGGCGGGCATCGAGTTTAATGAACAGCTCGTGGTATCGGCTTTCCCGGATGAGGTGGGTGGACATGTCGCCGCCGAGGAGCTGTTGTTGCGCAAGGTGCCGTTTACCGCGTTTGTCGGTTTCAACGATGCGATGGCAGCGGGCGGCATCTCTTGCCTGATGGAACATGATATTGCCGTGCCGCAGAGTGTTTCTGTGGTGGGTTTTGATGATATTCCATATATCCGCTTTATTCGGCCGAAGCTGACCACGGTAAAGTATCCGATTGAAGCAATTGGTGAACAGGCAGCTGAACTGGCGGTACGCATGCTGGATAATAAACCGGTCGAGGGTATTCGTTTGAAGTTCGTGCCTGAGATGGTGATTCGCGATTCTGTCTTGCCACGCTAAATCATCCGTAGAAGGGGAGGAAACTCCCCTTTTCTCTATTGTCATTGAAACCGTTTGCAGAAATCCCTTTCAAAGGTGATCTGGTTCAATTTTTTGTGCCGTCAAAGCCGGTAGTATCTATTCCAGTCTGGTTTCACTTCACTAATTCCCGCTGTGGGAAATAGCTGGTTTAAGATCCAGATATTTCCTTCGTTACTTTTAGCGGCCATCATAGATGGCCGTTTTTTTTTGAGTCGTCGCGATGGACAGGATCTGCATTATTGGTTTGGGATGGTTGGGATTACCGTTGGCGCAGGCGCTGCAAGCACGAGGGTTTTCGGTGGCCGGCAGTTGTACAACGCCAGAAAAAAGCCAGCAGCTAAGTGTCGCTGGTATCCGTGCGACCTGCTGGAACGGAGACTCCAGGGAGCCTGTGCCCGAGACTCTTTGTGCCGAGACTATGATACTGACATTGCCGCCCAGTCGTTGTCAGGATTATCTAGGGCTGCTGCAACGGCTGCTGAGCCAGTTTGCCGAGGCGGGATGTCAGCAGTTGATCCTGATCAGTTCAACCTCGGTATACGGTGCGGCGGCTACAGGACATGAGGAGGCGGAACCCTGCCCCGATTCCGCTCGGGGCGAGCGTATGTTGCACGCCGAACAGTTGGTTCGTACCTCGCGCATCCCGCAGTGGGCGATACTGCGTCCGGCTGGGCTGTTCGGTCCGGGACGTCATCCCGGGCGCTTTCTGAGCGGAAAGGCCATGGATGACGGTCGTGCGCCAGTGAATCTGGTGCATCTGGTCGATGTAGTCGGCATCCTGCTCCTTATCCTGCAGCAACAGCGTTGGGGGGAGGTGTTTAATGCTTGTGCCCCTGCGCACCCGTCACGACGGGAGTTTTATAGCCAAGCTTGCGATCGGCTTGCCATCCCGCGACCTCTTTTTGGTCATGAAGCGGCATCGGGCAAGCAAATTGATGGGAGCAAGGTCGAGCGAATGTTAGGCTACAGCTATCAGATCCCGGATCCACTTGCCTGGTTGTCATCGCAACCGGATGTTTGAAGAGAAAGTCCATGTCTTGTGTTCGTTATGGTTTAACGCTCGTGGGGGCCCTGTTGCTGACCGCTTGCTTGGAGATCCCGGGTGACGAGGTAATTTATAGCAACGCGGGTGAGCAACTCATTGATCGCTGTGGTCATGTTCCTGCCCGCCAGGGGTTTCCTGGTGGCTTGCCGGCCTCTTTTAACGTCTTGGTGTGGAACATCTATAAGTTGCAGGCGAAGGAGTGGGCTCCGGAGCTGACCAAGTGGGGGGCGGGCAAGCACTTGCTGTTGCTGCAGGAGGCGACCGATGCACCGGAGCTGGCGAGCTGGTTTGCCTCTGGCCACTGGCATTGGCAGCAAGTCGCCGCGTTCCGGTTTGAGCAACGAACCGCCGGGGTATTGAATGCGGCACAAGATCCTGCTGTTTACAGTTGCTCCTGGCGACTGCCGGAGCCATCGAGCCGGCTCCCGAAATCCGCACTCATGTCACTCTATCCGTTACAGGGTAGCCGTTACCCCCTGATGGTGGTCAACGTGCACGCTATCAACTTCGAACTGGGGATGGCGGCTTACAAGAAGCAACTGGAGCAAATCGGCAAATTGACCCGCAAGTATCAGGGGCCTGTGTTGATCGCCGGAGATTTCAATACTTGGAATAGTAAACGTCTGACGCTGTTGCAGCAGATCATGGTGCGTAACCAATTGCAGCCTGTGAGGTTCGGGCAGGATGAGCGTATGCGGGTTGGCTCTCTACCGCTGGATCATGCATTCACCCGGGGTCTGACGGTGGCCGCGGCAACCAGTCAGCGCAGCACCGGCTCCGATCACAACCCGATCAGCCTGGAATTGCACTATCCCTGAGTGGGTTCGCTTGCAGCTGAAAACAAAAACGCCTCCCCATTGGGAGGCGTTTGCATCTATCTACCGAATCGCGGCTGATTACAGGCTTTCGGTGAAAGTCCGGGTGATGACATCCCGTTGTTGTTCCGGTGTCAGTGCGTTAAAGCGCACGGCATAACCGGAAACACGGATGGTCAATTGCGGATACTTTTCCGGATTGGCAACTGCGTCTTCCAGAGTTTCACGACGCAATACGTTGACGTTCAGGTGCTGACCACCTTCCACCACCGGCTCCAGCTTGACTGGAATTTCGCGGTACTCGATTTGTCCCAGCGTGGCGATGGCCACGGTCTGATCTTCGGTGAAATCCCCCTTGGCACACAGGCAACGGGCCTCTTGCTTGCTGTCGTCCAGCAACCAGAATGAATTCAGCAGAGCATCGTTCGCTGCTTTGGTGATTTGGATACCCTTAACCATGTTTGTTTCCTCTCTATGATTCGGATCTGTCCACCACTGTCTGCAGACTGACCCTGGTTTTGGAGTGCCTCCCGAGGGGAGGAACTACTCGATTACTTAATGATGTATTATGACTACTACATTAGTAAATTTACGACTTATGTTCAAGTGATCTAACCCTGCTTTATCTAGGTCTATTGCCGATTTTTATTGATATAAATCAATAAAACATGATCTTGTGGCGTCACTTGTTGTTGGGCAATAAAATAAACGTTGCTGGATTGTTTTCGTAATGTTGTAAGTTTACTACAAATTAAGGCTTTCTATCTCTCGCCTTGCTCTAAGTCATGGGCTAAATTAAGCTCTGTGCTTTGATTTCACTGGTGATTTTAATCTTATGGCATGCTGGTCCGACGTAATAGGTGCAGAAAAAGAGCAAGCGTACTTCAAGCAGACCCTGGCCTTCGTCCGGCAGGAGCGTGAATCCGGTAAGCTGATCTACCCGCCAGCCAGTGATGTATTCAACGCCTTCAAATATATCGAGTTCGATACGGTGCGCGTGGTGATACTCGGCCAGGATCCCTACCATGGTCCTAACCAGGCCCATGGCCTCTGCTTTTCCGTATTACCCGGTGTTGCGACACCGCCTTCCCTGGTCAATATCTACAAAGAGCTGGCTCGGGATATTCCGGGGTTTCGCATTCCATCCCATGGTCATCTGGTCAGTTGGGCGCAACAGGGCATATTGCTGCTCAATACCGTATTGACGGTCGAAGCCGGTAAGGCGCATTCCCATGCCAAACTGGGTTGGGAGCAGTTTACCGATCGGGTGATTGCGGCCCTGAACGCCGAGCGCAGCGGGATTGTGTTTTTGCTGTGGGGTGCTCATGCGCAGAAGAAAGGTCAGTTCATCGATCGCCAGCGTCACCATGTGCTGACGGCTCCACATCCCAGTCCGTTATCGGCACACCGGGGCTTTCTGGGCTGTGGTCATTTTTCTGCCACTAATCAACTGCTTCAGGCGCAGGGTTTCAAGCCGATCGACTGGCAGTTGCCATGAAAGTCGTGATGTAGCGCGGCAAAGTGCCGGTTTCTTGCTCGATGGGCGCCACAGAGTCGTTATACTGACAATTCGGGCCAGCTCTGCCAGAAAGGAATGCGCACTATGTTGAGTGAACTGCATCGCGAACATATCAATATTGCCAAATTGCTGGACTTGCTGCGCCAGCAGTTGTTTGCCATCCGCAGCGAGAAGGAAGTGCGCTACCGCCTGCTTCGGGACATCCTCAGCTATCTGAGCGAGGTCTCTGATCAATGTCATCACCCGCAGGAAGACCTGATCTACGATTACTACCTCAAGTATCGTTGTCAGGATGACCAAATCACCGACCGGTTGAAGAACGAGCATGAGCTGGTGGTTGTGGCGGGTAAAGAGTTGACCGAGCTGGTGGAGATGATCCTGATGGATGCCGTGATCCCGCTGGATCAACTGACCGCGAAGCTGGAATCTTTCATCGTGCTGCAACAGCGGCATATGGATTTTGAAGAGGGTGAGGTCTTTCCGGAGTTGCGTGCCAAGCTGACCGAGGATGATTGGCGGCATCTGGAGCAGAACTGGCGCTACAAGACCGCCGATGATCCACTATTCGGGCGCGAGGTGGCCGAGCGGTACCGGGATATCTCCAGTAGCCTGGGGCTGTGAATCACCTCTGGATATGAAAACGGGCTGCCTGCAGGTAGCCCGTTTTTTTGCGGTAACACGTCAGTATGTGATTAGAAATTCAGTTCGCTGGCGCCTTCGTAGGCCAGATCAATGGACTCTAACTCCTTCTGCAAACGGTATTTTTCCTTCAGCGCTTCAATCTCCCGCCACTTGCGTTTTTTGGCGGCGTTGCGTGCGCTACGTGTTTCGCTGTCAACAACGACCAGATCATCGACTTCCAGATTGAACCTTTCCATGGTCTCTCCTTTACCGCAGTAGTCATCGTATTTGGATATATCACACTCGAACTGAAAATAAAATCATTCTATGACGACTTGATGACAATCTGCTAACGCCATCAAATGCAATAAAAAGGCCTCTAACGAGGCCTTGATGGGTGATGAGATGAGGTACCTGATTGGCTCTTTAGTCCAGGTATTGTTGCAGCAGGGATTCCAACTTCTCCTGATCGATGGCGAAGTTGCGGATGCCCTCGGCCAGCTTCTCGGTGGCCATGGCATCCTGGTTCTGCTGCCAGCGAAACTCGGCTTCACTCAAGGGCTGCGGGCGTGGTTGTCTGGTCTCCCGGGGCTGCAGACGGCGCGGCAACTCACCCTCGCGACGGGACAACTCCTCGAGCAGGGCCGGGCTGATGGTCAGTCGATCACAACCGGCCAGGGCGAGAATTTCACCGACGTTGCGGAAGCTGGCGCCCATCACCACGGTCGGGTAGTCATGGCGCTTGTAATAATCGTAAATGGTGCTGACGGATAACACGCCCGGATCGGTATCGGCGGTGTAGTCGGCCTGCGGGTTATGCGCCTTGTACCAGTCCAGAATGCGGCCGACGAACGGGGAGATGAGGTAGACACCGGCTTCGGCACAGGCGCGCGCCTGGGCGAAGCTGAATAGCAGGGTCAGATTACACTGGATGCCTTCGCGCTCCAGCACCTCCGCCGCCCGGATCCCCTCCCAGGTTGCCGCCAGCTTGATCAGGATGCGGTCGTTTGAAATACCGGCTTCGTTATACAGGCGGATCAGCTTGCGGGCCTTGTCGATGCTGCCCTGAGTATCAAAGGAGAGACGGGCATCCACTTCGGTAGAGATGCGTCCCGGTACCAGGTTGAGGATTTCACAGCCCAGACTGACGGCCAACTTGTCCGCCGCCTCCTTGAGTTGTTGCTGCGGATCCGGGGTTTGAGTCCGCGCCCAGCTCACTGCGGCCGTCAGCAAGGCCGCATATTGCGGCATTTCGGCGGCTTTGAGTAACAAGGAGGGATTGGTGGTGGCATCTTGCGGCTGATAGCGACGAATGGCCTCAATATCGCCGGTATCTGCAACAATCGTGGTCAGACGCTTGAGTTGTTCTAATTGGTTTTCCATGGCGGAGGCTCTCGGTAAGGCTACAGACAAACGTGCACTGCACATCCGCTCGCGCTTTGTGATGGGCGGCGGATTTCCTGAACCAGTAAACGAGGGATAGGCTCTCAGTGCAAGTCCAGATCGCCAAAGCTTGCAGGAAAGCGATTTTATTGCCGCTGGTCGAGCCAGTGCGTCGTTGCGCGATCGTTTGCGCCCTGAGCGACAGTCCAGCGCTGTTCCTGACGCGTGGGCAGTGGCTCTGCCATAGCATGAAGCCGCTGATCAGCGGCTTCATGGGGTTTGCTGGTGCTGCGTGCTGTTATCAGCCCGCTAGCTCTTTTTTGTCGAAGTAACGGCTCAGGAATAACGCCACATAGCCGAGCCCGGCGGCCCAGAGCAGGAACCAGAACCAGCGGAAGAAGGTAAAGGTCGATGCATCGGGCGTGTCGACTACCTCGATATGGGTGACATTCGGGAACTGCGACAGCATGTTGATGCGCCAGCCGTAGGAGGTGATCCGCGCCAGCTTCTTCTCGAACTCCAGCGTCTTGGCCTTGGCTTGCACATCGGCGGAGTCAAATTTGAAGTAGAACGGAAAGCTCCAGCGGGTATCTTCGTTGCGGAACACCCGCACCTTCTCGCCATCCTGAGCTGTGTAGATGTAATAAACATCCATGGTCGGACCGTCCGCCGGATTTTCCTTGCCGATGGGCCCATCTTTGTCGACCCGTTTGACTTCGACACCCGTGATGGTGGCGATGCTCTTCTCTGGCAGATAAAAATCCAGCCACAGACCGGAGATCAGAGTGATCAGGCCGAGAGCGCCAAAGGTAATTTTTTTCAGGTTTGAGCTCATGATGACTCCTGTAAAGGCCGAATCCGCGCCAGATAGGCTTGATAGTAGCGTCAGATGGGGCAGCCGTCAGCTCTCTTCTGCTGCGGGTGGCTCACAATCGGCAACGGTCGCCCCTAGTCGCCGTATTGGCTTTCCATCCAGGCCTCGAGGATCAGCAGCGCGGAAATACCATCCACCATGCCTTTTTCCAGGGCGCGGTAGCCACCGCGTTCGAACAACCGGGCGCGGGCATCCGTGGTGGTCAGCCGTTCATCTTGCAGATCCACCACCACACCGAAGCGGCCATGTATCCGGTTGGCAAACTTGCGCGCACGCTGGGTGAGCGGCTGTTCGGTGCCATCCATATTCAGCGGCAGGCCTACGATCACCCGATCCGGCTGCCACTCCTGCAGCAACTTGTCGATCTCCTCCCAGTTGGGCACGCCATCGTTGGCCTTGAGGGCGCGCAGTGGCTGGGCGGAGCCGGTGATCTCCTGGCCGATGGCGACGCCTATGCTGCGGGTACCGAAATCAAATCCCAGCAGGGTGCGTTGTCCTGGCTGTTTCATGGCCGATCCTTGTTCATGGGTTAGGCGTGTCCGGCTTGCGGCGCGACGCGCCAGATATCGATGCCCATGGCATGGGTGGCGGCCAGCCATTTATCTTGCCACGGGGTGTTAAACAGCAGCTCTGTGGTGGCGGGCAGAGTCAGCCAGCTGTTATCCAGTAGCTCCTGCTCCAACTGGCCAGCTTCCCAACCGGCATAGCCGAGGGCCACCAGGAACTGCTCCGGTGCGTTCCCGGTGGCCAGCTCCTTGAGAATATCCAGCGAGGTGGTAATCATCAGATCGTCGGTCAGTTGCAGCGAACTGTGCAGGCCCAAGCGCGGGGTGTGTAACACGAATCCCCGATCGGTATTCACAGGGCCACCGGCCAACACCGGCTGGCTCGAGAGCTCCAGCTTGACATCCTCGATCTTCATCTGGGTCAGCAGGTGGTGCAAATCCATATCCAGCGGCACCGTCAGGGTCAGCCCCATGGCGCCCTTGGCGTTATGCTCGCAGACGTAGATCACCGAACGGGCGAAGAAATTATCCTCCATGGTCGGCATGGCAATCAGAAGATGGTTTTGTAGATAACTCATCCGGTAGCTTTTCTCCAATGCTGGCGTGCGGGGCCGGGTCTGTGGCCCCGCACGCGATCCGGTGGTGACTGCGTCACCACCGTGTGTTCGACCTGTTACCCGGCCGCCGCTTCCAGACGCCGCTCGATGGCATCCATCAGCAGGCCCGTGATGCTGACCGGGAATACCGCTTCGATCTCGCGAATACAGGTCGGGCTGGTGACGTTAATTTCGGTCAGCCGGTCGCCGATAATATCCAGTCCGACAAAGATCAGCCCTTTTTCCTTGAGCTTGGGACCGACGGCGCGGGCAATGGCCCAGTCGCTGTCGCTCAGCGGGCGCGGCTCACCGCGACCACCGGCGGCCAGATTGCCTCGGGTCTCGCCCTGGGCCGGGATCCGCGCCAGGCAGTAGGGCACCGGTTCGCCATCGATGACCAGCACCCGCTTGTCGCCGTCCTTGATCGCCGGCAGATAGGTTTGTGCCATACAAAACCGGCTGCCGTGTTCGGTCAGGGTTTCGATGATGACACCGACGTTGGGATCATCGGCCTTCAAGCGGAAGATCGAGGCGCCGCCCATGCCATCCAGGGGCTTGAGGATCACATCCTGATGCAACTGGTGGAAGGCGCGCAGCTTGGCGGCTGAGCGGGTGACCAGCGTGGTTGGCGTGTGTTCGGCAAACCAGGCGGTGAAGAGTTTTTCATTGGCATCGCGCAAGCTTTGCGGCTTGTTGACGATGAGCACGCCCTGCTCTTCGGCGCGCTCGAGCATGTAGGTGGCGTAGATAAATTCGGTATCGAAGGGGGGATCCTTGCGCATCAATATCACATCCAGCTCGGCCAACGGCTGATCCAGCTGTTCGCCGAATTCGAACCAGCTCTCGCTGTTATCCCAGACACTCAGGGTGCGCATGGTGGCAAAGGCTTCGCCCTGCTCCATGTAGAGGTCATCCATCTCCATGTAATAGAGCTCGTAACCCCGACGCTGTGCCTCCAGCAACATGGCAAAGCTGGAGTCTTTCTTGATTTTGATGGACTGAATCGGGTCCATCACTATGCCCAGTTTAATGGCCATTGCTTAAGTATCCTTATGCCAGATCGCCGAAGCGACATTGTAATGCGGTGATGGCCGTCAGACCGGCGGTTTCAGTGCGCAGTACCCGGGGGCCCAGCAGCATATCGGCAAAGCCGTGCTCGCGGGCCTGCTCGATTTCCGCCGCCGAGAGGCCGCCTTCCGGGCCAATCAGCAGCCGGATGCCATGGCTCGGCTCAGGCAGGGTATTGATGCTGTACGGCGCGCGCGGGTGCAGATTGAGCTTGAGCTCGGTGGTCGGCTCGGCCAGCCAGGCTGCCAACTCCATGGCCGGACGTATCTCGGGGATGCGATTGCGGCCACACTGTTCACAGGCGCTGATGGCAATCTTCTGCCACTGTTCGAGCTTCTTGTCCAGTCGTTCACCGCTGAGTTTGACCCCGCAGCGCTCGGAAAACAGCGGCGTGATGACGTTGACGCCGAGCTCGACCGATTTCTGGATGGTGAATTCCATCTTGTCGCCCCGGCTGATCACCTGGCCAAAATGGATGGCCAGCGGTGACTCCACCTCGACCGGATCCAGCTCGCCCAGTTGGACCTGGACCTGCTTCTTACCGACCGCCTGGATGGTGGCCGGATACTGGCCGCCCCGGCCATCGAACAGCACCAGCTCTTGCCCGGCCTGCATGCGCAACACGCGGCCGATATGGTTGGCGCCATCCTCGCTCAGATCCAGCAACGCATGACTGGAGAGGGGACCTGGCTCATAAATTCGTGGCACTCGCATCAGTGACACTGCTCCTCGACAAAGGGGTTGTGGTTGCCTTGCGCCCGGGCGATCAGGGCATCGCGCTGACATTCCCAGGGGGTGACCGGATAACTGCGGTTCCAGGCGGTAAAGAGTCTGAGCTGTTGCTCGGCAATGCGCAGCTTATACTGCTGCGCCATATAAAGGTAGGTGCGGGCGATGGCGCCCCGGCTGCCAACCGGCGGTTGTACCCGTTTACCGGCAAAGTCCACTACCATGCTGCACTGGCCATATTGACCCGGCTTGGCGCCCCACTCGGAGTAGCGGAAGTTGGCGCGATCGCCATTCACCTCGCCGATGGCGGGGACCAGATTGTGCATGTCGCCCTCCATCAGGGCGAACACCTCATCGTTGGCGACGCAATTCTTGCGGCCGCCCTGCTGCCAGCACTGACGCTGGTGGCCAAATTCCCAGGCCGGCACTATGTGCTCCCACTCGATGCGGCTGGCGCGGGCGGCCTGCTTGCGCGGCTCGTAGCCACAGCTGTCCCAATCCGGGGTCATTTTCTTGCCCTGATAACGGATGGTGCAGCCGCAATAGAAGCTGGGCTGCTGCGGGTTGGCCTTGTAGATCTGCAGCAGGGCTTTTTTGGCTTCGACAAAGGTCTTCGGCTCGCCGTCGGCGGCGGCAGCCGGGATCGCAGCCAGCAGCGACAACAGGGCCAGAGTGGACAAAACGCGAATTGGATGACGGCGTGGCATGGGATCTCTCGGCGGACAACGACAACCGGCGTACCTGTCAGCGCTGACAGGTCGCCACGGAGGGCTAAGAATACCATCCGCCGGGGAGAAGAAAAGGGCTGCGCGGTTGACGCCCGTGCCACAGCGGCTAGACTCGGACACTCATTCATGCGTAGCCAGCAAGGCAAGGAGTCGCAATGTCCTATCGTTCCGTCATCGGTCTGGGTGTGGCCGGAAATTTCGCCGGTCACTTGGAGCAAGCTGGCGAGGCCCGTGATTTTGTCGCGGTCAAGGTCAAGGAGGCCATAGCGCCGAAGGCCATTTTTCCCTTCTATCTTCCCGAGGGCGCCGGTGGTTTTCTGGCGACCTATCCCCTGAGCCATGAGGCGATCCGTTTCCCGCAAGGGGCGGACAATCTGCAGATCGAGCCGGAAGTGGGGCTGTTGTGTGATATCGGCTATCACGATGGACGGGTGGTCAGCCTGACGCCGCGGGCCTTCGGTGCCTATAACGACTGCTCCATCCGCAAGGAAGGGGCGCGCAAGATTTCGGAGAAGAAGAACTGGGGCGCCGCCAGCAAGGGCATAGCCGCCGAGTTGCTGCCGCTGGATCATCTGCAACCGGGTGGCGTGCTGGATGGCTACCGCATCGCCAGTTTCCTGCTGCGCGACGGCCAGTGCCACGCCTATGGCGTTGACAGTGCCGTGGTGGATTACAGCTATTTCCACCACACCCTGCTCGACTGGATCATCGAGAAGATGAACGAGCAGGCCGATGAGGGCCCGGCCGAAGATATCGCCGCCCTGCTCAAGGCCAGTGGCTATCCGGCGCAGGCGCTGATTTCGATTGGTGCGACCCGCTATACCCCGTTTGGCGAGAGCCATTTCCTGCGGGTTGGCGATCACAGCGTGGTGGTGCTCTACCCGGCGGATCGCTACGATGCCGCGACCATAGCCCAGCGTGTGGCAAGCGGGCAGTTGCAGGGCGAAGGGCTATCGGTGCTGGTGCAGCAGGTGATCTGAGTCTCTCGACGGTAACCGACATCCAACAATAAGGCCGGGAAATCCCGGCCTTATTGTTGGCTCTGTGTCAGTTCGGTGTCGCGCTGGCGTCTGTGCGAGCCGCAGACACGTCGTGAACCCATCCCTGGGGACTCGATGGTGGCATCCCTGCCACCAACGGTCTGCTTTTCGCCCAGACGCCATCCCTCTTGATTCCCAACCGCTAACTGGGAGTTAGCCTTTATGTTGTGGCGGCTACTCGGTGGGCGGCAGCGGAGGCGTGCTGTGCTCCGGTGCCGAGTTGAGCAGCTCGGTGCTGTCACTCTGGATCAGGCTGAGGTAGCGCTCGTAGTGACGCAATACATCGGCGCTGATCTCGTCCCGGGTCAGATACTGGATGTCATATCCGGCGCGGCCATCGGCAAAGAAGGTCATCGCCTCGTAGAGCCGCAGGTTCTGATCGCCGCTATGGGCCGCCGCCAGCGGATTGAAGGCGGGAAGCGGTCTGGACTCCAGACGCACGCCGTAATAGAAGTCCCGGCGCCCCTGCTGGGGGATCACCAGCGCACATTGCTGGGCATCGGTCTGTTCAACCCGACTGTTCAAGCCCCGCTCGTTGAGCTCGCTGCTGACACTGTGTAGTGCCGGTAAGGCGGTCCGCTCCAGGAAGTTCAGCGCCTCGCGCGGGCCGGTATGACGTACCAGGCGATCCAGCCGGGTTCGCCAGTGCTTGCCATTCCAGAAGTCGGAGGCGGGCGAGAGGCGGCGGGTCGAATGGGCCTTATCGGCCTGCAATCCCCGATACAGGCTGTAGCACAGCAATAACATGATGCCGGTGAAGGGCAACGCCGCGATCAGGGTCATGGATTGCAGGGCGGCCAATCCTCCGGTCGCCATCAGGATGCTCGCCGTCAGCCCCAGCAACAGGGCCCAGAACAGCCGCTGCCAGACCGGCGAGCGTTCGTGGCCCAGGGTGGCGATATTGTCGATGACGAAGGCCCCGGAGTCGGCGGAGGTGACAAAGAAGATGGTGATCAAGAGCACCGCCAGGGCCGAGGTGAGGTCCGAGCCCGGCAGCAGATCGAAAAAGTTAAACAGCAGGGCATCCACATTGCTGGCAGTGGCCGCGAGCTCGGCGTGGCCGCCTTGCAGTGTCATCCAGATGGCGCTGTTGCCAAACACCGTCATCCACAGCAGGTTGAAGGCGGTGGGAACGAACAGCACGCCGAGGATAAATTCGCGCAGGGTACGGCCGCGGGAAATACGGGCGATAAACAGGCCGACAAACGGCGACCAGGAGATCCACCAGGCCCAGTAGAGCAGGGTCCAGTTCCCAAACCAGCCCTGCTGATTGGGTTCGGAATAGGTAAAGGTGCGGAAGGTCAGCTCGGTCAGTTGCGACACATAGTTGCCGATATTTTCCGACAGCGCCCCCAGGATAAATTCGGTCGGGCCGGCGAACAGCACGAACAGCAGCAGGGTGACCGCCAGCAGCAGGTTGAGCTCGGAGAGGCGGCGCACCCCCTTGTTGAGCCCGGAGACGGCGGAGATCCCGGCCAGTGCGATGACAGCCCCAATCAGCCCGAAGCGGAACAGATCGCCCGAGGTATCCAGCCCGGTCAGGCGGGTGATCCCGGCCGAGAGTTGCAGCACGCCATAGCCTAAGGTGGTGGCGATGCCGAAGATGGTGCCGACCAGGGCAAACACATCCACGGCATGGCCAATCGGCCCATGGATGCGATCCTTGAAGATGGGATAGAGGCCGGAGCGGATGGTCAGCGGCAGGTTATAGCGAAAGCCGAAGTAGGCCAGTACCAGACCGACGATGGCGTAGATGGCCCAGGCGTGGAATCCCCAGTGGAAGAAGGTGGTGACCATGGCCTCACGGGCGGCCTCCGGCGTCGAGGCGGCGGCCTGGGGCGGCGCCAGAAAATGCATCATCGGCTCGCCAACGCCGAAATACATCAAGCCAATGCCCATACCGGCGGCGAATAGCATCGCCAGCCAAGAGGTAAAACTGAACTCGGGGCGGGCATCATCGGGGCCGAGGCGGATCTTGCCGTAATCGCTGATGGCTAATACCAGCAGCAGGATCAGAAACAGGCCGACCGCCAGCACATAGAACCAGCTGAAGTGCTGGGTGATCCAGCTTTGGCCGGCGCCAAAGAAGCGGGCCGCCGCCTCGGGGGCGAGCGAGCAGGTCAGCAACAGCAGACCAATCAGGATCAGGCTGGGGATCAGGATGGGGAACGACAGGGTACAGCGCGGTGCTGTCGAGGGTGATGGAGTAGTCACAATAAGCTCCTTTTGACGTGACGATAGCGAGATCATGGCCACGGGTTCATGACAAGAAGAATTCGGGGTGTCAGAACGACACAAGACTCCTAATGGGTGCAAAAGGGAAGGATCTTGCTTCTTTTTTGTGCGCCTGTCGCTTCGGTTATTACTGGTTCAGGGTTCGACGCCTGACTCATGAGAGTCTTTTTTAGGCGTTTGGGGCAGGTGATGAGTGGCTGGCTTCGGTGAGTGGTTGCCCACAATGGCGGCACAGGTAGCGGCTCTGGCCGCGCTGCACCTTGTTATGCCGACGCAGGCTCAACTGATGGCGCTGGCAGGCGCATTGATAGGCAAACAGCGGCCCCTGCAAGCTGCTGATATCCAGCTGGTGGGTGACACGGGGCGCCAAGCCGAACACCTGCCGCATCATGGCCTGCCAGGCTCTGCCATGGGGCGCGACCCGGCCATGGCGGGCAAAGACCAGCAGATGGGCCAGCTCATGGGCGATCACCTCGTGCAGGAATAGCGCCTGGTTCTCGACCAGCAACACCGGATTCAGACGGATTTCCCAGCGCTGCAGATGGGCGGTGCCTGCCGCCTTGCCGCGCTGGGTGTAACTGAGTTGCGGACGCGGCCAGCTCTGCTGCAAGGCTTGTTCGGCTTGCTCAAGCCGCTGGCTCAGCGCTGCTTCGCAGCGCGCCATCAGCTGCGGATCCAGCGATACGCCGCTGCTGCGCCTTCGGGGCTGAGCTGCCGGTGGCTTGGGTGCTTGTGGCTGCGCCGCCGGGACCGGCTCTGGAGCTCTGAGCCGCTCGCTCAGGCGTTTGAACAGACTCATGGGACTTTTGGATGCCAAGGCTTAGGGGGAGGTTTTGGCTATGATGCGATGCCACCGCCACGCTGGCAACTCGCGGCAGCGCTGGGCGGGAAAAATCGTGGCGCCGGAAAAAAAGAACCCCGCAGCGCGGGGTAGGCAAAATGAAGGTTGCAGCATCAACATAATCAGCCTCGCATGGAGATGTTACCGGCCGATGACAGGCCGCAAGACCCGCCATGGAATTCTTGGCTCCCGGCATCACCCCGGCGTACTATCGGGCGCCTGCTGTCAATGAACGGCTCTATCCCGGTTATCTGTTGTGAATCAATAGGGGTGGAGTCTGGACGAAAAGCAGACCGTTGGCGGCAGGGATGTATTTATGGCGTGTCTGCGTTCGTCCTGACTCCTGGCTGCGGCATAGCGGCTTGATGCCGGATTTTGAGCCGAACAACGCTTAACCGGAACAGAGCCAATGAAAAGTCCTGAATTAGAAACCTGCCCTGTGCTGATAAGGAGGCGAGATGCCCGAGCTGTATCTGTTTTATGTCGGTGGCAATGCCGGAAAATCGAATATCGAAGTCCATGATATCCAGTTTGTGGTGGCCGAGAGCGTGGAGGCGGCGATCCCCCATCTGCAGGCCGCCTGGTTTGGCGATGCGGACAAGTTGCACCTGGATGGCTACCAAATCGTGCGCTGGGTCGGCGGCTATGATGTGCAGTTGCAGCCCACACGCTCGGCCGCGGCGCAGAAGCTCTACTTCGTCAATGTCGGTGGCTACAGCCCCCATATCCTGGCGGAGTTACATGACTTCGGGCTGTTTGTCGCCACCGATGCCGCTGGAGCCAAACAACAGGCGTTGGCCTCCTTGCTGGTGGGCTCGACCCAGCAGCACAAGGACAATCTCAAGGACGTGGATAACCAGCTGCTGCTGGATGAGTTGCAGGGCTTCCATATTCATCTCGAACCTAATCCCCATGGCCAGCCGGATCCGATCCTCTGGCAGGGCTATCGGCCCATAGGTCGCAAAACCAGCTAGCGCTGGATGGCGCTCCGCCCCGGATCCAGCTCTCTATCCTCGATAAGGGGCTGGATACGGGGCGGATCAGCTCAGGATGCGGGTACGGCAGGCGTCGTGGCGCTGGCTGCCGATGCACTGCCAAGCAGAGACTCATGATGGGCGCGCCACCTATGTCGGGCGAGCATCAGCGCTTTATGATGACTGGCGAGGATGATGGCTTTTGATACGTAGACAATCCTCCTGGTTGCTATTGTCTGCATTCCGGCAATTTAATACCGGGCTCCGCTGGCTGGTATTTATTTTGGCCTGTACGCATTCATCTTTGTGTTGATTCGCCGCATTGCTGCAATCCACGACGTTATTATTATTCTGCATATTTACTTTCGCCCGCACGCATTCATCTTTATGTTGATTGGCGGCATTGCTGCAATCCACTACATCATTATTGTTCTGCACATTTATTTTGGCGCGTACGCATTCATCTTTATGTTGATTGGCCGCATTCGTGCAATCCACGACGTTATTATTCTGCACATTTATCTTGGTGCGCACGCATTCATCTTTATGTTGATTCGCTGCATTGCTGCAGTCCACAGCGGCCATGGCCATGCCACTAACACAGAAACTCAATGCAGAAAACAGTGCCAACATATGTTTATTCATCATGATTAACCCTCGGTTCAGCTTTAATTATTTATGGGTGGGGATAAACCCCTGTGTATTTAATGCCGAACAAAGGGTGGCATAGCGGATATTCAATCATCAATCTAAATAGAGCGTTCTTTACAATAACTTTCAATTTAAAATAACCATAATAAATGCATATAAATATAAGATTTAAATCACTGATTTATATTAGTTAAAAAGATATAGAAAGCTGACTGGATGCTGAATCAATAGAGTATTTAGCAAATCAGCGGAAATATAAGGCGCATGATATTGGCCGCTCGCCGCGGATCTTGTGCCGCCCTATTTTCCGCTGCGGCGGCTGTCAGTCGAGGTGCCTGTCAGCCGTAGTATCCGTCAGTCGCAGGGCCTGTCAGCCGCAGCTCCCGTTAGCCACGGACGGGAGCGGGGAGCGGAAACAGGCGGTCGTAGGCCAGGTTGTAGCCGAAGGCATAGACCACAAAGAACAGCGAGAAGCCGATATCCAGCCACAACGCCTGCCACAACGAGATGCCCAGCCACAGCGCGGTCAGCGGCAGAGCGACCAGCAGTAAGCCCAACTCGAACAGCAGCGCATGCAGCACCCGCTCGATAAGGCGCTTCTCCAATCGCCCCAGCTGACGCAGCATCCAGTGATCAACCAGCAGGTTGTAGAGGTAGTTCCAGCCCGTCGCCAGCAAGGACAAGCCGATGGCCAGGGGCCCCAGATGGTCCGCCGGTTGGCCGGTAAAAAGACTGAACAAGGGGATCGAGATGAGCAGCCCCAGCACCTCGAAACCCAGGGTATGCCGCAAACGGTCGGCACCGGTACGCATCTTCATTCTATGTGGCTCCTGTCCGCACAATAGGCTTGATAGGGGACAATCTATATGATTAATAGGAGGGAACCAAGTTAGTAGCTATCAGGAAATCAGATAGATGAAACTGTCATTGGAGAGTCTGCAACTGCTGGTGGCGGCCGCGGATAGCGGCTCCTTCTCGGCGGCCGCCCGTGTGTTCGGCAAGGCGCAATCGGCGGTCAGTACCGCGATTGCCAATCTGGAGATCGACTTGGGGCTGACCCTGTTTGACCGCAGTGGCCGTCTGCCGCGCCTGACCCTGGCTGGCGAGCGTATGGTGGCCGAGGCGCGCGCCCTGCTGGCGCAACAGGGGCAACTGCAGGCGGTGGCGGCTGAACTCGCGGCCGGGGTCGAGGCGCGACTGACCCTGGCCATCGATGATGACGCCCTGCTGCCTTGGCTGGCGCCGGTGCTGGAGCAGCTGGCCGGGCGCTATCCCTCTCTGGAGCTGGAGCTGTTGTTCCCGACTATGGAGGATCTGAGCGAAATGCTGCTAAGTGGCAGGGCCCAGCTCGGTATTGGCTATCAGGGCATCGAGACTGCGCCAGCCTTGGCGCATTTTGGACTGGGGCAGATGGCCATGCCGCTGGTGGTCTCCGCCGCGCATCCCCTGGCGCAACTGGCGGCACCTGCACTGGCGGATCTGGGGCGCTATCGCCAACTGCTGGTCACCGGCCGCCAGCCGGGGGGCGAGCGGGAGCGCTTCCGGCTATCGACCACCATCTGGTGGGCGGAAGGGGATCTGAGTGTGCTGGAGCTGGTCAAACGCGGCCTGGGCTGGGCCGCAGTACCCGCCTTCTTGCTGACCGATGCGCTGGCTCGCGGCGAAGTGGTCTGCCTGGCCGATGGCGCTCTCCCGCCCATACCCGAGCTCGCCATCGAACTGCTATGGCCCAGCGCTCGCCCGCTAGGCCCCGCTGCCCAATGGCTGCGTCAGGCGCTGCAAGCCCATCGCCTGTAAGTCGCGGGCTTGTGCGACCTAGTGGCTGGCGGTGCGGGTAGCTGGCGGTTGCTGGCGGCACTGGCGGTTGGCGGGGCCGCTTCCGGTGTAAACGCGGGCTTTTTCGCCCCGGCGTTCTGGTCTGCTCCAGCACTTTGCGCTACCTTGGCCGCCATGGTGCCGAAGATGGCTGCCGGACGGTTCCGGGCAGAGCAGGCGCCCCATGAGGCAGATAAGTGATGACAACCCACGACGAGATGCAGCAGGTACTCGCGGATCTGGCGGCCCACGGCCTGCCCGCCGTTTCGATCACCCCGCTGGCACAGGCACCGGCCCGTGCCACCAGTAGCAAATTTGGCGGCCAGCCCTGGTGGCCGCGTACGTTACCCTACCCACAGACTGCCGCAGGTGCGCCCCTGTCGCTGCTGGCCCAGTTCAATCTGGCCGAGTTGCCGCCGTTGCCGTTGTGGCCGCGTCAGGGGTTGCTGCAGTTTTTCCTCGCCCAAGATGAGAGCTATGGCCTGGATTTCGAGCGCCCGCTGGAGCAGGTGCTGGCCAGCCCCGATGGCTACCGGGTGGTCTTCCATCCGGCCTGTGACGGCGAGGCGCTGAGTGCGGCTGAGCTGCCGACGCCGCCGGTCGAGTCGTTGCTGCCGCTGGCGGGGGAATATGCGCTGCGCTTTGCGGCCGTGAGCGATCTGCCGGCCCCCAGTGACTACCGCTTCGAGGCCATAGCCCAGGAGATGGATAACCTCGATGACGATCTCATCGATAAGCTGTTTGATGCGGGCCTGGGTACCGGCAGCAAGCTGGGGGGCTACGCCTATTTCACCCAGGAAGATCCACGGCCATACGCCAAGACCCAGCTGCAGAGCCAGCAGCCCTGGCAGCTGTTATTCCAGATGGACACCCATGACGAAGACAATGGCGTCTGGATCATGTGGGGGGATTGCGGAGTCGGGAATTTCTTTATCGAGCCGGAGCGGCTGGCGGCAGGGGATTTTTCGCGGGTTTGGTATAACTGGGATTGTTGCTAGTTGGTTTGCGGGCCGCATTCCGTGCGGCTCCTGTGTCGCCCCACGCTGCGGGCGACGTCGTCTCCGTAGGTCC